>CALFSR010000136.1 GCA_937916565.1 uncultured Bacillota bacterium | reverse complement strand
CGTGGACTCGAGCATCGTGTATCAAGGTGCCGGTCTTGGGATTCCCGAGTCGGACATCCGTGCCGTCAATGCCGTCGCGACGGAGGGGCTCATGCCCGACGTGACGATTTTTCTCGACCTTGACCCGGCCCACGCGTTCGCCAAGGAAGCCGGCGGTCCGGACCGGATCGAAGGGCGAGGCCTCGCTTTCCAGCGGGAGGTGTGGGCCGGCTACCACCGCCTCCTCGCCCAGGAGCCCGGCCGCATCGTCCGGGTTCCTGTCGCGGGTCGAACCCTCGAGGACGTGCACGCGGAGGTGCGGCAGGTGGTCGCAGCAAGGATGTAGGCGGCTTCATGAAGGTCGGGCGCCGGCGGGCGGAAGCCGGCAGCGGCCGCCTTGCCCAAAGCCGCGGGGGCGCGTGGCGGGGCCAGACCCGGGCCGCCGTCTTCCAGGACGAGCTGCGCCTGCGCCAGGCCGAGCACGAGGCGACGGCGGAGCGTTCCATCGCCGACGTGGACGCGGCGGCGGCCAAGCTGAAAGCGGAACTCACCCTGGAGGCCCTGAGGGAATACAAGGAAGCGCTCCGGGAAGCCGTCAGCAGAGCCTTGGCCCAGACGTACGCGGTGCAGACGGAAACCGGATTTGCCCGGGGCGGCAAGCGCCGCCTGCTTTACGTCGTGCGCACCATCGACGCGAAGCTCGAAGAGCTCACCCGCCTTTTGCTCGCCCGCGAGCGGGACAATCTCGCCCTCATCGCCCGGCTGGATGAGATCCGGGGCCTGCTGCTGGACCTGTATCAGTAGACGCGTTATAGTGAACTCAGAAACCGAGCAGAAGGTTGACGGCCGTGAACTGGGAAGATGTAGCGGGCCAGGCCGCCGCGGTAAACGTGCTCCGGGGGACGCTGGCCACCGGTCGCGTGGCCCACGCGTACCTGTTCACCGGTCCCCGGGGCGTGGGCAAGACGACCGCGGCGCTGGTGTTTGCCGCGGGCCTGCTGTGCGCAAGCCCCGAAGTGCACCATCGGCCGTGCGGGCGGTGTGATGCGTGCCGAGACATGGCCGCGGCGCGCCATCCTGACCTTCACCGGGTGGAGCCCGACGGGGAATCGATCCGCATCGAGCAAGTGCGGCACCTGCAGCGCCAGGCGGCCCTGCGGCCGGCGGCCGGCCCGCGCCAGCTGTTTCTCATCGAGCCCGCGGACGCTCTCGGCGAGGCGGCGCAAAACGCGCTGCTGAAAGTGCTGGAGGAGCCGCCGGGCAGCACGGTGTTCGTGCTGATTGCCCACCAGACGACGCCGCTTTTGCCCACGGTCGTTTCCCGATGCGTTCCGGTGCGCTTCGGCCGGCTGCCCCGGGATGTGGCGGCGGCGATTTTGCGGGAGCGGTTTCAGTACGGCCAAGCGGCCGAACCGGGGGCCGCCCTGGGGGATGGCAGCATCTGGCAGGCTACCCGGTGGACGCCCGATGCCCTGCAGGAGCGGCGCGCCAAGGCGGTTGCCTTGTGGGACGCGTTGGCCGCGGGCGGGCCGCCCGCGGCGGTCGAGCAGGCGCAGGCGTGGCACGAGCGCCGGGATGAACTTTTGGAGACGCTGGAGCTGCTCCAGCTGTGGCTGCGAGACCTCCTGGTCTGCCGGCAGGCAGCCGGAGCCGCCGGGCTAGGACTCGGGCTCGTCAATGTGGATCAGACGGACGAGCTGACGCAGCGGGCTCAGCGGACGCCGGAGGGAGCGGTGCTGCGGGCGCTCGAGGCGATTTTGGCCTTCCGGCGCCAGGTGCAGCAAAACGTGAACCTGCGCACGGCGGCGGACGTGCTGTTCTTGGACTTGGCGGCCGCCCTAGGTGCGCAGAAAGGGTGACCTCCGCGATGGAGGAAATGATTCGCATCGTCGGCGTGCGCTTTAAGCGCGCCGGGAAGATATACTACTTCACTCCGGGCGACCTGCCCGTGGCCGTCGGCGACGAGGTGCTCGTGGAAACGGCCAGCGGCGTGGAGTGCGGCCAGGTGGTCATACCGGCCAAAGACGTGCCCATCAGCGACGTGGTGCAGCCGGTTCGCAAAGTGCTGCGGCACATGGAGCCGGCCGACCGGGAGCAGCTTTTGGCCAACCGCTCCAGCGAAAGGGACGCGCAGACTTTTGCCGCGGAACGCATCGCCGCTCGCGGCCTCCCCATGAAGCTCGTCGGGGCGGAATACACCTTCGATCGCAGCCGCTTGACGTTTTTCTTCGTCGCGGAAGACCGGGTGGACTTTCGCGAACTCGTCAAGGACTTGGCCAGCCGCTTCGGCGTCCGCATCGAGCTGCGGCAGATCGGCGTGCGGGACCAGGCCAAGGACGTGGGCGGCATCGGCCTGTGCGGCCGGGAGCTGTGCTGCACGACGTGGCTCGGCGAGTTTGCCCCGGTTTCGATTCGCATGGCCAAGGAACAGGAGCTGTCGCTCAACCCGTCCAAACTCACGGGCCAGTGCGGGCGGCTCAAGTGCTGCCTGAAGTATGAGGCGGACACGTACCGGCGCATCCGCGAGCTTTTGCCCGAACTGGGCGCGATGGTGCGCACGGCCAGCGGGACCGGCCAAGTCAGCGAGGTGCTGGTCGCCCGGGAGAGCGTCGTGGTAAACCTGGGCGAAGGCCGCCGGACGCTGGTGTCCCTTGCACAGCTCGAGTCGGGCGAAGCGGTCGTGCTGACGGGCAAGCGCTCCGCCGCGGGGCTGGCTGTGTCCGCGGCCAGCGGCGCCGACGACGTCATGGAGCCGCAGGTGGCCGGCATCGCGGTCGCCCTGGAAACGGAAAGCCTCGACGGGGAGGACGCCGGAGGGCCCCCGGAGGAAGAGCCGGCTCGGCAGCCGGAGGCGCCCGGCGCCGCGGACAAGCCCCGCAAAGCCCGCCGCCGCAGGCCGCGCCGGCGCCGCCCGCAGCGGCGCGAGCCCCGGGTGGGGGAGGAAGCGGGCTAAGTGGCGCCGCCGCGCTCCGGGCAGCTGTACGTTTGCGGGACGCCCATCGGCAATCTCGAGGACATCACCTTGCGAGCCTTGCGGGTCCTGCGGGAGGCCTCCTTGATCGCGGCCGAAGACACCCGCCACACCCGCAAACTGCTGGCCCACTACGGGATTTGCACGCCGCTCGTAAGCCTGCATGAGCACAACGAGGCACAGCGCGCGCCCGAGATCGTCGCCCGCCTCCGGGCCGGCGAGTCGGTGGCCGTCGTGTCGGACGCGGGTATGCCTGGAATCCACGACCCCGGCTGGCGGCTTGTGCGCGCGGCCGTGGACGCGGGAGTTCCCGTCACGGTCATCCCCGGGCCGACCGCGGTTGCGACGGCGCTGGCGGGTGCCGGCATGCCCGCGGATCGGTTTGTCTTCGAAGGTTTCCTCCCGCGCCAGCCAAGCCGCCGCCGGGCGCACCTTGCGTCGCTGGCGGACGACCCCCGCACGCTCGTCTTTTACGAGGCGCCGCACCGGCTGCGGGCGATGCTCACCGACCTTCTGCTCGTCCTCGGTGACCGCCCGGCGTGCATTGCGCGAGAGTTGACGAAGCTGCACGAGGAATGGCAGCGGGGTACGCTCGGGGAGCTTGTGCGCCTCTTTGAGCAGCGGGCCCCGCAGGGGGAGTTTGTCGTGGTCGTGGCGGGTGCTTCGGAGGCCAAAGACGCGCAGGCGGCGCCTGTAGCGGACGCGGCGGACGACGACGCGCTGCGGACCCGGTTAATCGCCCACATGGAAGCCGGTGCAGACAAAAAGACCGCCGTGCGCGCCGTCGCCGCGGAACTCGGCGTGCCGCGGCGCGTCGTCTACAAGGCGGCGATGGCCGTACCTGCCCGGGACGAGGCCAGCCCGCAAGGCGCGGGCGTCCAAGACGACCCGGACGGGGACTAGGCGGTCGTCTCCAGCGACAGGTGCTGCATTTCCTTGAGGCAGCTGATGCAAATATTCTTTTCTCGGAAGTGCCGGATGTTGCTCGCGTTGCCGCAGAAGATGCAGGCAGGCTCGTACTTCTTAAGAATGATCATTTCCCCGTCGACATAGATCTCGAGCGCGTCCTTCTGCTCGATCTGCAATGTCCGGCGCAGCTCGATGGGAATGACGACCCGGCCCAGCTCGTCGACCTTCCGTACAATGCCGGTGGACTTCACGGCTCGGCACCTCCCCGGCGCTTTGGCAGGCGTTGGTACTCAAGTACAGAGTACTAAGATTTCCAGCATAAGTCAATGAAACCACTGGCCACACGTATCGCCGCCCGGCGCCGTCTCGGCGGCTGGCCAGCGAATCTTCGCCGCGCCGGCAACGGAGCGTGCCGTCTCGCGGTTTCTTGGCATCTCCCGCGTTGCGGAACGGTTGCCCGCCGAGGCGCAGCCCGCGGGGTGCTGGGCGGCGCGTCTGTTGCGGTCAGCGCTGGATGAGCCGGTACAGCACGGCGGCGATACCCGCAGCGACCAGCGGCCCAGCGGGGATACCCCGCAGGAACTGCACGCCGACGACCGACCCGACGATAAGCCCCACGAGCACCTCCGGGTGCACCCGCAGCATGGAGACTCCCCGGGCTGCCAGGTGCGCCGCGAGGGCGCCGACCGCCACCGCGATCAAACCCGCGGGTTTAACGAGGCTGGACATCGTCTCGGCGAGTCCGAGCCGTTCGGTCGCAAAGGGCAAAAGCAGGCCAAGGAGCAGGAAGACGACGCCGAGATCGACGCCGTGATCCTCCAAGAAACCGAAGACGTCCCTGTAGCCGATCGCCTGCAGCACCAACATAACCGCCGCTGACACGGAGACGAGCTCATTGCTGCCGAGCAGGCCCGCCACGAGGATCAGCAGGAGAACGAAAGTGCCCTCGCCCATCTGCGCAGCCCGCCTCCTTGCAGAATCTGTATGCCGCTGCGGCGAAGGCCTTGCGGCCCGAACATTCGTTGTGTAGAATCTCGATTGTGCGGCGCCAACCGGCGGTTCCCGCGAAACCGCGACCTGGGCCGGCAAGCACCATGAACGCCTACATCTTATCCGCCGCCAAAGCCTACCGCCGACATCTCCAGTACCGGGCCGCGCACGTGGTCAACAACGTGGCCAGCGCAATCTTCGGATTCATGTACATCGCCATCTGGCAGGCGGCTACCGGCGGGACCGCCGCCACAGGGGACTACGAGGCAACGAACATGGCCCGCTGGGTCGCCTTTAACCAGGCGATGCTGTGGGCGGCGGTGTTTCTCACCAACGGGCTCGGGATTCCCGAGACCGTGCGGAGCGGATCCGTCGGCGTCGACATGCTGCGCCCGGTGGACTACCACCTGTTCGTGATGACGCGGGAACTTGGGACGATCGGGTACAACATCCTGTACCGCTGCCTGCCGCTGGCCGTCGTTTTTGGGCTCGTGGTGGGCGTGCAGGTGCCGGAGCAGCTCGTCACCTACCCATTGCTCCTGGCCGCAATCGCCCTCGCTATCTACAACGGCCTGTGCCTGCGGTACCTGATCGGCATCAGCTCCTTTTGGACGGTGCAGATCCGCTTTGCGAACCACCTGTACTACACATTGCACACGGCCTTCTCGGGGTTTCTGGTGCCCATCGATCTCTTGCCGCCGCCGTGGGACACCGTGGCCCGCCTCTTGCCCTTCGCACCGCTCCACCATGACCCCGCCCGCCTTTACCTGGAGCTCTCGGGCGCTGAGGCGTTGGCGTGGCCGGCCGGTTGGGCGGTCACCCTGACCGTCCTCTGTCGAGTGCTGACCAACGGGGCCCGCCGCCGGTTGGAGGTGCAGGGCGGATGATCGCCCTCTACCTGCGCAGCGTTCAGGCCGCGCTGCGGGCGAAAATGCAGTACCGGACAGACTTCCTGACGGGCTTAGTCCTGTATGGCGTGTTGTCGGCAACGGACTTCCTCATGGTGGCGGCGATTCTTGCCCGGTTTTCGCGCATCGGCGGGTGGGACGTCTACGAGGTCGGCCTGCTCTACGGCATGGCGAGCATCGCCATGGGATTGTACCGCACGTTCGGGGCGGAGTTGCACGCGTTTGAACGGTATTTGGTGTACGGCGAGTTCGACGCCTTGCTCTTGCGCCCGTGGCCGACGCTCTTGACGCTGCTAGGCCGCAGCGTCGAACCGGAGCGCCTGGGGGCCGTGCTTCAAGGCGCCGTCATCCTGGCCGTCGCCGGGCACCGGCTGGTGGAAACGGGGGCGCTGAGCCCGTTGGGGCTTGCATATGTGGCCGCCGGCAGCCTGCTGGGCACGCTGGTGCCCCTCAGTCTCTCGCTGATCACGGCGGCGGCGGGGTTTTGGGTTGTGCGCATCGGCGACTTGCAGACGTTTACCATGTACGCACCGGTGACCGCCAGCCACTACCCGCTGACCGTCTACCCCCGTTGGCTACGGACGCTTCTGACCAGCGCGCTGCCGGTCGGTTTCATCAACTTCGTGCCCGTCCAGTACCTGCTCGGGAAGGGCGGCGGCGCCTGGGCGCTGTGGGTTTCACCCCTGGTGGTGGTGGGCTTCGCGCTGCTGGCCTACGGCTTTTGGCGGTTGGGAGAGAGGCACTACCAGAGCACCGGCACATGACGGGGGCGCAGGAGCCGGCTGCGGCACCAGGAGCGTCCCGGGAGGCGGCGAGTGTGGGAGCCATCGTCGAAGCGATTCACCTGTCAAAAGTGTTCCGAGTGGCCAAGGATCGCCCCGGAGTCCTGGGCGCGCTGCGGGGGCTTGTCTCGCGCGAGGGGCGGGACATCACAGCCGTTGACGACATCTCCTTTGCCATCGACACCGGCGAATTCGTCGGGTATTTGGGCCCCAACGGCGCGGGGAAGTCGACGACCATCAAGATGCTCGCAGGGATCCTGCACCCGACCCGGGGCGAGGTGCGCGTCGAAGGGAAAAGCCCACAGCGCCAGCGGCGCGAGGTGGTGCGCCGGCTGGGCGTCGTGTTTGGCCAGCGGACGCAGGCGTGGTGGGACTTGCCGGTCCGGGATACGCTGGAGCTGCTCGCGGCCATGTACGGGGTGAAACCGAAGGAGTACCGGGCGAGCCTGAAACGGTTTGACGAGCTGCTCGAGATCGGTGCGTTCCTGGACGTTCCCGTGCGCAAGCTCTCCCTTGGCCAGCGCATGCGGGCGGACCTCGCCGCGGCGTGGCTGCACCGGCCGCCGGTCGTTTTCCTCGATGAGCCCACCGTCGGCCTGGACGCAGTGGCCAAGCGGCGCGTCCGGGAATTCCTCAAGGAGGTCAACCGGCAGGAAGGCACGACGATCCTGCTGACGACCCACGACATGGACGATATTGAAGTGCTCTGCTCCCGGGTGATGGTCATCAATCACGGCCGGCTCGTCTACGACGGCGACTTGACGGGGCTTCGCCGGGCCGTGGGCGCGCCTTCGGAGCTGCGGGTGGAGTTCGCCGCCCCTGTCGGCGAGCCGCCGAGCGGGCCTTGGACGCTCGTGGCCCAGGAGGGGGCCGCCGTTACCGTTGCCTTTGACCGGTCAACGGTGACGGCGGCGGAGGTCATCAGCCGGCTGAGCCGGTGCGGGGATATCCGGGACGTGTACATGGCGGAGCCGGATATCGAGCGGGTCATTGAGGCGTTGTATCGTCAGGAGGGTCCGGGCTCGCACCACGCCGGACAGTCCCGGCCGCCTGTTGACAGGCGCAGGGCGCTTGGCTAGAATTGAAGGCAATTGAACCGGACAAGTGCGAGGACAGGGAGGAGTAGGCGGAAAGCCGCCGACCCCAGAGAGCCGGGTCAGGTGAAAGCCGGCGTCGGAGGTTCCGCTGAAGATGGCCCTCGAGCAGCCCGCCCAACGCGGCGTGCGCGCCGCCAGTAGGCGAGGCCGGGAGGCTGCATGAGCGTGCAGCCGGAGCGCCCGTTACAGCGCTAGGGTATGGACCGGGTTTATCCGGGAGTACCTGCCGAGGGCGACCGCCGTGAGGCGTCGCCGAAACCGGGGTGGTACCGCGAAAGGCCCCTTTTCGCCCCCGCCGGCCCATGAGGCCGCGGGGGCGTTTTCTTTTTGCACCGGGCGATGCGCCAAGAGACGAGGGAGGGGACCTGCACGATGGCTCGGCAGAGCTTCTACATCACGACGCCGATCTACTATCCCAACAACAAGCTGCACGTGGGCCATACGTACACGACGGTGGCCGCAGACGCCTTGGCCCGATACCACCGGCTTAAGGGCCATGATACGTGGTTTTTGACGGGCACCGACGAGCACGGGCTCAACGTCGAGCGGGCGGCCCGCCAAGCGGGCAAGGCGCCCATCGACTACGTCAACCCCATCGTCGACTGGATCAAGGAGCTTTGGAAGACGCTGGATATCAGCTACGACGACTTCATCCGCACCACCGAGGAACGGCACAAGAAGCGGGTGCAGGACATCTTCCAGAAGCTGTACGACCAGGGCGACATTTACAAGGGCGTGTACCGGGGACTGTATTGCGCCAACTGCGAGGCGTTCTACACCGAGAGCGAGCTCAAGGACGGCAACATTTGCCCGGTCCACGAGCGGCCGGTGGAATGGGTGGAGGAGGAGAGCTACTTCTTCCGCCTGTCCAAGTACGGCGAGCCGTTGCTGGAGCACATCCGGAAAAACCCGGGGTTCGTGCAGCCCGAGTCCCGGCGCAACGAAGTCGTGCGTTTCATCGAGCGGGGGCTTGAGGATCTGTCGGTGTCCCGCACGTCGTTTAAGTGGGGCATCCCGGTGCCCTTTGACCCGGGCCACGTAATCTACGTGTGGGTGGACGCGCTGTCCAACTACGTCACCGCTCTGGGATACCCCGACGGCGAGCTGTACAAGCGCTTCTGGCCGGCCAGCGTGCACCTGATCGGCAAGGACATCCTGCGTTTCCATGCCATCATCTGGCCGGCAATCCTGATGGCCTTGGGCGCGCCGCTGCCTGAGAGCGTGTACGGCCACGGGTGGCTCCTCATCGACGGCGGCAAGATGAGCAAGTCCCGGGCGGGCGGGCAAGTCATCGACCCGACGCAGCTGGTGGCCAAGTACGGCGTGGACCCGGTCCGCTACTTCCTGCTGCGGGAAGTGCCCTTTGGCGCCGACGGCAGCTACTCGGAGGAAGCCCTGGTGCGGCGCATCAACGCGGACCTCGCCAACGACCTGGGCAACCTGGTCTGGCGGACCGTATCCATGATTGAACGATTCGCGGGCGGCCGCATCCCGGCGCCCGACCCGGCGGAGGACGACGGCATCTTGCGGGAAACGGCAAGCCGGGTCTTTGCCGAGGTCGAGGAGGCGCTCGAGCGCCTGGAGCTCGACCGGGCGCTGCAGGTGGCGTGGGACTTGCCCAAGCGGGTCAACAAGTACATCGACGAGCAGGCTCCGTGGGAGCTCAACCGCCAGGGGCGGGAGGGCAAGCTGCGCACGGTGCTGTACAACGCCGCCGAAGCCATCCGCCTGTGCGGCGTGCTGATCAGCCCGTTCCTCGTGCAGACGCCGGCGCGGCTATGGCGACAGCTGGGTTGGGACGCAGCCGCAAAGCTTGCCTGGGACGAGGCCAAGGCGTGGGGGCAGCTGCCCGCGGGCTTGGCCGTGCAAAAGGGCGAGCCCCTTTTCCCGCGGCTAGACATCGATGAGGTGCTCGGCGCGGGAGCTCAGGCTGACCCGGCCGGTGCGCCGGGGGGCGGCGGAGGGGCGGCGGCGCAAGGCGCGGCCCCTGGCGGCGCTGCCGCAACCCGGGAAACCCAGGCCACGACGGTCTCCGCCAAAGACCGGGCACCGGCCGCGCAGCCGAGCGATTCGCCGTTTCCGCCGGTGGCCGCCGAGATCGACATCGAGACGTTTCAAAAGGTGGACTTGCGGGTCGCCAAAGTGCTCGCGGCCGAACGCATCGCCGGCGCGGACAAGCTGCTCAAGCTGCAGCTTGACCTCGGCTTTGAGCAGCGCCAGGTGGTCGCGGGGATCGCGCTGCATTTCAAGCCGGAGGAGCTCGTAGGGCGGCATGTCATCGTCGTGGCCAACCTCAAGCCGGCCAAGCTTCGCGGCGAGATATCCCGGGGGATGATTTTGGCCGCGACCGGTCCCGACGGCAAGCTGGGCCTTTTGACCACCGACGATGCCATCGCGCCCGGCAGCAAGGCGAAATGAGCAAGGCAGCGTTTGAGCCGCTGGGATTAAGCCCGCTGGTGGACAGCCACGCGCACTTGGACCACGAGCAGTTTGCCGGCGACGTGGACGAGGTCATCCGGCGGGCCCAAGCCGCCGGCGTGCGCGTAATCGTCACCATCGGCTCGGACCTCGCCTCGTCGGAGGCCGCGGTGCGCCTGGCGGAGACGTACCCTTGCGTCTACGCCACCGTCGGGGTTCATCCCCATGACGCCACGCAGCTCGACGACTCGGCCTACGCGCGGCTGCGGGAGCTGGCTCGGCACCCGCGGGTCGTAGCCATCGGCGAAATCGGGCTCGACTACTACTACGACCACTCTCCCCGGCCAGTGCAGCGGCAAGCCTTTATCCGCCAGCTGGCACTGGCCCGGGAGGCCGGGCTTCCCTTTGTGGTCCACAACCGCGACGCGGACGACGATACGATGGCGGTGCTGCGGGACTGGGCAGCCGGCCTGTCCGGGCTGATGCATTCGTTCGCAGGCAGTGCCGCGATGCTCGAGGAATGCCTGGCGATGGGGCATTACGTGTCGACCGGCGGCATGGTGACTTTCCGCAACGCGGACAACATCCGCGCCGTCATTGCCCACGTGCCGCCGGATCGCCTGCTCATCGAAACCGACGCTCCGTATTTGACGCCCGTGCCCCTGCGGGGGCGCCGCAACGAGCCGGCGTACGTGCAGTACGTGGCGCAGTTCCTTGCCGGCTTGCGCGGGGTGGACCCGCTGCAGCTGGCGGCGGCGACTACCGCCAACGCGTGCCGGTTCTTTCGCCTGCCGCCGCTTGACGCCTTGGCGTAAGCGGGCGGAGTGCACAAGCCGTCAACGGGTGAAGGCCGCGGCACGGGCCGCGGCCTTCGCCCGCGAAAATGCGAGAGAGGCCGATAAGCGGCCTGCGGGTGTTGACAAGCTGTCTAGCAGCCTGCAGCGAGCGCTGGCATCACGTGACGCCGGCGCAGGCTGCTCAACTCCGGAGAGTTTGAGTCAAGACCGGCAGGCATTATCGACCTCTCTGGGCGTATTGTGCGCGGCGGCGATAGGGTTATGCGTCCGTGCTGCCTGGAAACCTTTGGCGCCGCCAGCGCCCCTTGCCTGTGGCCCGGCAGGCGGTGCGGGGCGAGCCGCCTGCCCGGCGCGGGCGGAGGCGAACAATATACAGTATTATGTGGCGCAACATCCGGACTGGCGTTGACACCCCGTCCGTGCTCTGCTACAAAGGGAAAGGCGGCGAGCGGCCTTTTCCCGGCCGCTGCCTGTCCGCCGCACTACCCGACTGCGAGGTGCTGTTGGCAATGCCCGGGTTGGCCGTCGTGGGCGCTCAATGGGGCGATGAAGGCAAGGGGAAGATCGTCGATTACCTGGCGGCGCAGGCGGATGTCGTCGTGCGCTACGCGGGCGGCAACAACGCAGGCCACACGGTGGTGGCCTGCGGGCAAACGGTCAAGCTGCACCTGATCCCCTCGGGAATTCTGTACCCGGAGGCTACCTGCGTCATCGGAAACGGCGCAGTCATTGATCCGGAGGTGCTCGTCCAAGAGCTCGACGCGCTGCGGGCCCGCGGGTTTCAGACGGCGCGGCTTTTCATCTCAGACCGCGCGCACCTGATCATGCCGTACCACAGGGACCAGGACCGGCTCGAGGAGGAGGCCCGCGGCGCCTACAAGCTGGGTACCACCGGGCGCGGCGTCGGTCCGGCCTATGCCGACAAAGTGGCCCGTGAAGGCATCCGGTGCGCCGACCTGCTGGACGAGGCGTGGCTCGAGCAGCGGCTGCAGGCGGTTGTTCCCCGCAAGTCGCTGCTGCTTCAGAAGCTCTACGGTCATCGGGGCTACACGGTGGCCGAGATGATGGAGTATTGCCGCCGGTTTGCCCCGCAGCTCCTCCCGCTCCTGGCCGACACGGGCGAACTCGTTCAGGAAGCGCTGGCCCAGGGGCGGCGGGTGCTCTACGAAGGCGCGCAAGGGACGCTGCTCGACGTCGACCACGGGACGTACCCTTACGTGACCGGATCGTCGCCGGCCGCCGGCGGCGTCTACCCGGGGGTAGGCGTGGGGCCCGGCGCGGTCACCCATGTCCTGGGCGTCGCCAAGGCGTATACGACGCGCGTAGGAATGGGTCCGTTTCCGACGGAGCTTACCGACGCCGGCGGCGACTGGCTGCGGGAGCGGGGCGGGGAGTACGGGACCACCACCGGCCGGCCCCGTCGCTGCGGCTGGCTGGATGCCGTCCAGTTGCGCTATGCCGTGCGGGTCAACGGCATCACGCAGCTGGCCTTGACCAAGCTGGACGTCTTAACCGGCCTGGAGACGGTGCGCGTCGCCGTCGGCTACGAGGTCGACGGCCGGCGGGTTGACCGCGTGCCGGCGCTCCTGCCGGAAATGAGCCGGGTGCAGCCCATCTACGAAGACTTGCCGGGGTGGTCTGAGCCGATCCACGCAGCGGAGCGCTGGGAAGATCTACCCGAGGCCGCCCGCGGCTTTATCGCCCGCATCGAGGAGCTCACCGGCGTGCCGGTTGTTTGCGTGTCGGTGGGGCCCGGCCGTGAGCAGACGCTTGTAAAGGGCTCCATCTCCTGGTAACGTAAAGCTAATGTGAATGCGGTGCCAAGCCGCACTACGACGCCGCATCAAGGAGGTATCACGGATGAAGCGGTGCCCGGCTGTTTTGATGTTGGTCATCGGCGCGATGCTGGCTGTGTCCGGCCTGGCGGCGGCCCAGTCGGCCAGCGACTATTTCCCGCTGGCGGGCGGCAACTGGTGGCGGTACGCCGGCACCGGGATCGAGATGACGTTCGTCGTCGAGGAAACGGCGGATGGTGCCTTCGTCGTCAATACCGTCGTCAACGATTTCGTCATCCAGCGGGAATACTACGTGATCCAAGACGGCGACGTCATCGCGCTGCGCCGCGACTTCCCGCAAGGTTCGTACGAGCTGGATCCGCCGCAGCTGTTCCTCCGGAGTCCGCTGGCACCCGGCCAGCAGTGGGCGTGGTCGGGCGAGGCGGCCGGCCAGCTGGTGGCCATGACGTTTACCGTCTTGGAGCCGGAAGTGCTCGAGATTCCTGTGGGGACGTTTGAGGCAGTGGTCGTCTCCATCGACGGCGAAGCCGACGGGGAAGAGCTGCACACGATGCGCTGGTTCGCTCCGGGCGTCGGGATGCTGCGGGAGCAGGCGCAAGTCGTCCAAGGCGGTCAGGTGTTTCTGCTGGACGTGTTCCTGGTGGACTACCACGTCGAGTGAGCAGGCGGAACGGGCACGGCGGCAGTTGACGCCGTGCCCGCCGTTTGCTATAGTTAAATGTGCGATCGGGCAGATAGCTCAGCCGGTTAGAGCGCTACGCTCACATCGTAGAGGTCGGGGGTTCGAGTCCCTCTCTGCCCACCAAGAAGCGGTCGCCCTCCTCGGGATTCCGGGAGGGCGATTTCTCTTTTCGGGAACGGTGTCCGTGCGTTCGCCTCGCCGTCGCCAGGCACCAGCACCGCAAGCCGCAGGAGCCGCACCGGACCACCGGCGAATTGTATCTTGGGGGCTACGTCACCACCCGTGTCAAATACGCCGTTGCCGGGGGTTCCTTACCCTCCCGCCGGAACGAAAGGGTGAGCCGTTGGTGAACACTGGGCCGGATCGGTTCAACTCCGCCGGACCGCGGCTCTACAACGAACTGGCCCGGTGGTGGCCGCTGTTCTCCCCTCCTGACGATTATGAGGAGGAAGCGGCTGACTTGTTGCCGGTTTTGCTCAACGCGTCGGCGCGCCCGCCCCGCACGCTTCTTGAGCTCGGCGCCGGCGGGGGAAGCCTGGCATTTCATCTCAAAAACAAGTTCGCGCTTACCCTCACGGACCTTTCGCCGGACATGGTGGCCGTCAGCCGGCAGCTCAACCCCGAGTGCGAGCACGCGGTCGGGGACATGCGCACGCTGGACCTGGGGCGGCAGTTTGACCGGGTGCTGATCCATGATGCCATCATGTACATGACCGACCCGGCGTCGGTCATGGCTGCCCTAGCCACCGCTTACCGGCACTGTGCCCCCGGCGGTGCCGTCGTCGTCATCCCGGACGTGGTAAAGGAGACGTTTTCCCCCAAGACCGTCACCGGCGGGGAGGACGGCCCGGACGGCCGCGGCTTGCGCTACCTCGAATGGATCTGGGATCCCGATCCGAGCGACGACACCTACGAAGTCGTATTTGCTTTGATCCTCCGAGATGCCGACGGCAGCGTCTCGGTCGAGCACGACCGGCACCGGTTCGGGTTGTTCCCCCGCGCGGCTTGGCTGGCGTGGCTGGAGGAAACCGGATTCACGGCGACGTCCCGGGTCGATCCGTGGGGCCGGGACATGTTTGTCGGCAAGAAGCCCCTCTAGCCCGTTCGATTAAGCCGCTTAATTCCATTGCGCTTTTGTGGCGCGCCGCCGTTGACGGGTTCCCGGATCGGCCATACAATGAATGCGGAAATTGGGTCTTTTGGGGAGGCGACGGCGACGCGGCTGACCGAGCGGCGCAAGCAGTTCTTGCGCAGTGTGTTGGACATGTACCGGCGCACGCAGCTGCCGGTCCACTATGAGGCCCTCGCGCAGCGCCTCGGCGTCAGCAAGTGGACCGCCTACGACGTCCTGCGGGCCTTGGAGGAACAAGGCCTCCTTACGCGAGACTACGCGGTCAACCGGGGAGAGCCCGGGCGCTCGCAGATCGTGTTCGTCCCGACCGCCGCCGCCGAAGCCCTATTTACTCAGGTGCGCTCGCAAGCCCTCGAATGCGGGGATCTCGGCGCGCTGAAAGATGAGGCGCTTCAGTCTCTGTCGGAGTGGCGGGCCCTTGGTCCGACCCGGGCGACGCAGCGAATCATGGCCGCGATCGCAGGGGCGGACGTGCAGGTCAAATTTTGCACGTACATCATGGCCTTGTTCCTGGTCCACCTGGCGAACTTGAGCGAAGGCGCCGTCTCGGTCGTGCGCGACCTGGTGCGCCAGGCGCCGGGCGTGGAGATGCCGCTAACGGTATTTGTCGGCATCGTGGCCGGGATGGCCATCGAGGCGATGGGCCACGGCGTAGGCCAAGAGCTGATCGGACTGTTGGGACGTTTCCTGCAGTCTGTGATGGACTTGTCCGGAGCCGAAAAAGAGATGCTCGTCAGCTTTCTCAACGAAGCGCTGGCCGGCGAAGCCGCGGGCGCGTAGCGGACGCTGCATTTTTGTGAAAGGTTTTTTGGTCTTCGGGGTTTTGTTGGATATTTGGGACGCTTGAGCGGGCGTGGGAGCGGGCCGGCGTTTCCAGGCCGGGTCGCGCCCCGATGGTGGAAGGAGTTGCGTTGGATGCAGTGGATAGGCCGGATTGTGCGCCGGTATCCGGGGTGGATCATCAGCGTCGTCGGGCTCATCACCGCCGTGTTTGCCTACGGAGTGCTGCAGCTTGAGTTCAGCACCGACGTTCAGAGCTTTTTTGCCGAGGACGACCCGAGGCTTGCCTCCTTTAAATGGGTCAACGAGACGTTCGGCAGTTCCACGTATGTGCTGGCGGTCGTCTCCGCCGACGGCAATCTCTTTACCGTGCCGGTCATCCAGGCCATCGACGCCTTGACCCAGGAGCTCGGGCGGCTGCCGGGCGTCGCCAGCGTACGCAGCATCACCAACGTGGAGAATGTGCGGGGGACGCTGTGGGGCATCGAAGTGGCGCCCGTGATGGACGAACTGCCGACCAGCGAAGCCGCGGCCGCGCGCTTCCGGGAACGGCTCCTTGCCAGCGAGACCGTCGCCGAACGTTTCGTTTCCGGCGATGAACAGCACACCATGATTCTCGTGCAGCTCAGCCGCTCTCAAGACACCGACGCCCTGGTGCAGTCGGTGCGGGAGGTGGTCAGCCGCTACACGGATCGGCTGTCCGTACGGCTGACGGGCCATCCCGCCCTCACGCAGCAGCTCAACCAGGAACTGCGGGCCGACGTCATCCGCCTCATGCCGCCCGTGCTTCTCATCATCGTGGCTGTCCTGTATCTAAGCTTCCGGACCGCCACCGGGGTGCTTTTGCCCTTGGCCGCGGTCGGCATCAGCGTCATCTGGACTATGGGGCTCATGGGATTCCTGGGCGTTTCCCTGAGCCAGTTGGGCGCGGCGATCCCCGTCGTTTTGACCAGCGTCGGCAGCGCGTACGGCATTCACGTCCTGCGCCGCTATGACGAGGAATGGCGCAGGGACGGCGACGGCCGCGCGGCGGCGGAGCAAACCGTGCGCTCGGTCGGCCTGGCGGTGGTGATGTCAGGCCTGACCACCGTGGTTGGCTTTGTGTCCAACGCTTTTACAGGCATCGTCCGCATCCGGGAGTTCGGCGTGTTTATGGGGGTCGGCGTGGCCGTAGCCCTGCTCATCTCCGTGGTGTTCATCCCGGCGGTTCTTGTGGTGGCCAGGCGCAACCGAACCGCCCCGCGCGGGGCAACCCCCATGTCGGGCGCGGAGGCCACAGGCGGGTTTCTTGAGCGGCTCGCGGCCGTCGTCACCGGTCGCCCGGCCGTGCCTCTCGCGACGGCTGTCGTCCTGGCGGCCGCGGCTGCGGCCGGTTTCGCGCGCCTTGAGGTCGACACGGACTACCTGCGGTTTTTTGACGCCCGCAGTGAAGCACGGCAAGCGTACCAGCTTGTTCAGGACAAGTTCGGCGGCGTTGACTCCGTGCAGATAGTCTTGGAGGGCGAGATCCTCGAGCCGGAGACGCTGCGGGCTATGGAGGCGCTGCAGGCGGAGCTTGACGCCATGCCCCGGCTGACGGGCGCCATGTCCGTCGTCAACATCGTCAAGGAGGTCGGCCGGGCCCTCAACGAGGACGACCCGGCGTACGAGGTCATCCCGGAAACCCGGGCGGCCGTCGCCCAGTACCTGCTGCTCTTGTCCATGTCAGGGGACTCGACGCTGGACCAGTTCCTGACCCTCGACCAGACGACGGCCAAGATCGAGGTGCCGGTTAGCACGACCTCGGCCCAGGAGCGGGAGGAGGTGCTGCGCCGCATTGACGAGCTCGCCCAGGAGAAGCTCGGCCCCTACGGGCAGGTGACGGTAACCGGGTTGCCTTACCTCGTGGACGGCATGGCCGAGATGATCACGACCGGTCAGGTGCAAAGCCTCATTCTTTCCATAACAGGCGTCCTGCTGCTTTTGTGGGTTATGGTCGGGTCGCTCGCCAAGGGGCTCTTGTGCATTCTCCCGATCCTGCTCACCATCGCCATCAACTTCGGTTTCATGGGATGGGCGGGCATGAACTTCGACGTCGTCACGGCCCTGGTGGCCAGCATCGTGGTGGGCGTGGGCATCGACTACAGCATCCACGTGTACAGCCGCTACAGCGAAGAGGTCCGCAACGGTCTCGAACCCCCCGGGGCGGCCGCCGCGACGCTGGCGACGACCGGCCGGGCGGTGATCCTCAACGCCGCCGCCGTGGCCGCAGGGTTCTTGGTGTTGCTTCTGTCGACGTTCCCGCCCCTGCGGGTCTTTGGTTTCCTCATCGCGCTGACGATGGGCGTATCCTCGGCGGCGGCGCTGACGGTGCTGCCGGCCCTGTTTGTCTTGGTGGAACGGCGGCAGGTGACCCGCAAGGCGCGGCCGGTCCCGGCGCAAGGACGGTGACAACGAGGGGAGCCTCCGGTCGCCGGCCGGGGCGCACGGAAAGCACCAGCAGGCGCAACAAGGGCAAAGCAGGCTCACGGAAACCACCAGCAGGCGCCGGGAGAGCAAAGCAGCGAGCGCACGGAAAGCACCGGGCAAAGGCGCCCGGCAACAGACGAGACGAACGGAAAAGGGAGGAAGGCAGCCATGAGAACGACGACACGTTATGGGACGTTGAGGCAACGGACGCTTGGATTGATGCCGTGGGCGCTGGTCCTGGCGCTGGTGGTGGCCGGGACGAGCGGCGCCGCGGCCGCCGAGCCGACGGCCCGGGAGATACTGGACGAGCTCAAGGGCATGGCGTTCACCGGCAGCGGCAGCGCCACCATCGAGCTGGTCACGATCAACGCCCGGGGACAGGAGCGGTCCAACCGCCTCGCATTTTACCGGCAGGAGACCGCCTACGGCGCCAACCAGCTGCTTGAGTACTTGTCTCCCGCGGACGTCGCCGGCACGAAGTTCCTGACCGTCGACGACGAGAGCGGGGAGACGATGATGTGGCTGTACTTGCCCGCCCTCGGCCGGGAGCGGCGCATCTCGGGCAGCGCGACCCAGGACAACTTCATGGGCACGGACTTTACCTTCGAAGAGATCGGAAGCATGGGGTCGTTCTCCGAGGACTACGACGCGGATCGGCTCCCGGATGAGGCCGTTGACGGGCGCGACAGCTATGTCCTGCGCCTTGCGCCCCATGCGGCGGACAGCAAGTACAGCTCGGTCCAGCTGTGGGTGTGGAAGGAGCACATGGTGCCGCTGCGCATCGAGTTTTACAACCGCCAGGGCGGCCTGGACAAGGTGCTTATCAATGAAGACGTCCGCCCCGATGCCGAGGGCCGCTGGCAACCCCACGTGATCACGATGCGCAACGAGAACACGGGCAGCCGCACCATCATCCGCGTGCTGGAAACCAGCAGCGAACCGGTGCCCGATGAGTACTTCACCCTCCGGTACCTGCGCCGGTAAGGCGGCGGGGCTGTAGGTTCAGGGAATTGGAACGGCGGAGGAGGCAGCAACACATGCACGCATGGCGCAACGGGGGCCGGACAGCGTGGCTGTTGGCGATCGCCCTGCTTGTAGGGCTCGCGCCGGTCGCGGCGGCCCAGGACACCACGGTAAGGGGCAAGGCCGGGTACCAGGCCGTTTACGGGTACACTGCAGGAGAAGCCGTAGAACAGGCTTTGACCTTGCGGGTCAGCCTGGACAGCCGCCTCGATTTCGGCAAGCTGCACGTCGACGGCGACGCCGTGTTGC
>CALFSR010000135.1 GCA_937916565.1 uncultured Bacillota bacterium | reverse complement strand
GCAGCGTCAAAGCGGTTGCGGAACAAAAGGCCCGTCGGCAGCCACGGCACGATGTCCCGGGCAACCCCGGCACCGATACTGTCGTAGGGCGAAAAGAGGACCACCGCCGCCACCGGCCGGTGGGCGGCCAGGTACGTGGCGACGCCCGTCCCCATGCTCCCTCCCAGGGCAAAGATCTTGTCTGCATCGATGTCAGGCCGGGCGGCAAAGTAGTCGTATACCGCCACGGCGTCTTGAAAGATCCCCTTGTCCGACGGCGTTCCGTCGCTGGCACCGTAACCGCGGTAGTTCACGAACGCCCACGCCATGTCGGGAAGCCAGCGGGACAGCTCGAAATAGCCCGACGCTTCACCGCCTTGGCCGGCAAAGACGATGACGAGCGGCCACTTGCCCGTTGCATCGGCCCGCGGCGACCAGGGAGGCAGGAGCCAGCCCCGCAAGACCGTTCCATCCCCGGAGACAATCTCGACATCCTGCGCCTGCGGGTACTCCGACCGGACGCGTTCCAGGCGCTCGGGCGTGAGCCGGCGCGGGCTAAAGACGAGCTGGTCTTGGACCGCGTAGATGAACACGCCGAAGGCGAACCAGCCGAGCATGGCTCCCAGCACCAGGGGCCCGGCAAAGCGCACCGCCCGTCGCGCCGCTTGGACCGGGCGAACCGGTGCAGGAGGGCGCATCTGTGTGCCCGCGCTTTTCGCTGCCGTCGCCGGGCCACCAGGCTGGCCGGCGGTGAGCAGGCTGAGCGCGACGCCCGGGATTGCTGCCGCCAACCCAAGGAGGAGAGCCGGCTTTGCCCGGGCGCCCATGCTGGACGAGAGGGGAGCCAGGGAGGAAAACAAGTGCGCCAGCAGCAGGGCAAACACCCCCGCAGCCAGCGCTACAAGGGAGACAAGGCGGACGAGCTTCGCCTTCACTGCACCTTGAACCGCCCCACCAGCCGCTCGAGCTGGTTTGCTAGTTCGCTCAGTTGCTGGACGGATTCTTTCATGGTAACGGCTGAAGCGTTGACTTGTTGCGTCGATGCGCTGACCTGTTCGGCGCCGCCGGCGGTTTCCTCGGAGATGGCGGCGACTTCATCCATGGACTGGACGACGTTGTCGCTGGCAGCCGTCATGCGCCGTGTCGCCGCGGCGTTCTCGGCCGTGATGCGGGCCATTTCGTCCATGGCCTCCATCATCTTGGGACCCGCGGCGGCCATCTGCTGGGCGGCGGCGGAAATCGTCCGGGCCATGTCGTCGGTCGTGTTGATGGCGGCGATGATTTTGTGCAGCTCGTCCCGGGCCCGCCCCGCGAGCTCGGTGCTGGTTTCCACATGGCTTTCGCCGGTGCCGATGGCCTGGGCGGCCGCGTCCACCGCCATCTGAATGTTGCCGATGAGCCGGCCGATCTCTTGCGCCGACTCGGCAGCCCGCACCGCCAGGCGCCGCACTTCGTCCGCCACGACGCCAAATCCCCGGCCGTGCTCGCCCGCCCGGGCCGCTTCGATGGCGGCGTTCAGCGCTAGCAGGTTCGTTTGCTCGGCGATTTCACCGATGAGATCCACGATCTGGCCGATCTGCACCGAGTAGCCGCGCAGTTCGTTGACCCGCTGCGCCACCTGCCCCGTGACGGCGCGCACCTGCGAGATGCCCTGCACCACCTGCTCCACGGCGCTGCCGCCGGACTCGGCCCGCCGGGTCCCTTCCGCGGCGGCCTCCGCTACTTGCCGTGCCGAGTCCGCCACCTGGTCGATGGCCTGCTTGATTTCACCCAAAAGGCGCGAAGTGCCCTCCATCTGTTCCGCCTGGCGCTGGGCGCCTGCCGCGATTTGCTCGATAGCCCGCCGCAGTTCAGCCATGGCCGTGCCGGTGCGCTGCATGTGCTGCACCTGGCTGTCGGTGCCTTGGGCGACCTCGCTGATGGCCTCGGCGATGTGGGTGGTGGCGGCGGTCGTCTCGTCGGCCACGGCCAGCAGCTGCCGGGCGTGCTCCGTCAACGTGACGCCGGTGCGCTGGATCTGGGAGATAAGATCCTTCAGGTTTCCCAGCATGCGGTTGAACGCGCTGGCCATCTCCTGCAGCTCATCGCCAGTGCGGATGTGGAGCTGGGGGATAGTCAGATCGCCGTCGGCGAGCTGCAGCGCAGCCTGCGCGGTTTGCCGCACCGGTCCGGCCGTCCCGCGGGTAAAGACGACCAGCACCACCGTGGCGCCGATGATGGCCACGACGGCTAAGCCCCACATGAGCTGCCAGTGGCGGTCGACGACGCTGCGCACGGTCTCCGGCACGGCGGCCGTGCCGCCGCCTGCGGCCGCGAGGCGGGCGATCTCCGCTTCGTAGGCGCTGGTAATGGTGGTGAACCCGCTTAGGCCGACATACATGATCGACGCGATGAGCAGCAAGACGCAAGTGAATCCGATGGCGAGCTTTCCGCCGATGCTCCACCGCATGAGGCATTTTCCTTTCGAGTAGACCTTTGGCGATGAAACTGTTCCGCGCCGCCACGCGCGAAACCTTGTTCCCGCCGGCACGAGCGCCGGTCCATGAGTGAAATTCTGTCAGTGAACGAATTGTATTCCCCGCCGCGACCTGCTAGGCTCATGCATTGGGGAAACCCGGCGGCATCGCCTCTAGGAGACGCAGTTGCGGCGGCCCGAGGCGGCGGCTATGCGGGGCGGGCGCGAGCCGTTCTCGACATTCCCTGGGAAAGGAGCTTCCCCGTGTCCAACTTCTATCTCAGCGTTCTCATGGGAGCGCCCATGTTGACCGACGATGAACTCGCCGCCCTCGGTGTCGAGATCATGGAGCGGCGCGGGACGTCCGTGCGCTGCGTCCGCGTCCCGAAAGGCAGCTTGGAAACCTACCTTGCGCTGGTGGCCGAGCATCTCGAGCCCACGTACTGGAACGAAGTCGTCGGCGACGGCGACATCCGCTGCGTTTTTAAGCTGGCCGACGGTACGGTGCGCCGTTTGACGCTGGGGCCTGACACGGAGGGCGAGATCGCCGCCCTGTGCGCGGAGCTAAACGATCAGCCGCTTGAGCAGACCCGGGACGTGTTGCGTTACTTGGCGACAAACCGCTTTTACCGGGACGCGATGGCGCAATGGTACGGTGTCGGGGTAGGGTGAAACCCGGCCGGGTAGCGCATGCGGGGGCAGCGCTTGAAGGTCCTTCAAGCGCTGCCCCCGCCCACGGCGCCACTTAGGCGCGTTGGTGCCGCCGAGGACGTTACGAACCGTCCCCCGAGACCGGCTCGCAGCTGTACTCGAAGGTAATGCCTCGCTGAGCGAGGGCGGCCAGGAACGGTTCAAACCGGTCGCCCGCCAGCACCTGCTCGGGCGCGAGGAAGCCGCGCTCAGACAGTTCACCGGCGGCGAGCCATTCGGCTGCGATGACCGGCGGGTAGCCGGTGGTGCGGGCCATGGACGTGTAGCCCGTGCTTGGGTCGTAGTAGTCCATCATCTGCCACGTGTGCCGAACGGTAACGCCGTGGCGTTTCCCCGTCGCGACGACGCGCAGGACGGTGACGTCTTCGCGGGACTCGCCCTGGATGAGCGGCTCCAGCAAAGACATGGTTAAGGCGAGCGGGCGCACGGCTTGGCCATCCACGGACACCGGCCGGTCGTCGAGGAAGCCCAGCTCCTTTAGCACCTTCATCTTGGCGAAATGGCCCCGGTAGCGGACGGTCTTTTCGGCCAGGCGCTTGACCTTGTCGCGCAGGATGTAGGGCACGGTATGGGCGTCGGAGTAGGCGGCTTCGCAGGCGCCGACCGGGTCGGGGAAGAGGCACTCCTCCAGGCCCGACATGGGCGGCAGCTCCACGAGGCGACCGTCCTCAACCACGTACACCGGCCGGGTGTACAGGCCCATGAGCCCTTCCAAGCTAAAAACTTGCCGGTACATGAGGGGCGGCCGCGGGTAACGGGGCAGGCCGCCGCAATAGATGATGACCTCGTCGGCTTCATCGAGCAGCTCCACGCCCCGGGCGGCCAGGACGTTGGCGATGCCGGGGGCAACGCCGCAGCCGGTGAGCACCAGCACGCCGGCCTTCTTGGCGGGTACGTCCAGGGCGGCGAGCTTTTCGGGGTACTCCGCGCCCACAAGGTCGATCAGGTGGCAGCCGGCCTTGATGGCGGCCTGGTTGGCCAGAAAGCTCAACGAGTCGGGCAGGGCC
Source organism: uncultured Bacillota bacterium (assembly GCA_937916565.1). Lineage (GTDB taxonomy): Bacteria > Bacillota > Limnochordia > Limnochordales > ZCTH02-B6 > ZCTH02-B6. Next base: position 49,194 of record CALFSR010000135.1, on the reverse strand, counting down.
GCGATGGCGATGTCCACGTCGCGCAAGAGCGCGGCCATCTCGTCGTACGAGCTCAAGTCCGCGGCGACGGCCCGCACGGCCGGGCGCCTTGAGTTCCTGCCGTCCGCCACGTCCCTTTCCGCCGTCCGGGAGTCCGGCCCCATCGACGGCGCGCTCTTTGCGACGGCGTCGGCACCGGTCGCTGCGGCCTCGCCGTCAGCCGCCGCCCGGGCGTCCGCGGCGGCGGCCAGCGCCCGGTCGGCTCGAGCGTCCACCGCGATCACTTCGTCGAACGTGGTCGAGCGGGCAAGCTCTCGCACCATCATCTGGCCGATCAGGCCGGTTCCTAAAACCGCCACGCGCACAGGCGACCGCCTCCCGGTAGTCTTGAGCCCGGCGATTCTCCGTTCACCCCGGCCACGGGTCAGGCGTGGCCGGGGTGAACGCGCCGCAGAGTGTTGCCGCTCACGCACGGCCCTCGCGGCAAACGTAGTCGATGACGACGCCCCGTTCCCGCAGCTGGGCGACGAACGGGTCAAACCGGCTGCCCACCAAGAGCTGCTCCGGCGCCAGGAAGCCCCGCTCCTCCAACCGCCCCTGGGCCAGCCACTCGGTGACGATGACGGCGGGGAACCCGGTGGACTTGGCCATGGACGTATAGCCCCGTACCGCATCGTAGAGGTCCACCATCGTCCATTCGTGCTCCACGGGGCGGCCGTCCTTGGTGCCCCGCACGACGACCCGCGCCACCGTGACGTCTTCGTTGGACTTCCCGCTCAGTTGCGGCTCGAGCACCGCCATGGCCACGCGGCGGGGGATTACCGTCTGCCCGTCCACCTCCACCGGCTCTTCGCTCAGGAAGCCGAGCTCGGCGAGAACGCCCATCTTCTGGAAGTGGCCCGGATAGCGCACCGTCTTCTCCGCCAGGCGGCGGACCTTGTGGCGCAGGGTGTACGCCGTGCTGTGGGCGTCCGAGTACGCGGCTTCGCAGACGCCCACCGGCTCGGGAAACTCCACGGTTTCCAGGCCGGCCATGGGCGGCAGCTTGACGATCTCGCCGTCCACGACGGCGCTGGCCGGACGGGTGTACAATCCCATGACGCTCTCAAAGCGGAAGACGATCTGGTAGTGCAAGGGAGGCTGCGGGTAACGGGGCAGGCCGCCGCAGTAGATGATGGCCTCGTCGGCTTCGTCCAAAAGCTCAATGCCCCGTGCCGCCAGCACGTTGACGATGCCGGGCGCAACTCCGCAGCCGGTCACCAATAGCACGCCGGCCGCCTGGGCGGGCTCGTGCAGGCGCAGTTTTTCCTCGTACTTGGAGCCGACGAGGTCAATGAGATGGCAGCCCGCCGCCACCGCGGCCTCATTGGCCGCCATGCTCAGGGAGTGGGGCAGGGCGGCGACGGCGGCGTCAAACTCCCGCAGCAGTTCCTCCAGCACACCCGGTTTCCCAAGGTCGACGACGCGTCCTTTTGCCCGGTCCTCAGGCAGCCCCGCAAGCGCCCGCTCCACCGCCTGAGGAAAACCGTCGACCGCCACCACTTCCGATATGACCGGCGACGCCGCCAGTTCGCGGGTGACCATGCCGCCGACCAGACCTGTGCCCAGTACTGCAACTCGCAAAGCGATTCAACCTCCGGATTGTGAGGGTTATCCTTCTTGACCTTTTCGCCGCGACATAGCCGCCGGCGGGCGCTCAGGGCGCACCGTCGCGCCACATGCGGCTCAGGAAACGCCGGGTGCGTTCTTCCCGGGGTTCGGTGAAGATCTGCTCCGCCGACCCGGTTTCAATAATCGCGCCATCGTCCATCATGATGACGCGGTCGGCCACGTCCCGGGCAAAAGCCATCTCGTGGGTAACGATGACCATCGTCATGCCTTCCCGGGCCAGGGCGCGCATGACCTGCAGCACTTCGCCGACGAGCTCGGGGTCAAGGGCCGACGTGGGCTCGTCGAACAAGATGACGCTGGGCGACATGGCCAGCGCCCGGGCGATGGCCACCCGTTGCTGCTGCCCGCCGGAGAGGCGGGACGGGTGCTTGTGCATGTGATCGGTCAAGCCGACCTTGCTCAAGAGCTCCTCCGCCCGCCGGCGAGCCTCGGCCTTGGGCACCCGCAGCACGGTGACGGGGCCTTCCATGACGTTTTCCAGCGCGGTCATGTGCGGAAACAGGTTAAAGCTCTGGAAGACGAAGCCCGTGTGGCGGCGGATGTCCCGGACCTTTTCCATGCGTTCCTTGGTCAGGGGGCCCGCGGTGACGGTGCGGCCGTCGATGGTCACCGTGCCCTCGTCGGGCACTTCGAGAAACGTCATACACCGAAGCAGCGTCGACTTGCCCGAACCGCTCGGCCCCATGATGACGACCACTTCGCCCTGGTGGACGGTGAGGTCGACGCCCTTGAGCACTTCATGGGAACCAAAGCGTTTCCGCAAGCTGGTGACTTGGACGACCGGCTCAGACATGGCGCGACACTCGCCTCTCCACCCGTTGTTGCACGTAGGAGAACATGGTGGACATGACCCAGTAAAGCGCCGCCGCGGTCAAGTAGATCGTCAGCGGTTGCCACGTGCGGGCGATGATAACGTTGGACTGCCGCAGGAGCTCGGTGACCGTGATGACGGAAACCAATGACGTGTCCTTCAGCAAGCCGATGTAGCTGTTGCCGATGGTCGGCAGCGCCGTCCGGAACGACTGCGGCACGATGATGCGGCGCATGGCGGTCCAGTACGTCATGCCCAGGGTGTACGCCGCTTCCATTTGGCCTTTGGGAACCGATTCGATCGCGCCCCGGAATGATTCCGACAAGTACGCACCGACGTTGAGGCTGAGCGCGAGAATGCCGGAAGGAACAGGTTCTAAGCTCCAGCCAAACTGCGGCGGCCCGTAGTACACGAGGTAAATCTGGACCAGAAGCGGCGTGCCGCGGATGATGGACACATAGGCCCGCATCAGGTGCGACAGCACCGGAATGTTCGCGATTCGGATAAGGGCCGTCACCAGCCCGATGGCGAGGCCGGCTGCCATGGAAGCGGCAGCCAGCCCCACCGTCACGAGCGACGCCCGGGCCAGCGCGGGCAACGATTGCAGCGCTAACTCCATGCCGCGTCGCCAGCCTACTGCAGCACGGGTTCAGCGTCGAACCACTTCTGGAAAATTTGCCGGTACGTCCCGTCGGCGATCATGTCCGCCAGGATCTGGTTGAGGAGGGCCACAAAGTCCTCGTTGCCCTTCTTGACGGCGATGCCGATGCGGTCCTCGTTGACGACGCCGGAAGTGATCTTGAGCGGCAGGCCCCGGTCCTTAATGGCGTAGGCCATCGTCAGCTGGTCGTTGATGATGACGTCCAGGCGGCCGGTCATAAGCTCCTGCGTGTACTCCTGGAAGCTGTCGTAGGTCCGCACGTCCGCACCCGGCACCGAGCGGGCGACCTCTTCGAACGTCGTGCCGATGCCGACGCCGACCCGGTAGCCGGCGATGTCGCTCAGCTGGGAGAAACGGTTGTCATTGGCCCGGGAGACGAGCACCGCGCCGGTGATCACGTACGGGTTGGTGAAGTCGACGCTCTGGGAACGCTCCTCGGTGATGCTCATCTGGGCGATGATGACGTCCCAGCGGTCGGTCTGCAGGCCCGCGATGAGGGACGACCACTGGGTGCCGATGAATTCCGCCCGCACGCCGAGCCGCCGGGCGATTTCGTTGGAGATGTCCACGTCGAAACCGGCCATCCGGTTGTTTTCGTCGACGAAGTTGAAGGGCGGATAGGTGCCCTCAAGGCCGACCCGCATGACGCCCGTCAACCGGATGCGCTCCAGGGTCGACTGGGCGGAGGCGAGGCCCGTGAACGCGACGGCTAGCGCCGCAATGACGACGAGAATGGTTGCACTGCGAATGAAGCCGTACTTCCCCACCGACAAGTCCATCCGCTCCTCCTAAGATGATAAAGTGATGCGCACGTCCTACAAGTCGGCACGTGCTTGACAATAGCTATTCGGTGATAATTTCTAGAAACCTCCCATGCTGCCAACATTTGGCTAGGCATGCCAGCTTCTGGGCGGACGAAGCCGGAATGTGTGGGATCGAGGCGGTCGAAGGCGGACAGGAGGTTGGGTCCTTGGCCGTGTACTTTCTTTGAAACCGCTTTCGTGCCCAAAAGCAAGGGGCGCGGAGGCGAGGAACGCTTCTGGGAGGGAGCTTCTTGTCAGAACCAAAACGGAAAGGTGAGGCCGTTCGCGTCGGCGTCATCGGCACAGGGAACATGGGGGCGGAGCATGCCCGCAATCTTTCCGGCGGTGTCCGGGGGGCGCGGCTCGTGGCACTGGCCGACCCGGACGAAGCCAGGGTGCGGGCGCTGGGCGACGAGCTCGGGGTGAGCGGGGTGCACACCGACTGGCGGGAACTCGTTGAACGGGACGACGTTGACGCCGTCGTCATCGCGGCGCCGTCGCCCACCCGCGAGGAGATGGTTCCCGCCGCCGCGGAAGCGGGCAAAGCCATCTTCTGTGAGAAACCGGCGGCGGTGGACGCCAAGACGGCCCGCCGCGTCGCACGGGTCGTGGCCGAGAAGGGCGTGCCCTACCAGATGGGTTTCATGCGGCGCTTTGACCCATCGTACGCCCACGCCAAGAAGCGCATCGTGGAAGGAGCCATCGGCGAGCCCGTGCTCGTCCGGCTCTCCAGCCGGGACGACACGCCCGCGCCGGCGCAGTTCGTTCACCGGGCGACGGGAATGTTCGTCGAGTCGTCCATCCACGACTTTGACCTGGCCCGCTGGCTCATGGGCGACGAGGTCGTGCGCGTGTACGCCCAAGGCGGCGTCTTTGTGTACCCCCAGTTCAGCGCGCCCGATGACGTGGATGTGGTCAGTGCGATGCTGACCTTTTCCCGGGGCGGCATGGCGGTGCACGACAACGCCCGCTACTCCGGCTACGGATACCACATCCAGACCGAGGTGCTCGGCACCGAGGGCGTCCTGCAGATCGGGTACGTGAATCGGGACGCGTGCGTCCTGCTGAAGCGCGATCGCCAGGCCAGCGACTACGTGATCGACTGGATCGACCGGTTCCGGGACGCGTATCGCCTTGAGATGCAGCACTTCATCGACTGCGTGCGGCACGGCACCGAGCCGGCCGTCGGCCTCGCGGACGGCCTGCGGGCGCTCGAGATCGCGGAAGCGGCGCTAGCGTCCATGAAGACAGGATTGCCCGTCGATCCGCGGCATGAGGCGAAGGCAGGTGTCGACCTGTGAGGATCGGCGCGGCACCGGTGAGCTGGGGTGTGGCGGGCCCGCCCGACTGGGGGCCGATGCTGGACTACCGGCGCGTGCTGGACGAGATGGCGGCGGCCGGTTACGAGGGGACTGAGCTTGGGCCGCCGGGGTTTCTCCCGGACGACGTGGAAGCCATCCGTGCCGAACTGAACCGGCGGGGGCTTGTCACGATCGCCGGCTACGTTCCCGTGAACATGCGGACGCAAGCAGGCGTCGAGCAGTCGCTCAAGGCCGTGCGGGCGACGGCCCGGCGCTTGGCCCAGCTCGGCGCAGACCGGATCATGGTGGCCGACGAAGGCGACCAGCGGCGGGAAGCCGTCGCCGGCAGGCCGGAGGAAACGGCAAAGGCGGGGCTGTCGGACGAAGAGTGGCGGACCTTCGCGGCCGGGCTGCACCGGGCCGCTGACGAGTGCGCGGCCTTTGGCCTTGTGCTGTGCGTGCACCCCCACGGCGGTTCGTACGTGGAAAACGGGGCGGAGATCGAGCGGCTGCTTTCCTTGACGGACCCCGACCGGGTGAAGCTGTGCCTGGACACGGGGCACATCGCCTTTGGCGGCGGTGACCCGGTGGCGGTAGCGGAACGCTGGGCCTCCCGGATCGGGCTCGTTCATCTCAAGGATATCGACCTCGGTAGGCTGCGGGCTGGCCTCGCGGCAGGGCGCAGCTACGGCGACCTGGCCAAGCACGACTGTTTCGTGGCCCTCGGTGACGGCTCCCTTGACCTTGGCGCGATCATGGCGCAGCTCCGGCGGGCACGGTACGAGGGTTGGATCGTGGTGGAACAGGACCGCGTCGTGCGAGCTGAGATGGACACGCTCACCGACGCCCGGCGGAACCGGGAGTACTTGCGCGACCGCTTCGGCGTGTAAGCATAACGGATTCGACGCGCCGGTCATTTTCTTCCAGACGGTGGCAGGATAATGTATGCGCGGGACGAATTCACCAAAATCGTCACCGTTGCCACAAGGATCGGGAAGGCGGCACGGAAGAAGCCGGCGCCCAGCAGGATGAGGCGACGATTTTTTTACCGGCGCGTCGAACCGTTTCGATTCCCTTCGGAAGGCTATTTGTAGCCCGCAGCACAAGTCGGCGGGTTTGCGCCCGGGCCGGGAACGGAGGCAGGCAGTCCATGGGACACATTCGGCTTCGCAACCTGACGAAGCGCTACGGCAACGTAACGGCCGTAGACGATTTGAACCTGGAGATCGGGGAGGGCGAGTTTTTTGCACTCCTCGGCCCGTCCGGCTGCGGCAAGACGACGACGATGCGGATGATCGCCGGCCTTGAGCGCCCGACCGCAGGCACCGTGGAGCTCGCGGGCCGGGACATCACCAACCTGGCTCCCCAGGAGCGCAACGTCGCGATGGTGTTCCAGGACTACGCGCTGTACCCGCACATGACGGTGTTTGAGAATATCGGCTACCCGCTCAAGGTGCGCAAAGTCCCCAAGGCCGAGATGGCCCCCCGCATCCGCGAAGTGGCCAAAAACCTGCAGCTGGAGCACTTGCTGGAGCGGCTGCCCGGGCAGCTTTCCGGCGGGCAGCAGCAGCGCACGGCCGTCGGGCGTGCGCTGGTGCACAGGGCCGACTGCTTCCTGTTTGACGAACCCCTCTCGAACCTGGACGCCAAGCTCCGCTTTGAAGCGCGGGCGTTCCTCAAGCACCTGCAGCGGGAGACCGGCGTGACGACGGTCTTCGTCACCCACGACCAATCCGAAGCCATGGCTCTTGCCGACCGCATCGGCATCATGGACCGGGGGAAGCTCATGCAGGTGGGTACGCCCCTCGAGATCTATCGCCGGCCGCAAAACTTGTTCGTGGCCGGTTTCATCGGCAGCCCGCCCATGAACCTGGTGCCGTGCCGCATCGAGCTTACGCCCGAACGGGCGCGCCTTGTGGTCGGCCGGATGTGGGTGGACGTGACGCCCCTGTGGGACGGGATCGCCCGGGCGTTTCCCGGCGGTGGCGAAGCGGTGCTGGGCATCCGGCCGGAGCACCTGCAGATGGTCCCGGAGACCGGCGACGGCCTCCTAACCGGCGAGGTGTACACCGTGGCGCCCCTCGGTGACCACGTCGTAACCACGGTCCAGGTGGGCGAGCACTTGGTCTACGTGGTCGAGTACACGGACGAGCCGCAGGCGCTGCCGGCTAGGGTCGGCCTGCGGCCGCAGCCGCGGCGCGTGCACCTGTACCGCACCTCGGGCGAACTGGCGTTTTCCGGTCTTGACAGCGCTCAGAAGGAGACGGTGGCTGTATGAACCCCTTGCGGGAGCCGGCCCGATTTCCCGCCGGTGAGAAGCGGCTGGTGATGGAGGGCGTGGCCACGCCCGAGGACCGGGCGGCGTCACCTTACATGTACCTGCCCTTCGTCGTCCCCGAAGGCACGGAAACCATCACCGTGCGGTACGAGTACGACGAGCGGGGCGTGATCGACATCGGCATGCTCGACCCGGACATCGGGCCGTTCCCCGCGAGGAAAGGCTTCCGGGGCTGGAGCGGCTCGGCGCGGCGCGAGTTCGTCATCACGGCGGACTCCGCGACCCCCGGTTACGTGCCGGGAATCATCCAGCCGGGCACCTGGCAGGTCATCCTTGGCCTGCACCGGATTCCGGCCGACGGCTGCCGCTACCGGGTGGAAGTCGTACTCGACGAGCCCGTCGTTGGCGCCTCGGGCGGCGTCGGTGCCCCGGGCGGCGCGACAAGCCCGTTCCGGATGGCCCAAGGTCAGGGTGCGACCGGCGGTGAAGGGTTGCGGGGTTTGCTTCCGGGCGACGAACCGGGCCCGCCGGACGCGGCAGAATCCGCCCCGGAGGAGTTCCGGCAGCGCACCGGCCGGGCGTGGCGGCGGGGCGACCTGCACAGCCACACCTTCCACAGCGACGCCAAGGGATCGCCGGAAGCGCTGGCGGAGGCGGCGCGGGCCCGGGGCCTTCAGTTTTTGGCCATCACCGACCACAACACGGCGAGCCACCACCCGTTCCTCAAGGCGCTGGAGCGGTCCGGTTTCCTTGTCATCCCTGGAGAGGAGATCACCACCGACCGGGGCCACGCCAACGTGTGGGGGATCCAAGGCTGGGTGGACTTTCGCATCCTGAGCGATGAGGACATCGACCGCCTCGTCCAAGAGGCGCACGAGCGGGGCGGCCTCATCTCCGTAAACCACCCCAAACGGGGCGGGCCGCCTTGGACGTACCCAATTGCCGAAGGATTCGACTGCTTTGAGGCATGGCAGATGCTGTGGCCGACGCACAACCGGGAGGCGCTGGACTTGTACGACTCCTTGCTGCGCCAGGGCCGGCGGCTGACCTTGGTGGGCGGCAGCGACTGGCACCATCCGGCTGATTACGCCGGTCCCGCGGGTTCGGCGTGGACCGAAGGTTTCAACATCGGACATCCCACCACATGGCTGGACATGCGGGAGCTGACGGTGGCCGGCGCACTGGATGCGCTGCGGCGGGGTGCGGCTTTCGTCAGCGAAGCCCCGGCCGGACCCATGGTGCACGTGCGGGTGGGCGGCGTTGACATGGGCGGCTGCTTCCCGTGGCGCAGGGGCGAGACGCCGGCGGCGGAAGCGCTTATCGTCGGCGCCAGGGGCGACCGGGTGCGCTGGATCGGCAGCGGCGGCGTGCTGCGGGAGGCGGACATCGACGGGGACGTTTTTGTCGACCGCTGGGAGCTCGTAGAGCCCAGCGGGTACGTGCGGGTGGAGGTATACCGGCGGTTTGGCCAGGCCGGTCCCGGCGAGCCGCTTGAGCGCGTGCGGGCGTTGTCCAATCCGGTGTACATCGCCAGGGAAGGATCATCCCGCTGAGGACTAAAGGAACGTGAGAAAAATGGAGCAGTTCGGCTGTTTATACCCCGCGTTCGAACCGGTTCGACACCCGGTGGTGGTCCGTCCGTGAGCACGATCCGGGAGATCGCCAAGGCGGCCGGCGTTTCCGTTTCCACCGCGTCCCTGGCGCTGAACGGCGACCGCCGCGTCCGTCCGGAAACCCGCGAGCGCATCCTCAAAGTCGCCCAGGAGCTCAACTATCATCCCATGCGAGCGGCCCGCAGCCTGTCGAGCGGCCGCACGTGGACCTTGTACCTGCTCAACCCGTTGGTGGGCACGGACCTTTCCGCCGGCTTCTTCACCCGGTTTTCAACCGGTGTTCACGACTGGGCCGCGGAGCGCGGCTACAGCGTCGGCCTGTCCCTCGTGCGGGATGAGCATGAGGCCGAGGAAGCGGCCCGCCGCGTCGTCAACGAGCGCTGGGCGGACGGGCTCATCCTCGTGAACCCGACGACCGATGGGACGCTTTTTCGATGGCTGGCCCAAGAGAGCTTTCCCCACGTGGTGCTGGGCTGGCATGAAGGGTGCACGTACAGCGTCGACACCGACAACGCCGCGGCCGCGCACGAAGCCACGGCCTACCTCCTGGCCCGCGCCGGGGCCCCGGTGCTCTTCCTGGCCGGTCCCGCGCAGCAGACGTTCGCGCACGAACGGGCGGCCGGCTACCGGGCGGCGCTGCAGGCGGCGGGCATTGAGCCCGACGAGCGGCTCGTCGTCTTTTCCGGCGGCGGCTCGGCCCAAGACGGGCTGCGGGCGGTGCGGCAAGTGCTTGCCGGGGGTGTTCGGTTTCGCAGCGTGCTCGCGGTCAGCGACGCGCTGGCGGTTGGCGCCATGCGGGCGGTGCGGGAGGCCGGCCTGCGGGTTCCGCACGACGTGGCGGTTATGGGGATGAACAACGACGATGTGGCGGAGTACACGGATCCGCCCCTCAGCAGCGTGGATCTCCAGGCCGAGGAGCTGGGGCGGCAGGCGGCGGCCATGCTCCTTGAGGTGATCGAGGGCACGCTCACGGGGCCGGCGCGGCGTCTCGTGCCCCATGCGGTGGTGGAGCGGCAGTCGGCGTAACCCCTCGGCGCCGTGGACGGTGGGTTACGCGCAGGGCAACGGCGGACAGCGGGCCATGCGAAAGGTGGAAAACAAGTGGCTGGAAACGTGCGCAAGACCGTCTTCGTAGTGCCCCATACCCACTGGGACCGGGAATGGTACGAGCCGTTCCAAGTGTTCCGGGCGCGCCTTGTGCGGGTGCTGGACCACGCCTTGGACGTACTAGACAAGGACCCTCGCTTCCGCCGGTTCGTGCTGGACGGGCAGGCGGTCATCCTGGAGGACTACCTTGAGGTGCGGCCGGAGCGGGAGGCCGACATCCGGCGGCTCGTCCAGGCCGGGCGCCTGCGGATCGGTCCCTGGTACGTTCTAGCCGATGAGTTCCTGGTCAGTCCCGAGGCGCTTATCCGCAACCTGTCCATCGGCCGGCGCGTTTCGCGGCGTTTCGGCGAGCCGATGGGCGTCGGCTACACCCCCGACCCCTTTGGCCACATCGCCCAGCTGCCCACCATTTTGGCCGGGTTCGGTCTGCAATCCGTCGTGTTTCAGCGGGGCGTGGGCGACGAGGCCGAGCGCCTTGGCCTTGAATTCGTCTGGGAGGGCGCCGACGGTGCGGCGGTGCTGGCCGTCCAGCTGCCGGCGACGTATTCGGCCGTGGCCGGCTTGGGGCACAAGACGTGGGACTACGAAGAAAGCGGCGCATACGACGCCGATCTCGCGGCGCGGCACGTGCGGACGATCCTGTTCGGCGACGTCCCGGTCCCCGACGAACTGCCCTTTTGGCTCAAGCTGCCCTTCGGGCGCCTGGCGGGCGAAGGCTTGGCGGGGAAAAGCCGCTCGGATGCCTTGCTGCTGCTCAACGGGACGGACCACCTCTACCTGCAGGAGGACTTGCCGCGCGTCCTGGACGAGCTGGCGCGGGCCGTGCCCGAAGTGGACTGGGTGCTGGGCGACCTCGACGAATATCTGGCCCGGGTGCGGGCTGCGCAGGGGCCCCTTGAGCGCTACCGGGGCGAGTTCCGGGGCTCCCGTTACCACCATATCCTCTCCGGCGTGCTCTCTAGCCGGGCCTACATCAAGCAGGCCAACGACCGGGCGCAGCAGCTGCTTGAGCGGTATGCGGAGCCGCTCGTCGCCCTTTCCCGGGCGAGCGGCGGCTACGACGCGGCGGCCATCCTGGAGCAAGCCTGGAAGCTGCTCATCAAAAACCATTTCCACGATTCCATCTGCGGCTGCTCCGTCGACCCGGTGCACCGGGAGATGATGACCCGCTTTGCCGGCGTCATGCAGCTTGGGGAAACCGAATCCCACAGGGCGCTGGCGCGGCTTGCCGGCGGGCTGCCGGCCGGACCGGTGGCGGAAACCGTCACCGAATCGGTTATGGCGGTGTTCACCCCGCTGCCCCATGCACGGGAGTCGGTGGTCTACCACACCGTCGATGTGCCGGCGGGGATGGGGTCCGGGGTTGCCGTGTGGGACGCGAGCGGCCGGCTCCTGCCCGTGCAGCGGGAGGTCGAGCAGGTGTGGGCGCCGGGCCGCAGCGACCGGCAGGTGGACCGGGTGACCGTCATGTGCGCGGTGCCCATGCCGGCCCTCGGGGTGGCCTCCTTGCGCGTCACCGCCGCGGCAGCGACGGCGGCGGAGCCCGAGGTGGCCGCCGCAGCAGCCGAGCGGGAAGCGGCCGCGGCGGCGCAAGCGGAAGGCGCGGCTTTCGCGGGCGGCTCCTCCCGGCGGTCCGACGCGGACGTGTCCGTGGACGAGCGTTCGCTGCAAAACGAGCACCTGCGGTTTGAGTTCGGTCCCGACGGGCCCGTGCTCATCGAGCGGGCGACGGGGCGCCGGCATGCGCTGCGCCTTCGTTTTGAGGACGCGGCGGACGCGGGGGACAGCTACGACTTCTCACCGCTTGCGGGTGATGTGCCGGACGTGGTCGACAAGCCGGCGGGACCGCCGCGTGTGGTCCGCTCCGGCCCGGTCGTGGGTTCCCTCGCGGTCCAATACATGCTGGCGACGGCGCAGAGGCTTTCCGGCGACCGGCGGCGGCGGGAGTCCGAGGCGCTTTTGCCCTTGCACGTCGTCTTTACGCTGGAGCGGGGCGCCCGGGCGTTGCACGTGAGCGTAAGCGTGCGCAACTCGGCCGAGGATCACCGGCTGCGGCTCGTTGTCTCGTCGGGGCTCCACAGCGACCACGTGTGGGCCGGTGATTCCTTCATCTGGCTGCGCCGCCCCGTCCGCCCGCCCCGGGGAGAGGGGTGGTACCAGAAGCCCCAGCCGACCGCGCCCATGCGGCACGCGGTGGCGGTGGAGCAAGGCGACGCCGGCTTTGCGGTGATGGCCCGGGGCTTGCGGGAGTACGAGGCCATCCCGGCCGAATCGGGCGTCGACGTGGCGGTGACGCTGTTGCGCTGCGTGGGCTGGCTTTCCCGGGATGATCTGGCCTCCCGGCCCGAAGGCGCCGGCCCCAGCTTGCCGGTGCCCGAAGCCCAGTGCCCGGGCGACCACCGCTTCGAACTGGCCCTTATGCCGTACACGGCTCCCTACTGGCAGAGCCCGCTTCTTCAAGAAATGGATGCCTTTATCACTCCGCCCATGGCCCGCCGGGTCGTGCTGCCGGGCGTCGGTCCGGGCGCCGCAGGCGACACGGGGGCGACGGCGGCCGGTTTCCTCGAGGTAAGCTCACCGCTCCTCCTGTCGGCCCTAAAGCCGGCGGACGCGGGGGATGGCGTCATTGTCCGGATTTGGAACCCGGCACCCGAGCCCGTCGACGGTTGGATCCGCATCATGCGGGGACGGCCGGCCGTCTACGAGGCGCGGCTGGATGAAACCCGCCTGAGTGAGGCGCCGCTCGGGCTGGGCGAGGACGGTCGCGTGCGGGTGCGCTTGAACCCGGGAGCGGTGCGGACGTACGAGTTGGTGGACTGGCGTTTTGCCCCCTTGAAGGGAGGTGGTGCCTCCGCAGCGGCCCAGTGAACCAAGTGCCCGCACGTCGAGGACGAGCGGAGAGGACAGGCGGATAACACCAGGATCGAGCCAAAGGAGGTAGGTGGAGCAATGTCCCGTCGATGGTTGGCCGTTTCTATGGCGCTGGTGCTGACCTTGGCGCTGGCAGGCAGCGTGTTTGCCCAGTCGGTGACGATCATCGCCCGCGCTGTGGAGGGCGGCGTAAACGCTCATGTCGTCCAGTGGATTCACGAGCACGTCTTCCCGGCGTTCCAGGAGAAGATGCGCCAGCAGGGCCGCACGGTGGAGTTGCGGTTCATCCAGTTCGGCGGCTCCGACGAGGCCCTCAAGCAGCAGTACGCGCTCGACCTGAGCGTGGGTGCCGGCGCTGACATCATGGCGTTCGACGGTTTCTGGGTGCCCGAATTCGTGGCGGCCGGCTACTTGAAGCCGCTGGATGAGGTGGCAGGTTCGGGCGTCTGGAACTGGGAAGGCTGGCAGCATATCCCCGAAGGCCTGCGGGGCCTGCTCGGCTTTGAGGGGCGCGTCTACGGCCTTGGCCTCGGCACCGACGTGCGCAAGCTGTATTACCGGGCGGATCTGTTTGAGCAGGCCGGCATCCCGCTGCCGTGGGAACCCAAGACCTGGGACGACGTGCTGGAAACCGCCCGTTACCTGAAGCAGCGGTTCCCCGGCTCCACGCCGCTGCAGATCAACGCCGGCACGTCCATGGGCGAAGCCACCACCATGCAGGGCTATTTCATGGTGCTGCTCGGTACCGGGATCCACATGTACGACTTCGAGCAGGGCAAGTGGATCGTGGAGCACCCGGGCATCCTGGACACCCTCAAGCTCTACAAGCAGATCTACGTGGATGAGGGACTCGGCGACCGCCGCATGCAGCTGCTCGCGCAGGGCCGTGAGCAGAGCTTCGCCGGCTTCCGGGACGGCCGGATCATGATCCTGGCCGAAGGCGACTGGTTCTGGCGTTCGGTGGTGGCGCCGGGTTCCGAGTGGGCGCCGCCGGGCGGTCGCGAGGCGGTCGTTCGCTGGGCGCCGTTCCCGGCCCAGGCGGCGGGCAAGGGGTACGGCGGGCACGACTTCGTGTCGATTTCCGGCGGCACGGGCTATGTGCTCAACCCGTTCTCCAAGAATCCTGATCTGGCGTGGGAGCTCCTGAGCTTCATGTTCAGCACCGATATGATGCTGGCGCTGCAGGAGATCCAGCCGGGCATCCGGATTCGCGACGACGTGCCCGTCCTGGGCGACCCCGTCATGAGCGCCATGGCGGAGAAGCTGTTGCCGGTTTCTACGGTGCGGCCGATGTTGCCGGACTATCCGCGCATCAGCGTCGAGGCCCAGCTCATGACGGAGCGGGTCATCACCGGCGAGATGACGCCCGAGGAGGCCATGAAGGCCTACGCGGACGCCGTCGTCGAGCTGGTGGGAGAGGAGAACGTCATTCGGGTGAAGTAACGAGCCGCGGGCGGCGGGGGCGGCTGCCTCCGCCGCCTGCCTGCTGCGTGGGAGGGATTTGTGGTGCGGCGAGACCAGGTCGCCCTCCTGTCCGGCCGGATGGGCCTAGCCTTCCTGAGTCCTGCTCTCATTTTCATCATCTTGTTCTTGCTCTTTCCATTCCTGTGGGTTGTGGTCATCAGCTTCACCGACCGGACGCTGCTCGGTGCTTCGGCTGTCTCGCCGGAATTTGTCGGGCTCAAGAACTACCTCGCGCTGTTCAACCCGGAGCGGTGGATGCGGCGGGGCGAGTTTGGCTACTCCCTGTACCTGACGCTCATCTTTGTGGCCAGCTGCGTGGCGGGGCAGATGGGGCTTGGGATTACGCTCTCCCTTCTGTTCTTCCACCGGGAAGGCGTGCTGAAGGAAGTCATGTACACGTTGGTGACGCTGGCGTGGATATTGCCCGAGGCGGCCATGGCCTTCACGTGGAGCGCCTTTTTTGACCGGGATGCCGGCACGCTCAACACGATTCTCGGATGGTTTGGGCTCGGGCCCTACGACTGGCTCCTGGATTACCCGCTTCTATCCATCATCATCTTTAACATATGGCGGGGCACGGCGTTTTCTATGCTCCTCATGTCGGCCGCGCTGGGCAGCATTCGCCCCTCATACATTGAAACCGCCATGGTGGCGGGCGCAAGCCCGTGGCAGCGTTTCCGGGACATCATGTTCCCGCTGGTTCGGCCGCAGTTTTTGACTGGGATCGTGCTGATTACGCTCTGGACGTTCAACGTGTTCTCGCCGTTCCTCTTGACGCAGGGCGGCCCTGCGTTTCAAACGGAGATCGTGGCCATCCACACGTACCGGGTGGCGTTCCGGTTCTATGAGTTCGGCAGGGGCAGCGCGATTGCGGTCGTCGTGATGCTGGTGAACTTGCTGCTGGCGAGCGTGTATCTTCTCAGCCAGCGCCGCCAGGGGGTGCGGTTCCGGTGAGGCTCGTCCGGTACGTTTTGGCCCGTATCGGTTTCTACGTGCTGGTGGCGGTGGTGGGCAGCTTTTTTGCCCTGCCTCTCTTGTGGCTTTTCACCGCGCCGTTTCACCCGCAGGCGACCTTGTCGGTGCAACTCCCTGCCCAGCCGACGCTCGCCAACTTCGCCGCCGTCTTTCGCAACACGTTCGCGGTGCGGGCACTGCTGCAAAACAGCGTCATCCAGGCTGGAGGCGCCATGGTGGCGACGACGCTGGTGGCCAGCCTGGCCGCGTACGCCCTGGCTCGGGTCCGCTTGCCGGGCCGGGACGTGCTGGTGTACGTGCTGATCTTGTTTTCGTCGGTGGTGACGGGCACCGCCGCCATGGTGCCCATCTTCCTGCTCATCTACAACCTGGGCCTCATCGACAGTCACCTTGGCGTCATCATGGTGTTCACCGGGGGGCTGTTGCCGACGGCCATCTTTATCATGCGGGACTTCGTGGCGGGCCTGCCCCGGTCCCTTGAGGAGTCGGCCATGGTCGCCGGTGCGGGTTCGTGGCAGATCTTGCGCCAGATCGTGCTGCCCCAGGTGCGCCCGGGCATGATGGTGGTGGCGGTGTGGGCCTTCGTAAACGTGTGGGGCGGGTTCCTGATCCCGTTCATCCTGCTGCGCAGCCCCGACAAGATGCCCGCCTCGGCGGCTACGTATTCGTTCTATACCGAGGCCGGTACTCCGGTCATCACCTTGATCGCGGCGTACGCGCTCTTGTACGTCATCCCTGCGCTGGCGCTTTACCTCTTCGTCAACTGGCGGTACGGGTTCAAGTTTTTCGGAGGAATCAAGAGCTAGGTGACGGACGTCTGACCCTCCTGCCGGAGTGGCAGATCGGGCCTTGAGTCCGGCTGCCTACTGGCTATCGATGAGTTTGGGGCTAGGAAGAAGTCGAAGTGGAGTGCTTCTTCCTAGCCCCCAGGTGTTTGGGTCTTACTCCGGAACGGGCCCGAACGGCCGGTTCGAGCCCCGAATGTGGCGAGCCCAAACGGAGTGCATCGGACTACTGGGAGATGTCAGACTGGACGTTGAATCATTGGTGTGTAAAGGTATTGTCTCAAGAGGGTGCGAATTCGCGGGCTTGCGTGTTGACCGCAGCGGGCCGGCAGGACATTGGCGGCCGCGAGCCACCGCTGTCGCGGAAAGGGGCGGGGCGCAGATGCACGGCGGCGTTACCGTCTTGGATTTCGATCATAGCTACAAATGGCAGGGGTTCTTGCGGGATTTGTCCGCCGAGTGGATCGACTTGACTGACCTGGTTGGAACGAAGCGTTACTGCGCGCGGGAGACTCTCGCCGTCATTGGGCAACGCCTGAGGCAACGACGTCAACCCGGCGTGACGCTGATCGGAAGCGGAAATTACCATTACGTGACCTATCTTCTCTTATCCGAAATCGACACGCCCTTTACCCTGGTGTTGTTTGACTACCATAGCGACATGTTGGATCCCCCTGACGAAACCGTCGTCTCCTGCGGTTCGTGGGTTTTGAAGGCGCTGCGAGAGCTGCCCTTGCTGAGGCAGGTTCTTATCATCGGGGCTCGTCCCGAGGCGGTCGAGAACTTCCCTCGCGAATCGAGTCTTCTGAGGCATCGGGTGTTCATCTTTGACCCGGTAACCAGTGCGAACACCCGAGCGATTCTACCGGTGGTTATGTCCCGCCTTTCGAATACCGACGTATACGTAAGCATCGACAAGGATGTGCTCGATCCTGCCGACGCGGTCACCGATTGGGAGCAGGGGACGATGAAGCTTGCCGAGCTGACGCGCCTCATGCGCTTCATTGCAAGTTATCGAAGGCTTTGCGGAGCCGACATCTGCGGCGAGTTCCCTGTGTCTCCGGTCGAGGTGTACAGTCCATTGCACCGCGAGGCGGTACGGAAAAACGCGCGGGCCAACCGGTTGCTCCTTGACGCGCTGCACGGAACGGGTTTCACGTCGTGGCCGCTGAGTTCGTGAGAAGACGTACCCTCCTAAGCGCCGGCAGGGGCTGGCCCCGCTTTTTCCGAGCGGGTCGGCAAAATTCGGCGTCGAGATGCGGGGGAATGTCTGGGATTGTGCCGAAATACGGGTCAAGCGACGCCGTGAGCTCGTCGTGAAGGACTCTCACATCACCACCGTAGAGAGGGGTTCGCGATGGCCATCTGGATCATCCTGGGGATCGTCGTCGTCTTTGGCCTGTATTGGGTCAGCCAGTATAACGCCCTGGTGCGGCTGCGCAACTGGATCGAGGAAGCATGGGCGCAGATCGATGTGCAGCTGAAGCGGCGGTATGATCTCATCCCGAACCTCGTGGAAACCGTGAAGGGCTACGCCAAGCACGAGCAGGAGACGCTGCAGAAAGTCATCGAAGCCCGCAACCGGCTTGTGAGCGGCGGGGGCCGGGCGGAGCAGATGGCGGCCAACGACCAGTTGAGCGGCGCGCTCCGGAGCCTGTTTGCCCTGGGCGAGGCGTATCCTGACCTCAAGGCGCAGGAAGGTTTCAAGAAGCTTCAGGAGCAGCTTGAGGGAACGGAAAACAAGATCGCCGCCGCCCGGCAGCTGTACAACCGCACCGTCATGCAGTACAACACCAAGCTGGAATCGTTCCCGAGCAACATCGTGGCCAATGTGCACGGGTTCAAGCGGTCGGAGATGCTGGAGGCCGCGGCCGAAGAGCGGAAGGCCGTGCGCGTGGAGTTTTAGCCGATGCTGCTGCACGCCCAGATCGAGTCCAACAAGCGCAAGACCGTGCTCCTGGTGGGCGTGTTCCTGCTTTTGTTCATCGCCGTCGGCGCCGCCTTTGGCGTCGTCACGTCGGACAGCCCCACCATGGGCATTATCATCGCCGGGGTCATCGGCGTGGTTTACATCCTGCTCATGACCAGAGCCGGGACGCAGGTGGTCATGGCGATGAACCGGGCGCGCGAGATCACGTCCGAAGACGAAAACCCGTTCCTTTGGAACACCGTCGAGGCGCTGGCCATCGCCGCCCGCGTGCCCATGCCCAAGGTGTACATCATCGACGACCCAAGCCCAAACGCGTTCGCCGCGGGCATGACGCCCGAAAACGCCGCGGTCGCGGTGACGACGGGGCTCTTGGAGCGCCTTAACCGCCAGGAGATCGAAGGCGTCCTCGCCCATGAGATGGCTCACGTGCAAAACTACGACGTGCGCCTGGCGACGACGGCGGTGGCTCTGGTGGCGGTCATCGGCCTGTTGAGCGACATCGGCTACCGGTGGATGTGGTGGAGCGGGGGCAGCCGCCGGCGCCGCAGCAGCGGCAAGGACAACCAAGGGGAGGCCGTCATTCAACTCATCGCCCTGCTCCTCTTGCTGCTCGCACCCCTGGCAGCGGTCTTGATCCAGCTCGCGATCTCCAGAAACCGCGAGTACTTGGCCGACGCCAGCGGGGCGGAGCTGTGCCGCAATCCCGGGGCGCTGGCCTCAGCCCTGCGCAAGATCGCGTCCGTGTCCGAGCCGGTGGAGGCGGCCTCCCGCACGTGCGCGGCGTTGTACATCTCCGATCCCTTCAAGAAGCGCGCCTTTAGCTGGTTTTCCACTCATCCGCCGACGGAAGAACGCATCCGGCGGCTGGAGCAGATGATGTGATGTACGTCCCGAAGCATTTCAGCGAAACCCGCCCGGAGCGGCTCGTGGCGCTCATCCGGTCGGCGCCCTTTGGCACACTCGTCACGGTGACGGCGGAAGGCATTGAAGCAAGCCACGTTCCGTTTGTGCACAAGCCTGACCCGGCGCCCTGGGGCACCATCGAGGCCCACCTGGCCCGCAACAACACCCAGTGGGAGACGTTGGACGCCAGCGTGGAGGCGCTGGTCATCTTCCAAGGTCCGGACGCTTATATAACCCCATCCTGGTACGCGTCCAAGCGGGAGACGGGCCGCGCCGTACCGACGTGGAACTACGTGGTGGTACATGCCTACGGGCCTCTCCGGGTGATTCAGGATCCCGGTTGGCTCCGGCGGCATGTGGAGGAGCTCACCGACCAGCAGGAGCGAGGGCGTCCGCACCCGTGGCGGGTGACCGACGCACCTGCGGAGTATTTGGAAAACATGCTCAAAGCCATCGTCGGCGTGCAGATCCCCATCTCCAAGGTCGTCGGCAAGTGGAAGCTTGGCCAAAACCGATCGCTGGCCGACCGGCAAGGGATGCTGGCGGGCCTGGCGGGCCAAGACGACCCGAGCGCCCACGCCCTGGTGCCGTACTTGCGGGAAGTGGCGGCGGACCGATAATGTGCGACGAGTGCGGCAGTTGTGGCAGGAAATGGCGCGCGGGCTTTGTAATGAGGTGATCAGGGAGGAGGCATCGCCATGCAAATGAAAGTCGCCGACGTTTGCACCCGTCCCGCCGTCGTCGTCGACCCGGACGTTTCGGCACCCCAGGCGCGAAAGATCATGGAGGAAAAGAAGATTCGTCGCCTGCCCGTGGTCGACAAGGGGCAGCTGGTCGGCATCGTGACGCTGTCCGACCTGCTCAAGGCGGCGCCATCGCCCGCGACCAGCCTGTCCATCTGGGAGCTCAACTACCTGTTGGACAAAGTCAAGGTTCGTGAGATCATGACCCGGGACGTCATTACGACGACGCCCGACGCCGACTTGCGCACCGTGGCCGCCCAGCTGGCCGAGCGAAAGATCGGCGGCATGCCGGTCATCGACAACGGCGAAGTCGTCGGCATTATCACCGAGTCGGACGTGTTCCGGGCCTTGGTGAAGCTCCTGGACGCCTCGTAGCGGGCTCTGCCGGCGCCGTCGCGCCCCTTTGCCCTCGGGCTGCGGCGGCGCCTTGCTTTGATCGCCGCTTGCTCTAGCCGCCCGACCAGCATTCAACGCTTAGTCCTGTCCCGGCACGAGCAGCCGGAGCACCTCGGCGGCTTTGCCGCGCACGACGATGTCGGCGTCATCGTCGTAGGGCGTCGGCTCGAGGTTGATGATCCAGAGCCGCGCGCCCCGCTCAAGGGCGATCCGTGGCAGCGATGCCGCAGGGTACACCTGCAGCGACGAGCCGACAACGAGCAGGGCGTTGCACGTTTCGACCGCCTCGACCGCCCGGGCAAAGGCCCGTTGAGGCAACATCTCTCCAAAGAGGACGACATCCGGACGAATGAGGCCTCCGCAGGCGCAGCGGGGCAGGCTGTCGAAATCTGGAACGGGCTGACGCAAAACCTCCGGCGCATGCGCCCTGCCGCACCGGTGGCAGCGGGCGCGCCGCAGCGAGCCGTGAATCTCCGCCACGTTGCGGCTGCCGGCGGCGATGTGCAGGCCATCTACGTTTTGGGTGACGATGAGCCGAAGGCGTCCTTGCCGCTCGAGCTCCGCCAGTGCCTCGTGGCCTGGATTGGGGGAGACGCTGTCTAACATCTCCAGGCGTTTCCGGTAAAACTCATAGAAGAGGAGCGGCCGGGCGGTGAGGGCGTCCACGCTGGCCAGCTCCTCCGGCCTGTACTGTCGCCACAACCCCTGCTGGGAGCGGAAGTCGGGCAGTCCCGATTCGGTGCTCATCCCGGCGCCGGTGAGCGCCACAAGGCGCTCCGCCTGCGCCAACTCTTCCATCAGGCGGCTTGCGGTGTCCTGTGACGGTCCCATCTCCGTTCCTCCTCGCGGTACCGTCGGATGACCTTACGCGACCGTGGGTGCGCCCGCGCATGGTAGATGGCTTATCCGGCGGGCGGCTTCCCTCCTGGTAGCAGGGGATTGGCCCGGCCGTCTGAAATGCGATCGGCAAGTATTAAAAATGTTAAGTTACAAACGTCCCTTGTCCTCAGGGGACAGAGAAGCAGATATTGGAGGGGGAGGACCCTCCACGTCAACCGAGGGATGTGATCTCATGGCCCGCGGCCCGCGGCTGCGCGTTGGCTTCGTCGTCAAGATCTTCGGGTTCGCCATCGCCTGTGTCCTGGTGGTCAGCGGTGTACTCGGCTGGACGACGCTGTCCTACATCGAGCGTGACATTGACGAAAACGCCCGGACGCAGCTGGACCTTGCCATCAACCTCGAGTTGGCCTTGATCGACCAGTACCTCGAGCGGGTCAAAGGCTACGCCGCGACGGTGGCCCAGGATCAGACCCTCATTGAGGACTTGGAGCAAGGAAGGTTCGCCGCTGCCGCCCAGACGCTGCGGCGGGCGCAGCAGGTCATGCCCGGCACCCACATCCTGACGGTCGTCGATCCTTCCTTTAAAGTTGTCGCGCGAGCCAACAGCACCGCCACGGGCCAGGACCTGCGGGTCAACGGGCTCGTGGCCCAGGCGCTCGCGGGCGGCGTAGTGGCAGCGCCGGAGAGCATACCGGAATCCGAGTGGGGGCCGGAGGGCAGCGTCATCCGCCGGATGGTGACCATCGACGTTTTGCCTACGGAAGGGTCCCAGTGGCAAGTAGGGGACGTGCTCACGGACGCCCTGGCCCTCGTCGGCGTCGCGCCGATCCGTTCCGGGGACGATCGCGTCCTGGGCGCGGTGGTGGCCGCCGAGATCTTAAACCGCAACTTCACCATCGTGGATGAGGTGCAGCGGCGCACCGGGGGGCTTGTGTCGGCCACCATCGCCTTGGACGGCGTGCGGGTGACGACCAACGTGCGCCTTAAGGACGCGCATGGCCGCGCTACGGAAACCCGCGCCCTGGGCACGACGTTCTCGTCCACGGTCATGCAGAGCCTCTGGAGCGGGGAGGCGTACCACGGGCGGGCGGAGGTCGTCGGCGAGTGGCAAAAGACGGTCTACGTGCCGATCCACGACCATGTGGGCCGCGTCATCGGCGGTGCTTACGTCGGCATACCCGAAGCCAACTTCTTTGCCTTGCGCAACCAGTTCCTCGGTACCTTGATCCCGGTCGTCGTCCTGGGGGGCCTCGGCATCGTCGTCTTGTCGGTGGTGGCAGGACGCCCCCTCAGCCGGGCGTTCCGGGAGCTCATGAACGCCGCGGAGCGCATTGCCCAAGGCGATTTGACCGTTGATGAGGTGGACGTGAAATCCAACGACGAGCTCGGCGATCTGGCGCGGGCCTTCGGCGTCATGGCCCGCAGCATGCGGGGTGTGCTGCGCAGCCTGTTGCAGGCCGTCGATGAACTTCTGTCCGCCGTGGCGCAGCTGGGCGGTGTTTCTGATAAGCTCGGCGACAGTGCGCAGCAGGTGTCGGCTTCCATCGCGCGGGTGGCCGACGGGGCCGTAGAGCAGAGCCGCTTCGTCGCCGACACGACCCGCATCATCGCTCAAGTGCGCGAGGCCATCGAACGCATCGCGCAAGGGGCCACGCAGCAGTCGGCGAGCGTGCAGGCGACCACGTACACCTTTGCCGAAGCGGCCAAGGCCATTGAGCAAGTCGCCCAAGGGGCCCAGGACGTGAGCGCGGCCGCTGCCCAATCCCTACAGGCGGCGGTGTCCGGCGGCGAAGCGGTGCAAAAGACGCTGGACTCCATGGGCCGGATCAGCGGCTCCACCGGTCATGTGGCCGAGAGCATCCGGGAGCTCGGGCAGTATTCGGCCCAAATCGGCGAGATCGTGCAGCTGATCCAGGAGATCGCCGACCAGACCAACCTGCTGGCTCTCAACGCGGCCATCGAGGCGGCCCGGGCCGGTGAGCACGGAAAGGGCTTCGCCGTCGTGGCCGACGAGGTGCGCAGGCTCGCGGAGCGGTCCAGCAAGGCAACCCAGGAGATCGCGGCGCTGATCACCAGCATCCAAAGCGGCGTCGAGCGTTCGGTGCAAGCCATGGAAGCCGGCCTTAAGGATGTGGAGACGAGCGCGGCGCTGGGCGCCGAGGCCCGGGCGGCGTTGGACGAGATTTTGGCCGCCATGCGGCGGACAAGCGAAAAGGCGGAGGACATCGCCGCGGCCGCGCAGGAGGTGGCGGCGAGCGCCGCCGAAGTCTCCGAAGCGATGAACAAGGTCGCCGAGGTAACCGAGAGCAACACGGCGGCCACGACGGAGATGGCCGCGTCCAGCGAACGCATGTCGGACGCCATGGAAAGGATCGCCACCGTTTCCGAGGCCAACGCCGCGGCCGCCGGTGACGTCTCCGGTTTGATGAAGGAGATGAACGCCCACGCCCGGGAGATCGGAGCCGCGGCCGAAAGCCTGGCTCGTATCGCCCGGGGCCTGCAGGAGCAGGCGGCACGGTTTAAGGTATAGGTGTGGGTGGCCGGTGCAGGGGTAAACGGGCGTGCCTCCGGGGCAGGCATGATTTGTTCTCTAGCTCCGGTGCCGGGAGCAATCCTGGCGAAATTGTTTGAGAAATGGTGTGAGTACGTAGGATTGATCAAGACACTTGGCAGGGCATGCATTCAAGGCACACTTCCCGTGGGTCACGGCCGAACATGGGGGTAGGGGGTTGCAACATGGAGTCCGGCCGTAACTACATCGACGTGGTCGACACCTTGAGCGCCCTGAGCGCGGAGATCTTG
Source organism: uncultured Bacillota bacterium (assembly GCA_937916565.1). Classification (GTDB taxonomy): domain Bacteria; phylum Bacillota; class Limnochordia; order Limnochordales; family ZCTH02-B6; genus ZCTH02-B6. Next base: position 25,261 of record CALFSR010000135.1, on the reverse strand, counting down.
AAAGCCCGGCAGGAAGATGACTTCCTGCGGAACCTGGTCGGCACGCTCCAGCGCCACGTCGCGTGCGACGCGGTCATCCTCCGGTGGCTCGAACGCGAGATGCAGACCCGCGCCGTGGCCACCACCGCCGGCGTCGAGGTTTTTCCGCCGGACGCCTTGTCCGAGCCCGTCACCGAGGAGGACTACGACCGCTGGCTCTCCCTCCCCGATGGGATTTTCTGTCCGGACGTGCAGGCGGCCCCGTACGTTAAACCTCCTTTCAAAGAGCACGCCGCGAGCCTCGGGCTTGTGTGCGGGTTTATGGTGCCGCTCATCCGGGACGGGGAGCTCATGGGGCAGCTCATCTTTGCTTGGCGAACCCCCAAGGAGATCCAGATCGACGGTGAAACCCGGCAATGGCTGCGCAAGCTCACCGACTACGCGTGCCTTAAGATCACGCTGTTTTACGTGCACAAGGCCCGGGAGCTGGACCCGTTGACGGGCCTGCTTAACCGTACGGGCCTTTGGCGGCGGTGGGACGTGTGCGCGAGCAGCCCGCGGGGCGCGGTGCTGTTTGCCGACTTGGACGGTTTCAAGGCGATGAACGACACCCGCGGTCACCTGGCCGGCGACGATTTCCTGCGGGATTTGGCGCGCCTTTTGCGCCGCGTGGCGGATCCGCGGACGGTCATCGCCCGCTACGGCGGGGACGAGTTCCTGCTGGTGGTGCCGGGGGCGGGGCGTAACGAGGCGGCCGACCTCAGGACGCGGATCGCCCGGGAGATGCGCCGCCAGGTGGAGCACTTGCCGTCGCCCCGGCCCATGATGTCCATCGGCATCGCGTTGTGGCCGGAGGACGGCCGGGATCTTGCCACGCTCATTGAAACCGCGGATCGGAGGATGTACCAGTACAAGCGAAGGCGCATCGCCCTCGCGCTGACCAGCAAGGGTACGGCCCAAGGCCGACTGCCGGCCGGTTTCTTCGAAGGTTGGCTCGACAACAGCCCCGACGGCATCATCATCACCGATCCCGACTTGAGCGTGCTGTACGTAAACCCCGCCTACGAGCGCATGACGGGGTACTCCGCCCGGGAGTGGATTGGCAAGCGGCCGAGCTTCGTCGCCTCCGGCAAGACGCCCCGCCAGGTGTACCGGGAAATGTGGCTCGACCTTCACTCGGTGGGTGCGTGGCGGGGGCACGTCGTCAACCGGCAGCGGTCCGGCCACCTGTGGCTGTCTTCCTTGGCCATAACCAAGATCGTCGACCGCCGCGGGGGGCTCGTGGGCTACGTCGGGATAAGCCGGGATGTGACCGCGGAGCTCGCCGCCGGGCGGCCGCCCTTTGCCGAGCTGGTGGACTGGGGAATGGGCCAGGAGGTGCTCGCGCTGCCGCTGGCCCTGGCGGCCGAGGTGCACCACGGCGGCTGCCGGGCGCGGCTTGAGCGGGTACGGGAGCTGACGCGGATCTTGGTGACCGCGGCAGGGGAGGGACCGTATCCGGAACTTGCCGGCACGGGCTGGGCGCGGGTCATCGTCGAGGCTTCGATTTTGCTCGACGTGGGCAAGATCGCGGTGCCGCCCGAGGTCCTCAACAAGGCCGGAGCGTTGACGCCGGAAGAAACGGCGGTGTTCCGCCAGCATACGGTTGCCGGGGCGGAGCTGCTGCGGACGGCGTACACGGGTGATCCGTCCCAGGCATGGCCGCACCAGTTTCTGGAGAGCGCCATCGCCATCGCCCGCAGCCACCACGAGCACTGGGACGGTTCCGGCTATCCCGACGGATTGGCGGGGGAAGCGATCCCCTTGGAGGCGCGCATCGTGGCCATCGCCGACGCCTACGACGCGCTCAGATCCGAGAGGCCCGACAAGCGCTCCTGGCCGCACCCTGACGCGGTGGAGTACATACGCTCCCAGGCCGGGCGCCAGTTTGACCCGGCGCTGGTCGATGCGTTTCTTACGTCCAGCGACCAGTTTGCCCGCACGTGGGACCGGCTGCAGGAGGAGGCCGCGGCGCCCTTGCGCGGCTGCTGACCGCTTCGGCGGGACGACAAGGAGGTCGTCATTTTGGACATCGGCGAAGTGATGGAGCGGCTGCGCTCCTACCGGCCCAAGGAGCTGTTTCAGGTGGGCACGGACCGGTTTTTCCACGAACTCTTGACGCTGGTGGCCGGCCTATGCGGGACCCACATGAATTCGCTCTACCTGACGGACCCGAGCGGAGAGCGGCTGCTCCTTAAGGCCGCCATCGGCTTGCCGCCCACGTGGCTTGAGTCGGCCCGGGAGATCCCCATCGGGCTCACCGCGGCCTCCGGTGTATGCGGCCGGGCGGCGGCCCTGGGACAGGTGGTGGTCGCGGAAACGCTGGACGACCCGGCCACGGCCGTGTTCCGGGACGAAGCCCGGGCGGCGGGCGTCCGGTCGCTCTGGTCGGTGCCGCTCGTCGACAGCGACGGCCACGTCATCGGCACGTTCGCTACGTACCATACGACCCCCAAAGCACCGGCGGTGGGCGAAATCCGCCTGGTGCAGGAGGTGGCCCGGCAGGCGGCGTTCATCCTGGAAACCGCGCGCCTGTACCATGCCCGGGAGTCGGCATGGGAACTTCACCGGCGAGCGCAGCTGCTCGCGCAGCAGCTGGTCGGCCGCACCGACCCCCAGCAGGTGTTTGCCGCGATCGCCGACGGCTTGAAGCAGCTCTTGCGGGTAGACCTCGTCTGGCTCTCGCAGGTGGCCAAGGACGGTACCGTGCAGTTTTTTCAGAGTGACGACTTGTTCGTGGCGCCGCCCCCGCAGGTGGCCGGTTCGCCGTGCCGTCAGGCGCTGGAAACGAAGCGGACCGCGGTGCACATGGACTTTGAGTTCCCGGCGGCGGCTCCCCTGGTGCGGCCGCTGCGGCTTGGGACTCTCGTCTGTCACCCACAGGAGCTGGAGAGCGGCTACGTGCTGACCAGCGCCGGGTGGTACCACCGCCACCGGTTCACCGAAGAAGACGGGCACATCCTGGACCTTTTCACAAAGTTCGGCGCCATCGCGCTTCAGAACGCGACCCGCCTGGACCTTCTCCGCTCTTCCTACTTCGGCATGGTGCGGGGCCTGCTCACGGCGCTTGAGGTGCGGGATTACGAGACCGTGGCCCACTCCCGCCGGGTCATGACGTATACCATGCTTCTCCTTGAGCGCATCGGCCACGACCCGGCCAGGTTCGAAGAGGCGATGCTGGGCGCGGCGCTCCATGACGTGGGCAAGATCGGCATTTCAGACAGCATTCTTCTGAAACCCGGCCGTCTGACCCCCGATGAGTACGAGATGGTGAAGGCGCATCCCGTCATCGGCTACCGCATGCTCCAGGCGCCCCTGGCGCAGTTTCCCGTGGCTTTGGACATGGTGCGGCACCACCACGAGCGCTATGACGGCAAGGGCTATCCTGACGGGCTCGCCAACGGCGACATCCCGCTGGAGGCGCGCCTGCTCTCGGTAGCCGACGCCTTTGACGTCATGACGACGGACCGGCCCTACAGCGCCGCCCGCTCCATCGAAAGCGGCCGGCAGGAGGTGGCCCGTTGCAGCGGGAAGCAGTTTTGCCCTTACGCAGTGGACGCCTTTCTAAGCATCGAGCCGGACGTCTTGGAAGCCGTGCGCCGCGGCGAGCTGGATCGTTCCCCCTTTGCCGGTTTCGACGCGGCATGGGCGGGGCTGCCGCCCATGGCGGGCCGTGCATAGACCCACGCTCCTTACCTAAGGGGAGCTTGGCGCCGCGTCCCGCCAGGCAAACATGGCCGCTTGGAGCCGGCGGCACCCGTCGATCTCAGCGGAAACCCGGGACGCAGGCCAGCCGAGCAGTTCGCCCATGCGCCGGCCCAAAGCTTCCAGGTGCCGCCGGCCGTTGTCCGGGCTGAAAAGGAGGAGGCTGGTGCGGCGCGCGAGCACGTCTTCAAGCCGCACCGCCATCTCGTGTTCCACGGCCTGCACAAGCTGCAGCTCCCGCCAGGCAAGGAGCGTGTCCGAGGCCCGGGAGGACGTACCTTGTGCGGCCTGGATGCGCTGAAATCGCTCCCACAGGCCCGGGAACCGGCTCCCGTAGCGCTGCACGACGCGCTCGATCTCTTCCGGGGGCTCCCCGGTGGCCTGGGCCAACGACTTGACGGCGCCGGCGGGCACCTCTAAAGCGGGCGCACCAGGTTCGCCGGCGGCTCCAGGCACGTTAGCTACACCGGCCGCACCGGGCAGGGGGGAGTCGCTGGGCGCCACGCCGGGCGTGCGCCGGGTGGAGGGGAACATGTAATCCACGATGTGGCTGGCCATGGCCCGGAACGCGGTCAGCTTGCCCCCGGCGACGGTGACGAGACCCGAGGCGCTTGGAAATAGCTCATAACCCCGGGACACGGCGGACGGGTCGGCCGCCTGGCTGCGCACCAGCGGGCGCAGCCCCGCCCACGCGCTGACCACATCGTCCCGGGTGAGCCGCTGTCCGGGGAAGTTGCGCCGGGCTGCGGCGAGGATGTAGTCGACGTCGCTCGCTTCCACCGCGACGTCCTCCGGGGCGCCCGTGTAATCGGTGTCGGTGGTGCCCAGGTAGGTAAAGGCGCCGCTTGGGATGGCGAACATAATCCGCCCATCGAGCCCGCGCATGGTGACGGCCGCGCGGAGGGGAAGACGCTCCCGGGCCACGGTGATGTGCACTCCCTTGGTCAGCCGCAAGAGGGGCGGCGCCTGCGGGTCGTCCATCCGGCGGACGGCGTCGGCCCAAGGTCCGCAGGCGCTGAGCACGCGTTTTGCCCGCACGGCAAACCGGTCCCCGCTGATGGTGTCCTGGACTTCGACCGCCTCGAGCCGACCCTGGCCATCGCGTACAAACGCCGTCACGGCCAGGTAATTGGCCGCGGCGGCCCCCCATTGCACGGCGGACTGCAGCACCTCCACGACGAGCCGGGCGTCGTCGGTGGTGCAGTCCATGTAGACGCCGCCGCCCACGAGCCCTTCGCCGCTCAGGAGCGGTTCCCACTGGTGGACGGCCGCCCCGCGCAGGATCCGGTGGCGGATGGCGGTGCCCGGACCGCTGAACCAGTCGTACAGCATGAGGCCGAGTTTGAGCATCCACAAGGGGTCTGGGTCGCCGGCGTACACCGGCAGGACAAAGGGGAGCGGGTGGACGAGGTGCGGCGCCATGCGCAAAAGGTGCTGGCGTTCGACCACCGACTCCCGCACCAGGCCAAACTCGTAGTTGCGCAAGTACCGCAGGCCGCCGTGGATGAGCTTGGTGGAGCGGCTGCTCGTGCCCCACGCGAAATCCCGCTGTTCCACCAGGGCGGTCCGAAGTCCCCGCCGGGCCGCCTCCCGCGCCACGCCCGTGCCCGTGATGCCACCCCCGATGACCACCAAGTCAAACGTTTCGCTGCTCAGCCGCCTCAGCATCGTCTGCCGTTCCACGATCATCGCTCCTCAACGCGAAAAAGCCCGCGCCAAACCGCGGCACATCGCCGCTGGTTGGCCCGGGCTCTCCTTGTCTCCGCCCAGGAAGCTCATGGGTTTCTATAAGCCAAATTGATTCGCTGTCGCCGGGCGGAGTCCTCCTGCGGCGAAGGGGTAGCGCCACGCGCGAGCGGCAAACCAAGGGCCCACGCGCGTGCGCCCGAGAGCGCGGACTCCACGGGCGGGGGGCCGCGCTCTCAGGCGCCTAGATAGGCCCTGCGGACCGCTTCGTTCTCCCGCAGCTGCTCGGCGGTGTCGCTCAACGCGATGCGGCCGGTTTCCAGCACGTAGCCCTTGTGGGCCACCGACAGCGCGAGGTTGGCGTTTTGCTCGACCAGCAAAATGGTCGTGCCCTGCCGGTTGATGTCTTGGATGACGGCAAAGATGTTCTCGACGATGATGGGCGCAAGGCCCATCGACGGTTCGTCCAAAAGCAGCAGCCGCGGCCGGGCCATGAGGGCACGGCCGATGGCCAGCATCTGCTGCTCACCGCCGGACATGGTGCCTGCGAGCTGGTTGCGGCGTTCGGCGAGCCGCGGAAAAAGGGCGAACACCCGCTCCAAGTCTTCCTGGATGGCCCGCTTGTCGCTGCGGGTGTAGGCGCCAAGCTCAAGGTTTTCCAAGACGGACATCTGCGGAAACACTCGCCGCCCTTCGGGGACGTGGGCGATGCCCAGCGCCACGATGCGCTCCGGAGGGAGGGTGGTCAAGTCTTTCCCTTCGTATGTGATGCGCCCGCGGGTGGGGCGCACGATGCCGGAGATAGTGCGCAGCGTCGTGCTCTTGCCGGCGCCGTTCGCGCCGATTAAGGTGACGATCTCGCCGCGGGACACGTGCAGTGAAATGCCCTTGAGCGCCTCCACGGGACCGTAGTGGGTGACCAGGTTTTCAACCGCCAGCACGCGCGCTCGCCCCCAAGTACGCCGCGATGACCGCTTCATGCCGCCGCACTTCCGCGGGTGTGCCTTCGGCGATCTTACGGCCGTGGTCCAGCACCACGATGCGCTCGGAAATGTCCATCACCATCCGCATGTCGTGCTCGATCAGGATGATGGTGATGGATTGCTCCTTGAGCCTGCGGATGAGGCCCATCAGCTCTTCGGTTTCGCCCGCGTTCATGCCCGCGGCCGGCTCATCGAGGAGCAAAAGGCGCGGCTCCGCCGCGAGGGCCCGGGCGATCTCCAGCCGCCGCTGGGCGCCGTAGGGGAGCTGCCGGGCTTTGGTGGTCTCGAGGCCCTTAAGGCCGACAAACTCGAGGTGCCGGTAGGCCCGCTCCCGAGCCGCCCGCTCTTCCCTGCGCGTCGCCGGGCCCTTGAACACCGAGCTAAAGAAGCCGCTCTTAAGGCGGGTGTGGGCGCCGACGACGACGTTTTCCCAGACGCTCATCTCCCGGAACAGGCGGATGTTTTGGAACGTGCGCGCGATACCAAGGGCCGTGATCTGGTGGGGTTTGAGGGCGTTCAGCCGCTGCCCCCGAAAGACGATGTCGCCCCGGGTCGGGTGGTAAATCCCGGTCAGCACGTTGAATACGGTCGTCTTTCCCGCCCCGTTGGGGCCGATGACGCTCAGGATCTCGCCCTCGTGCACGTCAAAGGTGACGTCGTCGACGGCCCGCAAGCCCCCGAACTCCATGGTCAAACCGCGCACCTCAAGCAGGGCCATGGCCTGCACCTCCCGTTGCCGGCGGCGCCTCAGAGCCCGCGCCTGGCCCGCTGCCCACTCGTCCGGCCGCGCCCTGGGAGCGCCGGCGGGCTAACCAGATCTCAAGCCACCCTTGTTCAGAGCTGGTGCCCAAAAGGCCGTTGGGCCGCAAAATCATGACGATGACCAGCAGCGCGCCGTAAAACACCAGCCGCCGTTCCGCGATGGCCGGCGCCACCGTACGGAGAAACTCGGGCAAATACGTCATGACGCCTGCGCCCAGGACCGACCCGAGGAGGTTTCCCAAGCCGCCGAACACGACCATGGCCAAAAGCTCAATCGACACCATGAAACCGAATGAAGACGGGTTCAGGTATCGGAACCAGTAGGCGAACAGCGCGCCCGCAATCCCCGCGAAGAAGGCGGCCACCGTGAACGAGGTAACCTTGAGGCGGGTCGTGTCGATGCCCATGGTCTGGGCGGCGACTTCATCCTCGCGGATAGCGATGAGCGCCCGGCCCATGCGGGAGTTCACCAGGCTGCGCAGCACGAGGAAGGAAAAAAGCACAGCCAGGATAACGATGGGAAGATTCGTCTGCCTCGGGATACCCCGCAGCCCAAAGGGCCCGCCGGTGATATCCAGGTTGAGCAAGGTGATGCGCACGATCTCTCCAAAGCCCAAGGTGGCGATGGCCAAGTAGTCGCCCCGCAGGCGCAGCGTGGGCAGGCCGACGATGACGCCTGCGACCGCGGCGACAAGCCCCGCAACAATTACTGCACCGGCGAAACCGAATCCGGCCTTGGTGCTCAAAAGGCCTGCCGTGTACGCGCCGATGGCCATAAAGGCGGCGTGGCCCAGGTGCAGCTGGCCCGTGAAACCCGTTACGAGGTTAAGGCTCAAGGCGAGGATGATATTGATCCCAATGGTGACGAGGATGCCGTAATAGTACGGGTTGATGAACCCCCGCAGCACCCCGTCGAGCCAATCGATCATCGACGGTTCACACCTTCTCCTGCGTGCGCCGGCCCAACAAGCCCGACGGACGGTAGAGCAGGACCAGGATCAAGATGGCAAAGGCGACGGCGTCCCGCCACTGGGAGCTGAGCAGCGCCACGCCCAGCACTTCCGCCATGCCGAGCACGAGCCCTCCGACCATCGCCCCGGGTATGTGGCCGATGCCGCCCAGCACTGCGGCGACAAAGCCTTTCAAGCCCGGCATAACCCCCATGCTGGGGGTAACGGCGTTAAAGAGCATGCCGACCATGACCCCGGCCGCGGCGGCGAGGCTAGACCCGATGGCGAAGGTAAAGGCGATGGTGCGGTTGACGTTAATCCCCATCAAGGCTGCGGTTTCCCGGTCCTGCGCCACGGCCCGCATGGCCTTGCCCAGCTTTGTGCGGGTGACCAAAAGGTGCAGGCCGACCATCATCAGCACCGCCACCAGAAGCGTCAGCAGGTCCAGCGTGTTGGTACGCAGGCCCGCGATGGTGAAGGTCGTCACCGGAAACGGCGGCAGGAAGCTGCGGGTCGACGGGCCCCAGATCCACAGGGCGACGTTTTGGACAAAAATGGACATACCGATGGCGCTGATCAGCACCGACAGGCGAGACGAGCGCCGCAGCGGGCGGTAGGCGATGAACTCGATGGTGACGCCCAGGACGGCCGTGCCGCCCATGGCCAAAAGCAAGGCCAGCGGAAACGGCAGTTTGGCCACGGTCACCAGCAGCAGGCCGGTAAACGCGCCGACCATGTAGATCTCGCCGTGGGCAAAGTTGATGAGCTGCAGCACACCGTACACCATGGTGTAGCCGAGGGCGATGAGGGCATAGGTGCTTCCCGTTACGAGCCCGTTGATCAGTTGTTGTGCAAACAAAGGCGCACCCCGCTCAGCGGCACAGCGATAAAGGACAAGGGTGGACGCCTGCGCAAGGCAAGCGCCACCCGTTGTTTCCTCCCAATCATACCGGCTTGGAGCCCGGTGTGCAAACCCGGTGCGAGCCGGGAAGCGGCGCCAAACGGCGCCGCTTCCCGGCAAGGGTGGGTTACCGCTCCTGGGTGAACTGGCCGTTCTCCACCCGGAGGATGTAGAGCGGCTTCACGGCGTCGCCGTTGTCAGCGAAGGTCGTCACGCCGGTGACGCCAGGGAAGTCCTGCACGTTCGCAATCCAGTCGCGCACGGCCGCCCGGTTGGGGCCGACGGCCTGGATCGCCTCGAGGATAATCCGAGCAGAGTCGTAGGCGTTGGCCGCGAACATGTCGGGCTTCATCCCGTAGGCCGCCTCGTACTTGCGCACGAACTCGGCCGCCAGCGGGTCCTCGGTGGCGTTGTAGAAGCCGGAGGTGAACAAGGCGCCCTCCACGGCAGCACCGCCGAGGGAGATGAGCTCCGGCGAGTCAAAACCGTCAGCGCCCATCAGCCGCACGTTGAGGCCCTGCAAAGCTGCCTGCTGGGCGATCTTGGCCGCCTCGGTGTAGTAGCCGCCGATGTAGAGCGCCTCCGGATTCTGGCGGGCGATGTTGGTCAGCTGAGCGCTGAAGTTGCTGTCGCCGTCGAGGTAGGACTCCACCGCTACGACCTGGCCGCCGTTGGCCTGCACGCCCGCCTCAAAAGCCCGCCGCAGGGCGACGCCGTAGTCGTTGTTGGCGTGCAGGATGGCAAACCGGCGCAGGCCGAGGCTGTTGATGGCGTACTCGGCCATCTGGGCGGCCTGCACGTCATCGGTGATGACGTTGCGGAACTCGTAGTCGCCGATCTCCGACACCGCCGGGGCAGTGGCCGACGGGGTAATCATCGGTACGCCGGCGTCCTGGGCGATGGGGCCGGCGGTCAGCGTCTCGCCGCTCAGGACCGCGCCCACGATGGCGGTGACGCGATCGAGCTCGATGAGCTTGTTCATGGCATTGAGCGCCTGCACCTGGTCGCCGCGGGTGTCCTCCTTCTGAAGAACGAACCGATAGCTGTAATTGCCGGAAGCGTTGGCCTCGTTGATAGCCAGCTCGACGCCGTTGGCCACGCTGGTGCCGTACGTAGCGTAGTCTCCGCTCAAAGGTCCAAGCATACCGATGACGACCGTCTGCTGGGCCAGGGCCAAGCCGCCGCCCAGGACCAGCACGGCCGCGAGGACGGCGAGGAGCCCGGCGCCGAACAGACGACAAGACCCAAACAGCAGACGACCGACTCTGGATGAGCTCAAGACCAATACCTCCTGACGCGAAATTAGGACGCTGGGCGCCCTTTGATCGGGAATTTCCCGAACGATTCGCCACAGGCGCGGGAGTTCCCTGCTCCGTCGCGCTGTTTGTGCAAGGGCGACGACAGGGGCGGCGTCGTCGATCAAGAAGTAGGGTGGATCAAGAACTCGGTCGGTTGGATCAAGAACTAGGGCAGCGGCCCGTGGGCACACCGGGACCGAGCGGGAATGGGAGGTGCGCATATGACAAGCTCCGGAGCGACGAACCGTGAGACGACGAACCGGACTCAGGCAGACCTTGAAACGACGACTATGGAACCTGCGGATCCGAAGGCGGCAGGCGGCGAGGGAAGCCGCTATGAGCAGGGGATGGCGGTCCGGCGGGCGGTGCTCGGGGACGAGTACGTCGACCGATCGCTCAAGGAAGCAGACGACTTTACCAGGCCCCTGCAGAACCTGATCACGGAGTTTTGCTGGGGCTCGATATGGACCCGGCCGGGACTTTCGCCCAAGGTACGCAGTCTCATCAACCTGGCGATGATGACCGCGCTCAACCGCCCCCACGAGTTGCGCCTGCACGTGCGGGGAGCCGTCCGCAACGGCTGCACGGTGGAGGAGATCCGGGAGGTTTTGCTGCAGACCGCGGTCTACTGCGGCGTGCCGGCGGCGCTCGACAGCTTCCGGATTGCCCGTGAGGTGTTGCGGGAGGTGGGCGCCGGCGGCGGCCAGCGGTGAGGGAGGGTGGTGCCGGCAAGTTGACAGCGGCAAGTATTGGCAATATGATGGCAGCGCAGCCTCGTCTTGGACCTACGGCTGCCTGAACATGCCGCTAAAGGTTGGTTCGCCGCGCGCCGAAACAGTAAATAGGAAACTGTCCTCTGAGCCGCCGGCTCAGGGTCGGCGGCCGGTCAAACGCGAGGTGAGGCCCATGCGGGTTCCGGAAGTGACGGGGGGCGGGAACGTCGCATGGAACCAGGCGATTCAGCCCCGGGTCCAGGTGACGACCGCCATCCAGCGGCAGCCGCAGCGCTCCCAGGAGCGGGCGTGCCCCGGCGAGAGCGACGAGAAGCGTCCCGTGTACGAGCGTTCCGTTCTTGACCGCATCGCGGATGGGCTAAACCGTACCTTGGACGCAGTCGACAAGCGGCTCAAGTTTAAGGTGCACGAGGAGACCGAGCGGATCTACGTCCAGGTTGTGGACCAGGAGACCGGGGAAGTGCTCCGGGAGATTCCGCCGGAGAAGATTTTGGACCTGGTCGGCCAGCTTCAAAAGCTGATCGGGATCTTAATTGACGAGTATGCCTAAGCCCCGCGGCAAGCGGAAACCGTCGGGGGGGCACGTGCGCCAGGCTCTGCCGTGGCGCGCAGGGGGTGAACGGCGGTGAGTATGTACATTACCGGCATCGCGTCCGGCCTCGACACCGACGCGTGGATCGAGGCCATCCTGGCCGTGGAGCGACGGCCCATCGCGCAGATGCAACAGCGCAAGTCGACTCTGCAGCAGGAGCGGGACGCTTGGCGCGACATCAACACACGGCTCAACAACTTGTCGAGCCGGCTGTCGGATCTGCGCCTCTCAATCACCTTCACCAGCCGCACCGCGTCCTCTTCGGACGCGACCGTCGCAACGGCCTCCGCGGGAACCGCGGCTTCGCCCGGCGTCTTCCGGCTTGAGGTCATCCAGCTCGCGCAGGCGCACCGGGTGGCGTCCGACCAGTTTGCCCTTGAGGACCAACTGGGACTGAGCGGGACGTTCAAGATCACCGTGGGCGACAAGTCGGCGGAGATCACCGTCGGCGAGGATGATACGCTGGCAACGATCGCAAAGAAGATCAACGAAGCCGATGCCGGCGTCACCGCCAGGATCATCGACCAGCGCCTCGTGCTCCAGGCGACCGACCTGGGGGAGTCCATCGAGTTTGAGGACAGTGCGGTCGATGAGTCCGGGGTGTTGACCCAGCTGGGCATTCTCAAGGTTGACGCGGAAAATCCCGGCGAAAAGTTTGTCAAGCATGAGCTCCAGGCGGCGCAGGACGCCGTGTTTAAGGTCGACGGCCTTGAGATAACCCGCAAGACCAACACGGTATCGGACGTCATCGAAGGCGTCACCCTGACGCTGCTGAAAGCCGGCGAAACCAGCGTCGCGATCCGGCATGACATAAACCGCGTCGTGGACCGGGTCAAGGCGTTCGTGGAGCAGTACAACTCTGTTCAGACGTTCATCAAGGATAAGACCGGCAAGGGGCAGGTGCTCCAGGGCGACGTGCTCCTGCAGCGGATACAAGCCCAGCTGCGGCACCAGACGAGCGCTCCCATCGCCGGCGACACCGCCTACAACCAGCTTGCCCAGATCGGTATTACGATCGACAAGAGCGGCACGATGACGCTGGACGAAAACAAACTGCGGGCCGCGGTCAACGAGGATCCGGACGCGGTGCAGCGCCTGTTTGCCGCGAGCGCCGCGAAGGACGGCTTCGACGGTGTCGCGGTGCGCCTTGGCAACCAGCTGGAGCAGTGGCTGCGCTCCGGCGGCGGCTTGCTGGTGTCCCGGCAGCAGATGCTAGATGACCGCATGAGGGACATCGACCGGAGCATCGAGCGGATGGAAACCCGCCTTGAGATGCGGGAGACCACCTTGCGGCGACAGTTTGTTCGGCTCGAAGAGGTGCTCGGCGGCTACCAGACGACGGCAACGTGGCTCGAGGCCCAGCTCCAGCAGTTGAACTCGTTCGCGTCGTACCAGGCTCGCCGCCGCTGACGAGCGGTGTGCCTGAGCGGGAGGCATCGATCGATGTACGCGGCGGCATACGCCAAGCAAGCAGCGCAGCAGTACCGGAGCGCCCAGGTTAAGACGGCAAACCCGGCGGATTTGGTCATCATGCTCTACGACGGTGCCATCCGCTTCATTCGCCAAGGAATCGCGGCTATCGAGGACAGGGAGCTCGAGGAAGCGCATCGCGCCATCGTGCGGGCGCAGGACATCATCGCCGAGCTCGACCGGGCTTTGGAGCCGCAGGCGGGGGACATCGCGGCCAACTTGGCGCAACTGTACGACTACATGCACCGCCGGCTCGTGGAGGGCAACATCCGCAAGGAAGCAGCGCCGCTGCAGGAGGTGATCGGCCTCTTGAGCGAGCTTCGGGATGCGTGGGCGCAGATTGCGCGCGGGGAAGGGGGGGCCGGGGGTGGTAGCCCCGACCGGGCGTGAGCTGGCCGGCCAGCTGGCGGCGGAGTTGGTTGCCGCCTACACGGCCCAGCTAGGCGCCTACCGGGAATGGCTCAGCTTGGCTCGGCAGGCGCAGCAGCATCTAGTGAGCGACGATCTCGACGAGTTCCTGCGCCTTCACGCCCATAAGGAAGCCGTCACCGGCCGGCTGCACGACATGGAGCAGCGGGTGCAGGCGTGCCGGCAAGGACTAGCCGCCGTCGTGGGCGCGAGCGAGCCCACCTTGGGTCACCTGCAGCAAGCCGCCGGCGACATGGACGATCCTGCCTTTACCGAGGCGGTCGCCGGGCTGTCGCCGATCCTAGACGAGCTGCGGGAGGTCATGCAACAGTTGCAGGCGGTGGAAGGCACCACCGAGGAGATGTTGCGGGAGCGCCTGCGGCGGATCCGGGGCGACATCACCCAGACCCAGGCCACCCGCCGGGCTGCCCGGGCGTACCACCGGCCCGAGGGCCCTTCCGACGGTGAAGCCCGCTTCATCGATCACAAAGGGTAAGAAGAGAGGTCTCCTGAGGCGAAGCGAATGCCCCTGGAGGAACGCGAGTTCCCAGGGGCATTCGAATTTCTTGGGCCGACTGCAGATAGCAGGTAAATGAAGCGTCCCCCATTGGACCGGGTTCCGCTGCCTGGGGGGGTGGGGATCGGCGTTGGATACCTGCAGTCCGCCGGGGGACCTTCGGGCCGGTGGACAAAGCCTCCGGCGTCGAATCTTGTCACAAAGTATATTTGACTCCTGGCAGTCGCTTCCTCCTGCCCGCGAGTCCCGTTTTGTCGCGGGACTAGTATCCCGGTGCCTCGGGACTTCCTTCTCGATCTACCGTCGCCGGTGGCGGCAATAGAGGAAAAGATCCCACAAAAGCGAAGATCCACGGAAACCATAGCTGTTCCGCTGGTTGGGGGGCTCGGCCGGGCCGCGGCATGCGGCTCCGGTCCATCGAGGCTTCGCGCAAGGAGTGCCGGACCGGCCTGCACCTGCTTGCGGCCGGCACGTCGCCAGCTAACAGTGGAAGAAAAAGTCAGATAACCGAGGGTCTCGTGTAAGTTCGTGCCGAAACCGGGGGGCTATGGCAAGGCAGGGGGAACGTCGGCGTGAACACGACGTTGGACTGTACGCATGTCCTGGAAGGGCTCAGCGCGCTCAACGCCGAGGTGCTCAAGGCGCGGCCCGAGGAAGAATTCCTGTCGACGCTCGCGGCCACCCTCCGGGCGCAGGTGGGATGCGACGCCGTGCTGTTGCGGCGCCTTGGCAGCGACGGAAGGCTGCGCACGTGCGCAGTAGCGCCGGCCGCGGCGGGCGGGATTCCGGAGGCGACCTCTGACGATCCCTGCCCGCCCCAGGAAGCCGAGCGCTGGGTGAACGTGCAAGACGGCGAGGTGTACCCCGACATGCGGACGGCGCCGGCCGTCCCGCCCGGCCTGCGGGAGGAGGCGGTCTTCTTAGGTCTCGCCGCGGGCTATGCCGCGCCCTTGGTGCAAGACGGCCGCCTATGGGGTGTTGTGGTGTTTGGATGGAAGACCGCGTTTAGCCTCAAGCCGGCCGCTCGCGGTTTTCTGAGAAAGCTCGCGGACTACGCGAGCCTCAACCTCACGCTGTTTGAGGTGCACAAAGCTCGGGAGCTCGACCCGCTGACGGGGCTGTTCAATCGCATAGGGCTCGAGCGCCGCTGGCGGGAGAGTTCCGCTTCTCCCCGCGGGGCGCTCCTGTTCGCGGATCTCGACGGTTTCAAGGCGCTCAACGACGTGCGCGGGCACTTGTCGGGCGACACGTTTTTGCGGGATCTGGCAAGGATTCTCCAAGAAGCTTCCTCCCCCGGCGCGGTCGTCACCCGTTACGGCGGCGATGAGTTCGTCCTGCTCTTGCCCGGTGCCGGGCGGGACGAGGCGCTGGAGGTGCGGGCGGCCATCATGGAGCGGGTGCGTGAACATGTGGCCAAGTTGGAGCCGCCCCAGCCGACGATCACCGTCGGCATCGCGCTCTGGCCCCACGACGGCCGCGAGTTGCAGGCACTCATTGAAAAGGCCGACCACCGCATGTACCAGCACAAAAGGCGGCAAGTGGCGCAGGCCATGTCCAGCAAGGGAAGCGCCCAGGGACGCCTGCCGGGCGGTTTTTTTGAGGGGTGGCTCGTCAACAGCCCTGACAGTATCCTCATCACCGACCCCGACCTGAAGATCCTCTACGTGAATCCCACCTATGAGCGGCGGGCCGGCTATCCCTTGCGGGACCTGGTGGGCAAGCGGCCCAATTTTATCGCTTCCGGCCGCACGCCTCGGGAAGTGTACGATGAGATGTGGCGCAGCCTGCACACCGAAGGGTCGTGGCTGGGCCACGTCATCAACCGCCACAAGGACAAGGGCGACTGGATCGCGTCGGTGGCCATCACGCGGATCCTCGACCGGCGCGGACGGCTCGTCGGGTACTTGGGCATCAGCCGCGACGTGACCACCGAAGTCGGGGAGGGCCGGCTAGCCCTGCCGCCGGTGTACGAGGGGGCGTTTACCCAGGAAGCCTTGGCGTTTGCCCTGGCCGCGGCCGCGGAGATGCACGACCGGGGGAGCCGGGCGCACCTGGAGCGCATGCGGGAGTTCACGCGGCTTTTGTCCCGCGCTGCGAGCCACGTGTATCCGGAGCTGCAATCCCCCGTGCTGTCGGGAAACATTGCCCTGGCGGCGATCCTGCACGACATCGGCAAGATCGCCGTGCCGACGCCGGTGCTCACGAAACCGGGACCGCTTTCCGACGCCGAGTTTGAACTGATCAAAAGTCACACCGTCGCCGGCTACGACCTTTTGCAGTCGCCGTCGCTGCGGGACGCGCGAGTGCCCTCCCCGTCGCATTTTCTGCGCATCGCCGCGAACATCGCCCGCAGCCACCACGAGCGCTGGGACGGCACCGGGTATCCCGACGGGTTGGCGGGTGAGGAGATCCCCTTGGAAGCCCGGATCGTCGCCATCGCGGACGTGTACGACGCGTTGCGCTCCACGCGGCCGTACAAGCCTGGCTGGTCGCACCAGAAGACGGTCGACCAGATCTACGCCGGGCGGGGGCGTGCCTTTGATCCGGCGCTCGTGGAAGTGTTCCTGTCGGTTGCGGACTCGTTCGCCGCCGTGTGGGACCAGATGAACGACGACCAGCGGGACGCCACCGGCGTCAGCTAGCCCCGCCGCGCTGATCCGCCGGCAAAAGCGCCCTTTGGGTCGAGCAAGGCAGGTGACCGCCGTGTTCCGTCGCCTGGCAGAGCGGGCAAGATTTCCCATCTGGGCCAAGATGCTGGTCGGATTTGCCGTGATGCTCGTGTTCACGGCGGCGCTGCTGGTGGTCAGCCTGAGCGCCCTGCAGCAGCTGACGGCCACGTACGCCGGCGACGTCATGCGCATCGAGAACGACCGGCGCCGGACCGATCTCATGCTAAGCTACCTCAACGATGAAGCCCGGGCGGTGCTGGCCTATCTGCTCACCAATGACGCCGCGTACCGTGCCGAGTTTGCCGAAGCGAAGCAGGGCGCGGATCAGGTGATGGCGGAGCTGCGGGTGACAAGCCGCTACGACGGTGAGCGGGCCGAAGGGCTGGTAGCGGAGATCGCCGCCGCCAAGGAACGGTTTGAGGCGTTGGTGCAGCCCCTTCTGGAACGCAGCGACATCAGTCTTCTGGAAGCGTCGATGCTGGTGTCGACCAGCCTGCGGTCCGCCCGGCAGGAGCTGGTCGAGCGGGCACGGGCCCTAATGGACCACCAGGAGCTGCGGGTAAGGGAGATGCAGGGGCTCGCCCTTGAGTCTCACCGGACGTCTCGGCACTGGATTAGCCTGATGGCGGCCATCGCGCTCGGCGGGGGCGTCGTGTTCGCGGGCCTCTTTACGCTTAACATCGCCCGGCCGGTGCGCCGGGTGGCAGACATTGCGGCGCGGCTAGCGACGGGGGACCTCACGGTGGAAGCGCTGCAGGTGCGCACTCGCGACGAGATCGGCGACGTGGCCCGGGCCTTTTGCCGCATGGTCCAAAACTGGAGCGCCATCGTGCGCGAGCTGCAAAACGCGAGCCGGGTGCTCCTTGAGCGCGCCCAGGCCCTGCAGGGTGCGGTCGACGAGTCCGCCGGCGCGACGCAGCACATCGCCACGGCCATCCATGAGGTGGCCCGGGGCACCGGCGGCCAAGTGCAGCAGGTGCAACTGACGCGCCAAACCTTGGATCAACTGGGCGAGGCGATTGAGCGCATTGTCGCCGGTGCCCGGGAGCAGGCACGCCAGGTCGCGCACACCACCGAGGCGGTCGAACGGATGGCTGGCTTGATCGAGCATGTGGCCTCCTCGGCGCGAGAGGTGGCGGCCGCGTCCGGGCGGGGCTCGGAGCGGGCGCGGGAAGGGGAAGCGGCTGCCCGGCGCGTCGCCGCCGACATGGAGAGGATGCGGGCTTCCGTACAGGAAGCGGCGGAGCGCATCCGGGAACTCGCGGGTTATTCGAGCCAGATCGGGCAAA
Source organism: uncultured Bacillota bacterium (assembly GCA_937916565.1). GTDB lineage: Bacteria > Bacillota > Limnochordia > Limnochordales > ZCTH02-B6 > ZCTH02-B6. Next base: position 7,279 of record CALFSR010000135.1, on the reverse strand, counting down.
TCGTGCAACTGATCGGCGGGATCGCGGATCAGACAAATTTGCTTGCTCTCAACGCCGCCATCGAGGCAGCACGAGCCGGAGAACACGGGCGCGGTTTCGGCGTCGTCGCGGATGAAGTGCGCAGCCTGGCGGTGCGCTCGGCCCAGTCGGCCCGGGAGATCGAGCAGCTGATCGCCAGCATTCAGGTGGCGGTTGACGCCGCGGTGCAGGCCATTGACGCGGGTTCCGCGCAGGTGGAGTCCGGGGTGCAGTCCGCCGGCGCCGCCCGGCAGGCATTGGAGGAGATTCTTGCGGCTATCCAGACGACGGACGACCTCGCGCAGACGATCTCGCAGGCGTCGCGGCAGATGGCCGAGGCGGCACCCGCGGCGCTCGCCGCGATGGAGCACATGACGGGTATCACCCATGCCAACACCCGGGCCGCCGAGGAGATGACCGCCGCGAGCCGGGAGGTCGCCAGGGCCATGGACGAGGTGGCCGCAGACTCCGAACAAACCGCCGCGAGCGCCCAGGAGGTGAGCGCGTCCACCGAGGAAGTGTACACCGCCGCCGAACGGACGCGGGCGTCCGTGGCCGCGATGACGGAGATGGCGGCAGCGCTAAAAAACATGACCAGCCGGTTTCGATTGGCAAGACAAACGGCATCAGAAGGCGTCCGCGCGTTGCAAAATAGGCCCAAACGATGGTACAAATTGTAATGGGTGGGGTGAACAGCGGGAGGGATCGACGGTGGCCAAGGATGGCTCCTTGTGGCACCGGCTGCGGATGTCGGCCAAGATCGGTGGCGGATTCGCTCTAGTTCTCGTTCTCGTTGCAGTTGTAGCCTGGCTCGGCGTGCTGGCAGTGAGGGAACTCACGGAGTCCTTTGCCACGGTGATCGGCACGGACGTCCAGGTTACGGTGGAAGCCCGGCGTCTCGAGCTGTTGACCGAGGACGCCGCGGGCGCTGTATTGGAGTTTTTCCTGCCCGCGGACGCGCTCAGCCGCATCCGGGAACAGTGGGAACAGACGTACTTGACCATGGAGCAGCGGCTCAGCGATGACGCCGGGCGCCAGCTGCTTCGCGATTTGAAACAAACCCAGGATCAATTCTTTGACATTTCCCAGGAGCAGTTCGCGGCCTTTACCCGGCGGGAGGAACTGCAGAACCTGGCCGACCAGGCGCAGGCACTGGTGCGCCGGGTGGTGGAGTTCTCGGACGCGAAGCTCGTGGAGGCCCAAGCCGAAGCCATGCGGGCGTCGCAGATGGCCGAGACGCGCATCATGATGGCCATGGCCGCGGCGCTGGCGGTGGGCATTATCCTGTCCATCGTTCTCACCAGGGCGGTGAGCGCGCCGCTCGTCCACATGGCTGCCGTCGTAGGCCGGGTCGCCGAGGGCGACTTGACGGTCCAGCTCGGGCAAGTGAAGCAGCGGGACGAGGTCGGCCAGGTGGCGACGGCGTTTTCGGTCATGACCAACAACTTGCGCCAGCTGGCGCAGCGTATCATCCAGTCCACGGACGCCCTCAATCGCAGCACGGAGGAACTGTCGGCGTCGGCGGAACAGGCGGCTCGCGCCACCGAGCAGATTACCCAGACCATCAGCCAGGTGGCCGAGGGGACGGGCGACCAGAGTCGGACGGTGCAGCAGGTGGTCGGCATCGTCAGCGAGCTCAAGCAGGCCATCGATCGTATCGCGGCCGGCGCGGCCGAACAGGCGCGGGTCGTGCACGAGGGCGGCCGGCTGGTGCAAGAGATGACGGTGGCCATTCGCGCCGTGGCCGAGAGCGCCCGCCAGGTGGCGGCCGCGTCCAAGGAAGGCGTGACCACGGCCCGTCAGGGCGGCCAGACGGTGCGCCAGACGGTGGCGGGCATGGAGGGTATTCAGCGCACCGTGTTTGCGACGGCCGAGAAGGTGCGGCAGCTCGGTCGCCACTCGCAACAGGTAGGCGAGATCGTCCAGGTCATCTCCGACATCGCCGAGCAGACGAACTTGCTTGCCCTCAACGCGGCCATCGAGGCGGCGAGGGCGGGCGAGCACGGCAAAGGCTTTGCCGTCGTCGCGGACGAAGTGCGCAAGCTGGCCGAGCGGTCGGCGGCGTCCGCCAAGGAGATAGCGGCCTTGATCGCGGACATGCAGTCGGGTATTGAAGAAGCCGTCGAGGCCATGCAGGTCGGCACCCGCGAAGTGGAAACCGGCATGGACCGGGCCCGCATTGCCGGGCAAGCCCTGGAGCAGATCCTCGGCGCCCTCGAAGGCACCGACGCCCAGGTTCAGCGCATCACGCAGGATGCGCAAGGCCTAGCGGAGAGCGTCGAGCGGGTGATGCGGGCGGTTGAAGGCGTCGCCCGCATTACGGAGGAGAACACCGCGGCGACGCAGCAAATGGCGGCCCAGAGCGAACAGGTCATGGGCGCCATGGAGAGCATTTCCGCGGTGGCTGAGCAGACGGCGGCGTCCTCGGAGGAAGTGAGTGCGGCGTCGGAGGAGATGCACGCCTCCATCGAACAGGTGGCCGGCGCGGTGCGGTCCCTGGCCCGCATGGCGGCAGAGTTGCGCCAAGTTGTGACCCAGTTCAGGACGTGAGCGCGAGCAGTGCGTGAGGGGTGAGGCCGATGGCGGCGGATCAGGCGCGGGCTGTGGCGGGCGATCAGAGGCAGCTGGTCGTGTTTCTCCTCGCCGGGGAGTTGTACGGCGTGGACATCCACCAGGTGCGGGAGATCATCCGGGTGCACGAGGTGACGCGGGTGCCGCGCACGCCGGATTTCGTGGAAGGCGTCATCAACCTGCGGGGCAGCGTTATCCCCGTGATCGACCTGCGGAAGCGGTTTCTGATGCCCCCGGGAGCTGAGGACGCCGACCGGCGCATCGTCGTGGTCGAGATGGGCGAGCAGACGCTGGGCGTCATCGTGGACGCCGTTTCGGAGGTGCTGCGGCTGGAAGGCGACCGTATCGAGCCGCCTTCGCCCTACATCGTCAGCCTCGACACGCAGTACATCACCGGCATTGCGCGCCTGGAGGACCGGCTCGTCATCCTGCTGGATCTCAACCGGGTGCTCCATGCCCACGAGCGGGACGAGCTGGATCGGCTCGAGGAGCGGGTAGCCGATGTCGATGGATGAGCTGAGCGCGGAAGAGCTGGCGCTCTTTTTGAGCGAGTCGGCCGAGATGGTCGACACCATGGAGGAACTCCTGGTCGACCTGGAGACCGGTGCGAGTCCGGACGCCGTCGCAGCCATTTTTCGCGCCGCCCATACCCTTAAGGGCGGTGCCGCGACGGCGGGCATGACCCGCATGGCGCGCCTCACCCACGCCCTTGAGTCCCTCTTGGACCTCGTGCGCAGCGGCGAGCGGGCGGTGGATGCCGATATCGTCGACGCGCTGCTGGGCGCGGTGGACGTGCTGCGCCGCTGTTTGGCCGCGGTCGAGCGGGACGGAACGGACGCGGGCGTGGAAGTGGACTCCCTCGCCCACCGTTTGGAAAGCCTCGCCAGCGGCCAGGACGTGGCAGCGGCCGCCCGGCCCGGGACCTTGGCCGAGATACCCGACCTGGATCACCTCGTCGAGCAAGCCGCCGACAACGGCGAACGCCTCCTGCGCTTTGACGTGGCGGTCGACCCTACGGCTCCCATGCCCGTCGTTCGCCTCTACCAGGCGCTTCTCGTGCTGCAGGAGCGGGGACGGGTGGTTCACACCGAACCGCCCCAGCGGGATATCGAGGAAGGGGCCGCCGACTACGCCCAGATGACCGCGGTCGTGGCCACGTCTGACGATCCGGCCCAAATCGTGGCGGCGCTGGGCGAAGTCAGCCACCTGCAGTCGGTGACGTGGGAAGAGGCGGCGCGAGCGGCCAACCCGGCGGCGGCGCACGACTTGCCCGCTTCGCCCCAAGACGGCGCCGGGCCGGAGCAGGCCGGTCCGGGGACCGCTGCTTCTCCGGCCAGCGGAGCTACGGCCGATGGGCCCGCCGGTGCACAGGCGGCGCCTGGGAGCGGTGCCGCCGGGAACGGAGGCGCGGGCAACGGCGGAGCGGGCAACGGTGCGGCCGGCGGGCAGCCGGCTGCGGCTTCCCAGGCTGGTTCCATGGCCGACACGATCCGCGTCAGCGTCAAAGTGTTGGACAGGCTGATGAACCTCGTCGGCGAGCTCGTCATCGACCGGACGCGCCTTGCGCGCCTTGGGCACGTGGACTTGTCCACGCAGGACCTCAAGGAGGAGCTTGAGCTTGTCACGGGCCATCTGAGCCGCATTACGACGGACCTGCAGGATACGATCATGCAGGCGCGGATGGTGCCCCTTGAGACGCTGTTCCGCAAGTTCCCCCGCATGGTGAGGGACTTGGCTCGCCGCCTCAACAAGCAGGTGCGGTTCGCCATGTCCGGCGAAGACACGGAGCTGGACCGGGCGGTCATCGAGCAGATCGGCGACCCGCTCGTTCACTTGATCCGAAACGCCCTCGACCACGGCATCGAGCCGCCGGCGGCGCGGCGCGCGGCCGGCAAGGACCCTGAGGGCCTCGTACAGCTCAAGGCGTACCACCAGGAAAACAGCATCTTCATCGAGGTCAGCGACGACGGGCGCGGCATCGATCCCAACAAGGTCCGCCAGGTCGCGGTGGCCAAGGGCTTGTTGACGGCGGATCAGGCGCAAAAGTTGGACGCATCGGAGGCGCTTGACCTCTTGTTCCTGCCCGGCTTCACCACCACCGATCAGGTGTCGGACGTGTCCGGCCGGGGCGTCGGGCTCGATGTGGTGCGCAAGAATATCGAGCGGGTAAACGGGACCGTTACGCTAGAATCCGAGCTTGGCCGCGGCACCCGCTGGATCGTTCGCCTTCCCTTGACATTGGCCATCGTTCAGGCCATGCTGGTCCGGGTGCACGAGACGACGTTCGCCATCCCGCTTCAGAGCGTGGTCGAGATACTGCGCGTCGAGGACCGCCAAGTCCGCTGGGCCAACGGATGGCAGATGATCCACGTCCGGGATCAGGTCATCCCGCTGGTGAATCCGGGCGATGTGTGGGGAACGCGGTTTTCCGCCACTTGGCAGCCGAGCCAGGCCAACCCGGTGGTCGTGCTGCAATCGGCCGCGGCGCCGCTCGCTCTGGCCGTCGACGGGGTGCTGGGCGAACAGGAGATCGTCATCAAGAACATCGAAGGCATGGTCGGGCAAGTCGCGGGGATCTCCGGCGCCTCCATCCTGGGCGACGGTTCCGTCGCGCTTATTCTGGACGTGACCGGCTTTACCAAGGAGGTGCGTCGGCTTGGGTCCCAACTCCGGCGGGATGACCGCCGTCATGAGCGAAGCGCTTGACCATGCTGCGCATGTGCTGTCCGAGTTTCTGGGGACCCGCCTGCATTGGAAGGCCGATGTGTGCATCAGCTCGCACCGCCTCACAGAGCTCCCCGCCTTGTGCGGGCCGGAGGATACGCCGGTTGCCGCGGCGTTTTTTGAGGTCAAAGGAGACCTGACGGGCTACTTGCTTCTGGCGATCCCCGCCGAGGCCGCCCAGCACATCATCGAGCTGCTTCTGGGCGGCATGGACGCCGGCGCCGACGAAGAGCTTGTCGATTCCACCCTGGGCGAACTGGGCAACGTGGTCGGGTCGGCGTTTCTGAACGCGCTGGCAGATCGATTTGGAATCAGCGTCACACCGTCGCCGCCGCAGGTCGCGTGGGATATGGTAGGCGCCCTGCTGGCGACCTTGGCGGGCGCTCTGGCTGTCCGGGCCCGGGATGAATGGCCTGTGGTGCACACGCAGCTGCAGGCGTCGGGCGCGGACTATCCCGCCTATCTGATCTGGATCCCGGGCCAAACGGTTGACCAGCACTGGGAGGTCGTGCGTTGAACCGGTTTTCCATCGGCCTGGGAGAGTATCGGGTCGGGTGCGCTGCGGACGAAGAGTGGACAATCTACGGCCTTGGATCATGCGTCGGCCTTATTTTGTGCGATCCCGGCCGGCGGGTTGCCGCCATGGCCCATGTCGTTCTTCCGGAGCGTCACGCCACGGCGGCCGCTGATCCCGCCAAGTTTGCGGACACCGTGGTTCCGTTTTTGCTAAATGAGATGAGCCGCTTGGGGGCGCGGCGGGAAGAGGTGTACGCCCAAGCTGCGGGTGGAGCGCGCATGTTGTCCTTTAGCGAGCTCCCGGACATCGGCGCCCGCAATGTCGCGATGGTGCGCCAACAGCTTGCCCGGCACGGGATCCCGCTGGTGGCCGAACGGGTGGGCGGCTCCCATGGCCGCACCCTCAGTTGGGACGCGCAGCGGGGCGTTGCCACCGTGCGCCGGGTTGGCGCGCCCGCGGAAGTGCTGACGCCACAGGATTACGCGTATGAGGAGGTGGCGATGGTTGGCTCTCGTCCTCGTAGTGGACGATGCACAGTTCATGCGCCTGCGGCTCAATAAGTTGCTGACGGAAGCAGGTTATGAAGTGGTTGAGGCGGCCACCGGCCTGGAGGCTTTGGAGAAGTACGAGGAGCGTCCGGCGGACGTGGTGCTGATGGACATTACGATGCCGGAGATGGACGGGCTCACCGCCCTCAAGGAGCTGCGGCGCCGGTTTCCGGAAGCCAAGGTGATCATGTGCACCGCCCTTGGGCAGCAGAGCGCTGTGCTGGAGGCCATCAAGGCCGGCGCAAAGGACTTTATCGTGAAACCGTTCCAGCCTGACCGGGTGTTGCAGGCCGTCGCGAAGCAGGTAGGCTGATCGCTGTGTCCGTGCGTGTCCTGGTGGTGGACGACTCGGCGCTCATGCGCCAGATGATCAGCCGTTTCCTGGTGGAAGCGGGGATGGAGGTGTGCGGCACCGCCCGCGACGGGGTGGAAGGCCTCGAAAAGGCCATCGCCCTCCGCCCGGACGTGATCACGCTGGACGTGGAAATGCCCCGCATGGACGGGCTGACCATGCTGGCGCGGCTCATGGAAGAAGCGCCGGCACCGGTGGTGATGGTTTCGAGCGTCACCCAGCGGCAGGCGCCGGCGGCCATCGAGGCGCTCATGCTTGGCGCCGTCGACGTCGTCGCGAAGCCCGGCGGAAGCATCTCCATCAACCTAGGCGACGTGCGGGAGGAGCTCGTGGCCAAGGTACGGGCAGCCGCCCGCGCGCAAGTCGTCGCTCGGCGCCGCCGGCCACACGGCGCGCCGGAAGACGCCGGACGGCCGCGTTCGTCCATCGGCCCGCGCGCTTCCGCGGCGCCCCGTGGACCGGCCACCGGGAGTGCTGCGGCCGCTCCGCCGCTTTCGCAGGCCGAGCGGCTGGCGGCTGTGCCGGGCGGGGTTCCGCCGGAACCCGAAC
>CALFSR010000134.1 GCA_937916565.1 uncultured Bacillota bacterium | reverse complement strand
CAACGAAACCCCTCCTGGTGGGCGAAACCCGCCCGGCAAACAAAAAACTCCGCGTCTTGCGCCGGGCGCAGAGACGGGAGTTTCCCGCGGTTCCACTCTGCTTGGGAAGCCAGTCCCGAAGCGGCTGCGCTTCCCCGCTTTCGCGCGCGCTAACGGGCGCACCCGGCCTCACACCTACTCCCGTGGCCAGCAGCACGGTTTGGGCGGGCAGCTCCGGGGGGCAATTGGCACGGCGGACACCCAGGCCGCTCCCAGCCGGCGGCGGCCCTCTCTGGAGAGCGTTCCCGCAGCGCTACTTCGTCCCCATCATCGCTTTCTTGGGGCATTATACCATAGGCCGACTGCCTGTCAAGGGATGTCCGAATTGTTGGACATATTCTGTGCGGCCAGGGAATGCGTCCCGTTATGTGGAAAACGCTGTGGGTTTGCCCAACGGGAGACAAATTGTCCAAACCGCGCCCGCGGCCGGCGAAACTGGTATAATGCTCCTACACCCGTCGGAGAATACCGCAGGGCTGGAAAGCGAGGGGATATGATGTCCAGCGAGCACAAGGAGGTCGTCCTGCTGCCGCACCAGCAGGACCGGGAACACCTCCTGGATCTATATCGGAAGATGTTTCTCATCCGCCGCTTTGAGGAGCGGGCCGCGGAAGCGTATACGCAAGGCAAGATCGGCGGCTTCCTCCACTTGGCGATCGGGGAGGAACCGGCCAACGTAGGCACCATGGCGGCGCTGCGCCCCGATGACGACGTGTTCACCCATTACCGCAGCCACGGCCATGCCCTGGCCCGCGGCATGGCGCCGGGTCCCGTTATGGCGGAGCTCTTTGGCAAGGCGACCGGTGTTTCCGCCGGGCGTGGCGGCTCGATGCACCTGGCCAGCCTCGAGCACCACTTCTGGGGCGGCTACGCCATCGTCGGCGGCCATATACCTCTGGCCGTCGGCATGGCCCTTGCCCACCAGTACCGAGGCTTGGACCGGGTCGTGCTGTGCATCTTCGGCGACGGGGCCGTCAACACCGGCGCCTTCCACGAGGCCCTTAATATGGCTGGCGTCTGGCGCCTGCCCGTCGTCTTCGTGGTCTCCAATAACCTGTACGGCATGGGCACGGCCATTGAGCGCTCGTCCGCCGTCACCGAGGTCTATAAGCGGGCCGCCGCATACGGCATGCCCGGCGTGCGGGTCAACGGCAACGACGTCCTGGAGGTGGAGGCGGCCGTGCGGGCGCAAGTCGAGCACGCCCGGGCGGGCAACGGGCCGTCCCTGGTGGAGCTGGTCACCTACCGCTTCCGCGGCCACTCCATGGCCGACCCGGAGCTGTACCGTTCCAAGGAAGAGGTGGAGCGGCGCAAGGCGCAAGACCCCATTGTCCAGTTCCGCCGCCGCCTGGAGGAGCAAGGCGTCGCGGAAGCGGCGGCGCTCGACGCCGTCGAGCAAGCGGTCGAGGACGCCGTCGACGCGGCCGTCCGGTTTGCGGACGAAAGCCCGGAGCCCGATCCCGGCACGCTTTTTGACTACGTCTACGTCAATCCATAACACCGGTCTCGCCGCGCGAGACGTCAAAGATTGGGAGGTGCGGTGACCGTGGCGGACATCACGTACAGGGAAGCTTTGCGCCAGGCGCTGCGGGAAGAGATGCTGCGCGATGAGCGCGTGTTTTTGCTTGGAGAAGACATCGGCGCCTACGGCGGCTCGTATGCCGTGACCAAGGGGCTTTTGGAGGAGTTCGGGGAAAAGCGCGTGAAAGACACCCCCATCTCCGAAACCGCCATTATCGGCGCCGCGGTCGGAGCGGCCATGGACGGCCTGCGGCCCGTGGCGGAGATCATGACCATCAATTTTACGCTGGTGGCCATCGACCAAGTCATCAACAACGCCGCCAAGATGCACTACATGTTCGGCGGGCAGTTCCGCTGCCCAATGGTCATCCGCACGGTCGGCGGCGGGCGGCGTTTGGCGGCCACCCACTCGCAAAACCTGGAGGTGCTTTTCGCCCATATTCCGGGGCTCAAGGTGGTAGCGCCGGCTACGCCCTATGACGCGAAGGGACTGCTCAAGGCGGCCATCCGCGACGACGACCCGGTGGTGTTCATCGAGCACAGCCTCTTGTACGGCGCCCGCGGTCCCGTGCCCGACGAAGACTACGTCGTACCCATCGGCGTGTCCGACGTCAAGCGCCGGGGACGGGATGTGACCATCGTCGCCTACTCCCGCATGACCCGGGAGGCCCTCATCGCGGCCGAGGAGCTGGCCAAGCAGGGCATCGAGGCCGAAGTCGTCGACCTGCGCACCTTGCGCCCGCTGGACATGGGCCCGGTGCTGGATTCGGTCGCGCGCACCAACCGCGCCGTCGTCGTCGGCGAAGACTGGCGCAGCTTTGGCATCGGCGCCGAAGTGGCAGCCCGCATTCAGGAGGAGGCCTTTGACGACCTGGACGCACCGGTCCTCCGCGTCAACCAACTGGAAGTGCCGACGCCGTACGCGGCGAACTTGGAAAAGCTGGCGTTTCCCGGCAGCCAGCAGATCGTGGAGGCGTGCCTGGAGGTGCTCAACGTCCGGGTGGGCGCTCCTGTCACCGCCGGCTGAGGCGGCTTAGGCCAGGGAGGGAACGCAGTTGGCCAATGTAACGATGCCCCAGATGGGGTTTGACATGCAAGAAGGCACCCTGGTGCGCTGGCTTAAGCAGCCCGGCGACCAGGTACAGCGGGGCGAAGCCATCGCGGAGGTCGAAACCGACAAGGCGGTGGTGGAGATCGAGTCGTTCCACGCGGGCGTCGTCAAGGAGCTGCTCGTGGCCGAAGGGACGACGGTGCCGGTCGGCACCGCCATCGCCGTCATCGACACCGGTTCAGAAGCCGAAGCGTCTGCGGCCCAAGGCGCCACCGACGCTGCGGGCGCCGCGGCGACTCAGGGCCCCGAGGCGCCGGGGGCCGCGACCGAGGGACCGGACGTCGCCCCCACTCCCGAGAGCACCAGTCCGGCGGTAGCCGTCGCGTCTTTGGCCTTAGCGGACCAGCCTGCTTCTCGTGTCAAGGCTTCTCCCCTCGCCCGCCGGCTGGCGGCGGAACACGGGGTGAGCCTGCGGGGGTTGACCGGTACGGGCCCGGGCGGGCGCATCGTCAAGCAAGACGTGCTGGCTGCAGCGGCCAGCGCGGCGGCTGTCCCGAGCCGTCCGGCGGCTGCTTCAACGCCGGGACCCGCGGCGTCCGAGAAGCCGGTTGCCCCGAGGGCAGCGCGGCCGGACGAAGTGGTACCCTTGTCCCGTATGCGGCAGACCATTGCCCGGCGCATGGCCGAAAGCAAGCAACAGGCGCCGCATTTCTACGTCACCGTGGCCATCGACATGGATCGGGCCATGGAGCTGCGCCAGCAGCTAAAGCAGCTCGGCGACGACGTGCCGCCGGTTTCCGTCAACGACCTCGTTCTCAAGGCGACAGCCATCGCCCTCACCCGTCACCCGCGGCTCAACGCCTCGCTGGAGGATGACACGATCCGGGTTCACGGCGCGGTGCACCTGGCCGTGGCGGTCGCGCTCGAAGAAGGTCTTATCACCCCCGTCATCCGGGACTGCCACGCGAAGTCGCTCGTCGAGATCGCGCGGGAAGCCCGTGAGCTGGCGGAGGCGGCCAGGGCCGGACGCCTGAAGCCCGAGCAGTACCAGGGTGGGACGTTCACCGTCAGCAATCTCGGGATGTTTGGCGTCGAGGAGTTCGCCGCCATCATCAACCCGCCGCAAGGCGCGATCCTCGCCGTCGGCGCCGTGCAGGAGCAGCCGGTCGTGCGCGGCGGGCAACTGGCGGTCGGCCGCGTTATGCGGGCCACCGTATCCGCGGATCACCGGGTTACCGACGGCGCGCAGGTGGCGCTGTTCCTCCAGGATCTGAAGGCGATCTTGGAGAATCCGCTGCGGCTGCTCATTTGATCAAACGGATCCTCGACGAAAGAAGGTGAACGCCGTGAGCAACCAGGAAGGTGCCCGCCACGACGTCGTCATTATCGGCGGTGGACCAGGCGGCTACGTCTGCGCCATCCGCGCCCGCCAGCTCGGCTTGAGCGTGGGGCTCATCGAAAAGGAAGCCCTGGGCGGTACATGCCTTAACTGGGGTTGCATCCCGACGAAGGCGCTTCTTTACAGCGCCGGCATCCTGGAGGAGATGCGCCGCGCCGGGGAGTTTGGCGTCGTCGCCGACAACGTGCGCGGCGACTACACGGCCGCTCAAAAGCACAGCCGGCGGGCCGCCGACCGGCTGCGCAAAGGCGTGGAGTTTCTCATGCGCAGCAAGGGGGTCACGGTGTACCAGGGTCAAGCGCGCATCACCGCGCCGGGCCAAGTCGCCATCACGGGAGGCCCGGTCATCGGCGCCAAGCATATCGTCGTCGCCACCGGCGCTCGGGCCCGCAGCCTGCCCGGCCTGGAACCCGACGGCAAGCGTATCCTGACCAGCCGCGACGCGCTGGCCATGACCCAGCTGCCCAATTCCATCGTCATCGTCGGCGCTGGCGCCATCGGTGTTGAGTTCGCTTCGGTGTTCAGCGCCTTCGGCGCCAAGGTGACCCTCGTGGAGGCGCTGCCGCAAATCTTGCCCGCGGAGGAACCCGAGGTCAGCCAGGAGCTGACGAAGATCTTCAAAAAGCGCGGCATCAGCGTGTTCGCGGGGGCGACCGTGGCCGGCGTGGAGCAGGACAACGACGGTCTTACCGTGCGTATCGCCACGGGCGGAAAGGCCGAGGAAACCGTCCGCGCCGACGCCGTGCTGCTAGCGGTGGGCGTGGCGGGCAACACGGAAGGACTTGGCCTCGAAGAGCTCGGCGTGCGGGTTGAACGGGGCTTCATCCCGGTGAACGAGCGCATGGAAACCAACGTTTCCGGCATCTACGCGATCGGGGACTGCACCGGCCCGCCGCTGTTGGCCCACGTCGCCTCGGAGCAAGGGGTGCTCGCGGCTGAGGCCATCGCGGGCCGAGCCGTCCGGCCCATCGATTACCGCAAAGTACCCCGTGCCACCTACTGCCACCCGCAGGTAGCGTCCGTCGGCTTGACCGAAGCCCAAGCCCGGGAGGCCGGGTACGATGTCAAGGTGGGCATCTTCCCCTTGCGGGGCAACGGTCTTGCCGTCGCCACCGGCCGCACGGACGGGTTCGTCAAAATCGTCGCCGAGAGCCGGTACGACGAAATTCTCGGCATGCATGCCATCGGCCCGGAGGCGTCGGAGCTAATTGCCGAGATCGGCCTCGGGCAGACCATCGAGGCGACGCTGCACGATGTGGCCGCCACGATCCACGCCCATCCCACCTTGTCCGAGAGTGTCAAGGAAGCCGCCCTGGCGGCGCTCGGCGGGGCGATTCACATCTAGGGCAACGCACGCGTCCGATCGACGCGCCGGCAACCGGTGAACGTCCGGGACGAGAAAGCCGGCTTCCTGGGAGCCCGCCGCGGCGGGTCGCTCGGGAGCCGGCTTTTTCTCGTTCCGGGTGCCCGCGGTCACCTTTCTGTACCCTCTTGGCCGCGCGCCCCGTCAGTACGCCGCGGTCACGAGCGACCGGGCGACCAGTCCGATGGCCAAAAGCGCCAGCAGCCCGTGCCAGAGCATCCCTTGCGGACCTGTACTCAGCAGGCGGGTGTACCAGCCGACACGACCGGCCGCGAGCGCCGCGTTGAGCACGCCGTAAAACAAGTGGCTTGAATGGGGCGGCAAGCCGCCGGCAAAGAGGAAGACGCCCAGGACCACCTGGGCAGCGATGAGCACCTGGAAAAAGACCAGTGCTTGAAAATACAGGCGGCTCGGGGAACGTTTGAGCCAGTAAAGGATCAGCGCCCACACCGCCAGGAGCGCGTTGCCGATGACCAGCCACACGGTGACGAAGTCCTTGAGACGCAAAGCCGTTGCCATCGCTTCCGACATCGGTTCCGTCCGTCCCCCATCCTAGGGCGACCGCGCCCGCAAATCGCCCACTGTTTCGCCCCGTGGGGAGATGATTCCTGGCCAAGCCGCGCCCAGGCGCCCGCACGGTCTACTTTTCAACCGGTCCCAAGCGCCGTCCGGCCAGGTCTTGCGGGCGTGTGCGCCGCAGGATGGGGTCCGGACATCTCACCATAACTGGAAGCCTTGCACCGTCGGGTAATGCGCGGCCATGCGGAGCAAGGACGGCAGCCAGGCGGCCGCAGCCAGCACGGCGCCCAGCGCAAACCACGGCGAGATACGGTCGAGCCACCGGGGCAAGCCCCTGGGCTCGAGCAAGGGGCGCGCCTCCGGGACGGTGAGGGGCTGAGCGGCCGTGCGCCCCAGCGCAGTGCGCAGCATGATGAAGAGGAACAAGGCGCCCGACACGGTCATGAGCACGCCGCCGGCCGCGGTCAACACCCCGCCCCACTGCCATTCCCCAAACAGCTCCGCGTAGCGGGCGTACGTAAGGAACGTCCGGCGGGGAGCGCTGGCAAGACCCATCCAGTGCATCCCCCGGGCCATCACGGCGGTGCCGAAAAACCACGTCCACACCTGCAGCACGGCCCATTTGCGCCCCCACAGCTCCCGCCCGGAGAGCAGGGGCACGAGCCAGTAGCTGACGGCCATAAACGTCAGCGTCACCGCTCCGGCGACCTGGGTGTGAAGGTGCCCGACGACCCACAGCGTGTTGTGCACGATGAGGTTCATGTTCAGGGAGGAGTTGATAAGGCCCGTAATCCCGCCGGTCGCGAAGATGAGCATGGCCAGCAGCTGCCCCGCCACCGACGGGTTGGACAGCCACGGCAATGCGAGAAGCCACAGGACATACCCGCGCCCACCGCGGCGCCTGGCCCCCTCCTCCACCGACGCCACCACCGTAAAGGCCGTCACCAGGCTGGGGAATATGACCGCATACGTCATCACGCCGTGCAAAAGCTTAAAGCCGTGGGGCACGCCCGGGTCGACGTACATGTGGTGAAGCCCTGTCGGCGTCGCCAGCACCACAAACAGAACGAAGACAAGCCGCGCCAGCGATTCGCTGAACAGCCGGCCGCCGACTTGCGCCGGCAGCATCGTATACCATGAAACATAGGCCGGGAGCAGCCAGAAATACACCAGCGGATGGCCGGTGAACCAAAACAGCGCGCGTGTCAGGAGCGGGTTGACCTGTTCGGCCTGCCCGATGGACCAAGGAAGCAAATAGACGAGCAAAGCCACCGCCAGCCCCGCGGAGGCGAGAACCCACATCGCCCACGTAGCGAGGACCGCAAAGGCCATCAGCGGCGTCCGCTCGCCGGGATGTTCCCGTTTCCAGGCCCGCCACGTGATCCACGCGTTGAGGGCGGCCATCCAGGTCGCCAGCGCCACCAAGACGAGCCCCGCATAGAAGCCGGGATGGGCCTGAAGGGGCGCGTAGAACGTAAAGAGCACCGTCGCGTCGTTGCGGAAGATGGTCACCAGCAACGCCAGCGCGCCCGTTACCGCCACCGCCAGGGTCGCCCAGGCGAGCCCCCGGTCCGCCAGCGGCCGGCGCAAGCCGTGCACGAGGGCCAGGGACAAAAATCCGATGATGAACGTGCCGGTGAACAGCAGGGCCAACAGGACACCGTGGGCCGTCAAGCCCGTGTAGTACAGCTGCAGCGTGCCGGGGAGAAACCGGTACAGATCGACCTTCATCTTGTCAAGCGCCTGCAGCGTGCCGAACACCCCGCCCACCGCCAGCAGGACGAAACTGATGTAAATGAAGATGCGGATGTGCAAGCTGTCCGGCCGGTAAAGCTCGGCGAGGGCCCCTTGAGCGTCGTCAGTCGGTGGCTGCGCTTGCGGGTTCAACGATGATCCTCCCCTCCATGACGTGGTGGCCGACGCCGCAGTACTCGTGGCAAAACAGCACATGCTCCCCGGGCTCGTCGAAGCGGTAGCTGATCTCGGACACTTGCCCCGGCACGATCATCTGGTTGATGGTCGTGTAGGGGATCCGGAAACCGTGGATGACGTCCAAGCTCGTCACCTGAAACGTCACGTCGGCCCCGGCGGGCACCCGCACCTCGGCCGGCTGGAACGACCACGCGCGCGCCACCATCACCACCCGGTAGCGACCCGGGCCTTCCATGTACACGCCGGGCTTGTCAAATGGGGGCCGCAGCGTCACCGACGCCGGATCAACCTGGCCTGCGTCGCCGATGAGACGGATGTCAAGCCCGTAGATGCTGTAGGTGAGCGCCAGCATGAGGCTGATGAGCACCGCGGCGCTGAGCACAATCCACATACGTTCGTAGCGGTCAATGTCCACCGAGCCCACCGCCGTAACGCAGCATGTGGTAGTACACGTACGCCCAGAGCAGCACCGTGGCTGCGGCATAGATGAGCACGATAACCATCGTTCCCTGGGGCGTCCGCACCCGGCCCGGCGGCTGTTCGCCGTCGTGCACCGCCTCCGGTTCCCCCGCCCGCTTCGGATTGCCCGCCTCGTCCATGGCCAGCCGTCACCCTTTCATGGCACACCCTGGCACGTACGGTGCACGATGCAGGCGGGCTTTATGCGTGCCGGGGAATGTCCCCGTGACGGCGCATGAACGATGACGCCGGCGGGCATGCTACGGCCGCGGCTGGCAAGCGGCGACAAGAAAACCAAGATCGGGGGGAAACGCCGTGGACGGCCGGGACGAACCCGCAGGACGTGACAAGAAGCCCACACCCAGCGCAGACGATAACGCAGCGGGCGGTGGAACGGTCCCGCGCCCCCTGTTGCCCGCGCCCGTTTGGGCGGCCATCGCAGGGGCGCTTGCGCTGCTTGCCTTGTGGCTCGTGCTTTTCATGCCGCAGGCCGCGCCGAGGCAAGACTTTGCGGGTGACGTGCCGGGTCTCGACGAAGATCTCTTTGACCAGCCGTCAGGTGCCGTCGATACAGCGGCACAGTTGGCCCGCCTGCGGGAAATGGTGCCGCCGGACCAGCGGGCGCGTCCGAATCCCCTCGAGCCGACGCCGGAGGTGCTGGCCCGGGCCCGGACCATCTTCGGCAGCCAGTGCGCCGTATGCCACGGGCCCAACGGGGATGCCAACGTAGCCGTTGCCCGCACCCTCAACCCGCCGCCGGTCAACTTCACGCACCCCGCCTTCGCGGACATGGAACCGGGGGCGACCTTCCACATCATCAAGAACGGCGTGGCCACCACCGGCATGCCCGCCTTCGGGGCGTCGCTTTCCGATGAAGACATTTGGGGCCTCGTCCACTTCCTGCGTACGAACTTCGTTTCGGTCGACCACCGCACGGACACGGTCGTTCCCCCGCCTACGCCTTAGCCGCCTTCCGTGGGCACACCATCGCAGTTCCACCCACAAGCAGAGCGCTCGCGTCCCGCCGCGGATGTGGACAACGGGCGCGTGGTGCGGGAGGGAGAGGTGCAACGGGTCAAGAATTATCCGGATGTCAAGGAGTATTGTCTCGGGCTTGCTGCACCGGGCGTATGCTGGATGGGGGGATGAGGCGTGAGCCGTACTCAGGACCGCCTGGCGGCACCGGCGAGGGGCGGCGCGGGCGAACGAAAAGCGCGGTTTCTCACCACCTCCGGCGTCGCCGTTAAAGGGCTCTACCGGCCCGAGGACGTCGCCGGGCTCGACTACGAGCGCGACTTGGGCGACCCTGGAAGCTATCCTTTCACCCGGGGCATACACGCCAACATGTACCGCGGGCGGCTGTGGACGATGCGCCAGTTCGCTGGCTTTGGCACCGCGGAGGAGACAAACGAGCGGTTTCGCTACCTCCTCAAGGAGGGCCAGACGGGATTATCCGTGGCGTTTGACCTCCCGACGCTCATGGGCTACGACTCCGATCACCCCCGGGCCGAGGGCGAAGTCGGCGTGGAAGGGGTCGCCGTGTCCAGCCTGGCCGACATGGAAACGCTCTTCGACGGCATCCCGCTGGACCAGGTCACCACGTCGATGACCATCAACGCACCGGCCATCATCATCTTCGCGATGTACCTGGCCGTTGCGGAAAAACAGGGGGTGCCCTTCGACAAGCTGTCGGGCACCATCCAGGCGGACATCCTCAAAGAGTACATCGCTCAAAATGAGTGGATCTTCCCGCCCGAGCCCAGCATGCGCTTGATCACCGACATCTTCGCCTATTGCGCGGAACACGTACCCCGGTGGAACACCATCAGCATCAGCGGCTACCACATCCGCGAAGCCGGGGCCACCGCCTTGCAGGAGCTCGCGTTCACGCTAGCCAACGGCCGCGAGTACGTTAGGGCCGGCATCGCCGCGGGACTCGACGTGGACGCCTTCGCGCCTCGCCTTTCGTTCTTCTTTAACAGCCACAACGACCTGTTCGAAGAAGTGGCCAAGTTCCGGGCGGCGCGGCGGGTATGGGCCAAGCTCATGCGGGAGCAGTTCGGCGCGAAGAACCCGCGCTCGTGGATGCTGCGGTTTCATACCCAGACGGCCGGCTGCTCCCTCACCGCCCAGCAGCCTTACAACAACGTCATCCGGACGACCATTCAGGCGCTCGCCGCCGTCTTGGGCGGGACCCAGTCGTTGCACACCAACTCGCTGGACGAGGCGCTCTCCCTGCCGACCGAAGAGGCGGTGCGGATTGCCCTGCGCACCCAGCAGATCATCGCCGAAGAAAGCGGCGTCGCCAACACCGTCGACCCGCTGGCCGGCTCGTATTTCGTGGAAGCCTTGACGAACCAGATGGAGCAAGGCGTCTGGGAGTACTTCCGCCGCATTGACGAGCTGGGAGGCGTTATTCCCGCCATCGAGCAAGGGTTTTTCCAGCGGGAGATCGCGGACGCGGCCTACGAGTACCAGCGCCGCGTCGAATCGGGCGAGCAGATCATCGTCGGCGTCAACGCCTACACCATCGACGAGGAGACCCCCATCCCGATCCTCAAGATCGGCCCCGAGATAGAGGCCAAGCAGCGGGAGCGGGTGGCAAGAGTCCGGCGGGAGCGCAACGCCGAAAGGGTCCGGGAGACCTTGGCGGCCGTCCGGGACGCAGCGGCAGGTGGTGCAAACCTGGTGCCGCCCATCCTGGACGCCGTGCGGGCGTACGCCACATTAGGCGAAATCGTGGACGAGCTGCGGGCGGTGTTTGGCGAGTATAACGAGATCCTGATCATTTGAGCTGCGGGCGCTGCCCCCCGCGGCGCCCCGTGCGATGTTGCGAGGAGGTAGTCCGGTTGACGACGGCAGCCGTTTCCCAGCGCAAGATCCGGGTGCTGGTGGCCAAGCCCGGGCTTGACGGGCACGACCGTGGTGCAAAGGTCATTGCCCGGGCGCTGCGGGACGCCGGGATGGAAGTCATCTATACCGGCCTGCGCCAGACGCCGGAGCAGATCGTCGACGCCGCGATCGAAGAGGACGTGGACGTCCTAGGCGTCAGCATCTTGTCCGGCGCCCACAACACCCTCGTGCCCAGGATCCTGGAGGGCTTGCGGGCGCAAGGAGCCGGCGACATCGCGGTAATCGTCGGGGGCATCATCCCGACCGACGATGCGGCTCGCCTCAAAGAGCTCGGCGTCGCCGGCGTCTTTGGCCCGGGCAGCTCCCTCAAGGAGATCGTCGACTTCGTCCGCGCCCACGCCCGCCCGCGCTGACGCGTCCCGGCCTGCGCCCACGCGGGCCATAGAGACGATTCCTGCGCCGGCCAAGGCCGGGTCCAGGACGCGTCAAAGGCTCTTGAGGGCCAGCTCAACCCAAAGCCGGATCTCCTCGGTGAGCGGCAAGTTGGCCAGTTCGTCCGGGCCGTACCAGCCGACATGGCTCCCCTCATCGTTAGCCCGCACTTCCACGGACCCGACAGGCCGGGCAAAGTACACGAAGTCGATGTGTTCGTGCCCGGGCGAGATCCGTTCCACCTGTACGCCCCGGGGCCGCACCAGCTGCCGTGGGTAGTCCACCGGCAGCGCCTTTTCCCCTACGAGCTCCACCCGGACACCGGTTTCCTCGTACACTTCCCGCACCGCGGCCTCATCGGGCAGTTCGTTGGGCTCGATGTGGCCGCCGGGCGGCAGCCACATGCCCAGGCGGTTATGGTAAAGCAGGAGCACCCGGCCCTCATGCACTACGAATGTGGCTACGGCAAAATCCCGCGTGATCTCCATGGTCCGGATGGTTCGGGCTGCTGGCCGGCGGTTCCTCTGTCCGCAGGCGATGCGCCGGCGGCCGGGCCGGGTTGATCGGCCCCTGGCGGCATGCTATGCTGGAAGCGAAACCGCATAGGTGACGGCAACCTTCGGGGCAGGGTGAGCCCGGGCAGGGCAATTCCCGACCGGTGGCGATGCGGGCGACTTGCGACCCGACGAGCCCACGAGCTGCGTAAGCAGCAGGATCCGGTGCGAATCCGGAGCCGACGGTACAGTCCGGATGGGAGAAGGTTGCAGCTTCCGTCTTGCACCCGCGGGGCTCGTGCGTGTCTCCACGCGCCATGTCATCCGCAGGGTGTGAAACGTGCTGCAGCAGCGACCCCGGGGATTGCCCGCCGCAACCACCGGGGTCGTTTCGTCTCTCGACCGGCCCCTGTAGGCGTGAGGTATGTTGCAGCACTTTCCCGCCCATGAGCTCCCCATGCCGGGCAGTCCGGCCGGGGACGACGCCTGGTGCATGGACCTCGCGCTCGCTCTGGCACGGCGAGGTGAAGGCACAACCGACCCTAACCCGATGGTCGGCGCCGTCGTCGTACGGGACGGCCGCATCGCCGGATTGGGCTTCCACGAGCGCCCCGGCGCCCCCCATGCCGAAGCCGTCGCCCTGGCCGCAGCGGGTCCACTGGCCCAAGGCGCAACGTTGTACGTCAACCTCGAGCCGTGCGACCACTACGGGCGGACGCCCCCCTGCACGCAGGCGATCGTGCGCTCCGGCATACGCCGGGTCGTGGCCGCCATCGAGGACCCGGCTCCCCGGGTGCGCGGGCGCGGATTTGCCGCGTTGCGAGCGGCCGGCATCCAGGTGGAAGTCGGCCTGCGGGCCGATGAA
>CALFSR010000133.1 GCA_937916565.1 uncultured Bacillota bacterium | reverse complement strand
CGCTGACGCTCCGGCCGGCGTCTACTTCCGCAGCATGGCGTCCCGCGGGCAGCTCGGCGGCACCTCCAGCTCGGTCCGGGGAGTCGTGCACCTTTTGGATGCCGCCGGAAAAGACATCGTCCTCATTGAAACCGTCGGAGCCGGCCAGTCGGACGTCGCCGTGCGCACCTTGGCGCACACGACGGTTGTCGTCTCGGTGCCGGGGCTCGGCGACGACATCCAAATGCTCAAGGCCGGCATTCTCGAGATTGCGGACGTCTACGTGGTCAACAAGGCCGATCGGGAAGGGGCTGAGCGGACGGCGGCCCAGCTCCTGGCCATGATCGACATGGGCCGTGAGTCCGCCCGGTCGGCCGGGCACACCGGCGACGAGGGCTGGACGCCTCCCGTCGTACGCACCGTCGCCCTCAAGGCCCAGCACATCGACGCCTTGGCCGACGCCCTGGACGCCCACCGGGCGTACCTGGTCCAGTCGGGGCGATGGGAAGCCTTGGTGCGGGCCCAGTCCGCGGCCGAACTGCAGGAGGCGTTGCTGGTGCGCCTTGAGCAAAGGCTGGCAGGCGCCGCGGTTTCCGCCGAGCGGGAGCGCCTCATCGAGGCGATCGCGAGCCGCAAGACCGACGCCTTCCAAGCCGCGGACGCCTTGCTCGAGCGGATCCAAAGCGGGCACGGCGCGTGAACACCGGCGCCCGTGGGCACACTGGCAGGCAGGAGGTGGAGCCCATGGGCGCGCAAGACAGCAGGGGCGATCAGGCCCAGCACGCGGGTACGGCAGCCATCAAATGGGGTGCCATCGTCATCATCGTGCTCGCGATCCTATGGTTTCTCGCCCGCTACGTGATCCCGCTTCTGCCGGGCGCGTGAACCCCAAGGAGAGATCGGTATGGCACAGCCGGCGCCGGCCGTGTTGCCGGAGCCGCTTTTGCGGTTTCTCGAGCTGTTCAACGCTGGCGCCTACTGGGAAAGCCACGAGGTGCTCGAGGAGCCGTGGCGGGCGCAGCGCAGCGACTTCTACCAGGGCCTAATCCTGTACGCCAGCGCCTTCGTCCACGCCCAGCGGGGAAACCCGACGGGCGTCCGCCGGCAGCTGGCCAAGGTGCAGCAGAAGCTCCCTCCTTATCTCCCCTATTACCTCGGCATCGACGTCGCGGGCGTCTTGAGCACGACGGAGCGCCTGCTGGTGTGGCTCGACGACCATGCGAGCCCCACGGGCGAGGCGCTCCGCCGGCGGTTTCCGTTTCCATCCCTCTCGGCGGACCCGGCGCTCATGCGCGGCGATGAACCGGAGCTGGCGCGAGGCGACGAAGCAAGCCCTTGCGGCTAGAGGGCCCGGGTCTGGCGGGCCGCCGCTCGCCTCAGCTCAGTTCCGCCAGCGCCCGCAGAGCCAGGGCGACGTGCAGGGCGGACCCGACGGGCAACGCGTCTTCGTCCAGCGTGAAGCGGGGGTGGTGCACCGGGTACACCGCGCCTTTGGCCGGGTTGCCCACGCCAAGGAACAGGAAACAGCCGGGCACTCGCCTTGTGTAGAAGGCGAAGTCCTCCGCTCCCATGATCGGCGCGACCTCGCTCACCCGATGGGCGCCGAGCAGCTCGCCCGCCACGGCCTGGGCCATGCGCCAGCAGTTCGGGTCATTGACCGTAGGCGGGTACACCGTGCCGGGGAATTCGACCCGCACCCGGCAGCGGTTGGCCTCCGCGACGTGGGTCGCCACCGTCTCGACCCGGGCCTGCAGGAAGTCCATTCCTTCTTGGGTCAACGCCCGCAACGTACCAAACAGGCGCGCCGTGGGCGGGATGACGTTGTAGGCCTCGCCGGCCTGAACGCCGGTGATGCTGACAACGCCCGCGGACAGCGGATCGAGTTCCCGGGCGACGATGGTCTGCAGTTCGGTGATGATCTTGGCCGCCGTGACCACGGGGTCCACCGCCGCGTGGGGCAACGCCGCGTGGCCGCCATGGCCCTGTACGGTGATATCAAGGTGACACGCGGCGGCCAGGAACGTCCCGGGACGGCCTATGACGCTGCCCGCCTGGGCAAGCGGCCAGACGTGCAGCCCGAAGATGCGCTGCCCCGGCGGGTCCTCGTCGAGGGCGCCCGCCTCGCACATCCGGTCTCCTCCTGCCCCGCCCTCCTCGGCAGGCTGGAAAAGCAGCCGGACGGTGCCGGAAAGCAAGTGCTCGTGCTCCTTAAGCAGCCGGGCGGCCCCGAGCAGCATGGCCACGTGGGCGTCGTGACCACAGGCGTGCATCTTGCCGTCATGGCGGCTCCTGAACGGTACATCCGCCTCTTCGTGGATGGGCAGCGCGTCCATGTCCGCCCGCAAGGCGACACAGGGAGCTTGGCCCGTGCCGACCTGGGCGATGACGCCGGTTTCCGCGACCGGGTGCCGGTAGCGGATACCCAAAGCGTCAAGGTGTTCCCGGATGACCTGGCTCGTGCGGTATTCCTGGTACATGAGCTCGGGGTACTGGTGCAAGTCCCGGCGCACGTCCACAATCCACTCACGGATAGCGTGGGCCTTGTCAAGCCACTCGCGCATCGGTGCTCCCTCCCTGTGAAACCATTCCGTTTGCGGGCAAGCTACAACCTGATCCGCCGCGATGAGCGGCCATATGGGGAGGTGAGGCCGCGGTGGGCTTCCGCCGCCCGCGGCCCGCAGTATATTTGGCCCTCGGACTTGCCTTGGCCCTGATGGTCTTCGCCCTTGGGGCTGCGCCCGAAACGTGGCGCGACGTGCCGCGTTTTCTCCGGCAAGCCGAGCTCGAGGAAGGCGTCGCGTACTTGCGCGGCTTTGGCGCCTGGACGATTGTCGTCATCCTCGCCCTGTTTACCGTCGAAGCGCTGATCGCGCCGTTGCCCAACTGGTTTCTCATCATCGCGAGCGGCATGATCTTTGGGCCGTGGCTCGGGAGCCTCTTGTCTTTGTCCGGCGTCCTCGCCGGGGCGATGGCCGCCTTTGCCGTCGCCCGCTGGGTCGCCCGCCGGGCCATCCGGCGCCTGCTGCCTGAGTCAGTCCTGAAGCGGGTGGACGCCTTCAGCCGGAAAAACGGCTTCGCGGTCCTGCTTATCGCCCGGCTCATTCCCTTTACGTCGAGCGACCTTTGGAGCTATGCGGCGGGCTTGTCCCGCATCCCCGTGCTGCACTTCGCGGCCGCCACGGCGCTCGGCGATCTGCCGTCGATCCTTCTCTTCTCGTTCGTGGGCAAAGCCGTCCTGGAAGATCCCCGCTACACCCGCTGGCTGGCCGCCGCTGGCGGTGTACTTTTGGCCGGCTGGCTGGGCTTTGTCCTCTGGAAACGGCTGCGCCCCACTACTCGCCCCGGAAGTTAGGCGCCCGCTTCTCCAAGAACGCGGCCACGCCTTCCTGCGCGTCGCGGGTGCCAAGAATCTCCACGAAATCGCTCACTTCCCGGCTGAGACCCTCCGCGAGCGGCACGTCCAGCGCCCGCAACACGTTGGCCTTGGCCGCGGCAAGGGCGCGCGTCGGGCCGCTCGCCAGCCGCTGGGCGTACGCGAGCACATAGTTGTCAAACTCCTCGGGCGCCACCGCCGCGTGCACGAGGCCGGCGGCCGCGGCCTCCTGGGCCTTGAGGCGTCGCCCGTTGAGGATGATGTCCAAGGCCCGCGCCTGCCCGATGAGTCGCGGCAGCCGCTGGGTGCCGCCGGCGCCCGGAAAGATGCCCAGGCTCACCTCGGGAAGACCGATGGTGCTCTTGCCGTCGTCGACCATGAGACGGAAGTCGCACACCAACGTGAACTCGCAACCACCCCCGAGAGCGTGGCCGCCGATCGCGGCGATGGTCGGCTTCGGCAGCCGCTCGATGCGCTGGAAGCAGTCCTTGAAGGCGCCCATGGCCGCCTGGGTCGACTCGGGCTGCTGGAACGCCTTGATGTCCGCGCCGGCGATGAAGATGCCCGGGACGGCGCTTCGGAACAGCACCGCCCGCACCGCATCGTCCCGCTCCAGGCCGGCCACGGCGCTGTCGATCTCCCGCAGAAACGCCCAGTCCAGCGCGTTGACCGGCGGCTTGTTGAGAACGACGACGCCGACGGCGCCTTCCCGCTGGACTTCCACGAACGACATGCAGGCCACCTCCGTGTTGTCCCGGGCCTAAGACCCGGGGCCAGTATGCTCCCACCGGACGCTCCCGTATGGCACCCAACGGAAAAAGCGGGTTCGGCCCGCAAGCGAACCCGCTTGCGCCCTCCCCCGCTTTTGTTGTTCTCCGCTGGCTTAGGCCCTCCTGCGGCGGCTCAGAACACCGGGATGAGAGAGCCCTCAAAGTACTCGAGGATGAAGTCCCGCACCTCCGGCCGGGTCAGCGCCTCGCCCAGCTTCTGGATGCGCGGATCGCCGGCGAGTTCGATCCGGGTTGCCACCACATTGGCGTACGGAGAGTCGCCGGACTCGAGCAAGATCGCGTCCCGGGCCGGCTTGAAGCCCGCCTCCAAGGCGTACGTCTGGTTGATGAAGGCGGCGTCCACGTCGGCCAGCGCCCGCGGCAAAAGCGGCGCCTCAAGCTCGAGGATGCGCAGGTTGAGCGGATTGCCGACGATGTCAAACACCGTCGCGTTGCCCTCCACGCCTTCCCGGAGCTGGATCAGACCCGCCCGGTCCAGCAGGACCAGGGCCCGGCCGCCGTTGGTCACGTCGTTGGGAATGGCGATGGTCGCGCCCCGCTGCAGCTGGTCGATGGAGGTGATCTTGTTGCTGTACATCCCGATGGGAGCGAGGAACACCTTCACCGTCCACGTCAGGTTCAGGCGATGGTTGGCGGCGAAATCCTCCAAGTACGGGATGTGCTGGAAAAAGTTGGCGTCGATGTCACCTTCGCCCAGGGCCAAGTTGGGCAGCACGTAGTCGCTGAACTCGATGATCTGGAGTTCAATGCCCTGTTCCGCCAGCCAAGGCTTCACAAACTCCAGGATCGGCGCGTGCGGCAGCGTGCTGGCTCCGACCTTAAGCACCGCGGATTGGGCGCCCGCGACGCCGCTTAGGGCGGCTACAAGGGCGACAAGGACAACCACGACAAGTGTACGACGCATGAAACGGCCTCCTCTCGTGTCTATTGCCATTGGATTACGTCCGGCGAACAAGCGACGGCCGCCGGCGGCACGGCAGGACGCCGGGCCGCGAGCCTGCTAAAACACGGGCACTACTGCGCCCGCGTACTTCTCCACGATGAAGTCCCGCACGGCCGGCGCAGTCAACGCCTCCGCCAGCTTGCGCAGGGCCGGATTCGTCTCATCGCCGGCCCGAACCGCGACGACGTTCACGTAGGGCGATTCCGCGCCTTCGATGGCAAGGGCGTCCCGCAGCGGCACAAGGCCCGCCTCCAGGGCGTAGTTGGTGTTGATGACCGCCGCGTCCACGTCCGCGAGCGCCCGGGGAAGAAGCGGCGCCTCAAGCTCTCGCAGCCGCAGGCCGAGCGGGTTGTCCACGATGTCAAAGACCGTGGCCGTAATGCCCGTACCTTCGGCGAGCCGGATAAGCCCCGCCGCCTGCAGGAGCAGAAGTGCCCGGCCGCCGTTGGTCGCGTCGTTAGGAATGGCGACGGTCGCTCCCTGCGGCAGCTGGTCCACGGTCGCGTGGCGCTGGCTGTAGAAGCCCATCGGCTCGATGTGCACACCCACCAGGACCCTCAAGTCGAGCCCGTGATCCGCGGAGAACGTCTCCAGGTACGGGATGTGCTGGAAATAGTTCGCGTCGAGCTCTCCCTCCGCTAGCGCCAGGTTGGGCAGGACGTAGTCGGCGAACTCGACGATGTTGAGCTCGATGCCGTCCGCCGCCAACGCCGGCTTGATGAACTCAAGGATCTCGGCGTGGGGTACCGCCGTGGCGCCGACGGTTATCACCGCCGCTTGCGCCCCCGCGCCGGCGGCCAAGGCCAGGATGAGCGGCAGGGCAACTCCGAAACGCAACGACGAATTCTTCACCTTCGCAATCCTCCCAGTATTGTCTAATTTCCGATTTCCCCTCCTCCATCACCCGCGGGAATTGTGGCCAAGCCGCGGTCCCCCGGCGAGCCGCCGCCCTCAGGTTAGCGGAGGTTGCGCTTATGGCGCGCTCTACGACGACGGGTGGCGATGGTCAACCCGCCGTGCGATGAAGTTCCCCGCCATTTGGATCAGCTGCACCAGCACCACCAGGACGACGACGGTGTAGAGCATCACGTCGCCGCGAAACCGCTGGTAGCCGTAGCGGATGGCCAGGTCGCCCAATCCTCCGGCGCCGATGGCACCGGCCATGGCGGAGTAGCTGACGAGGCTGACGGTCGTAATGGTCACCCCCAATACGAGGGACGGCAAGCTCTCGGGCAAGAGCACCTTGTAGATGACTTGCCACGGAGTCGCGCCCATGCCTTGCGCGGCTTGGATGACGCCCAGATCCACTTCGTGGAGGGCCTGCTCGACCAAGCGCGCGATGTACGGGACGGCCGCCACCGTAAGCGGCACGATGGCCGCGGTGGTGCCGATGGAAGTCCCCACCACCCAGCGGGTAAAGGGAATGATGGCCACCATCAAGATGATGAACGGAATGGACCGGCCGATATTGATGACGACCCCCGCGATGCGGTGGATCGCCGCATTGGGCAAGATGTGGCCCGGGCTCGTCACGACCACCAGGACCCCCAAGGGTATACCAAAGAGGTGGCCAAACAGCGCCGCGCCTGCGACCATGTAAAGCGTCTCCCACAGCGCCGGCCACAGCATGTTGAGCACTTGCGGGTTAAGCACCGAGGGCCGCCTCCTTGACCAGGCGCCGCGCCGCTTCCGTCTGCGGGGCGCCAAACACTTGAGCCACCGGGCCGAGCTCGGCGACGCGTCCTTGGTCGAGCACGGCAACGCGGCCGCACACAGCCCGCACGACGTGCATCTGGTGCGTCACCATAACGATGGTCAGGCCCAGCCGGCGATTGATGTCCTTGAGCAGGTTGAGAAACGATGTCGTCGTCTCGGGGTCGAGCGCCGACGTCGGTTCGTCGCACAAGAGCAGCCGCGGCTCGGTGGCCAGCGCCCGGGCGATGCCGACCCGCTGCTTCTCCCCGCCCGAGAGCTCCGACGGATACCGCCGGGCCTTTTCCCGCAGGCCGACGAAGTCAAGCAGCTCGAGTGCCCGCCCTTCCCGCTCTTTGCGGGGCACCCCGACGATCTCCATGGGAAACGTCACGTTGGCCAGGGCGGTTCTATTGGTCAACAGGTTGAAATGCTGGAACACCATGCCGATCTGGCGCCGGACGGCCCGCAGCGACGCTCCTTTGTAGCCGGTGACGTCCACGCCGTCGATGAATACGCGGCCCGCCTGCGGCCGCTCCAGCAGGTTGATGCAGCGGATGAGGGTGCTTTTCCCCGCGCCGCTGAGGCCAATGATGCCAAAGATCTCGCCCGGCATGACATCCAGGGAAACGCCCCGCAGCGCCTGCACCTGGTTGGCGCCGCGGCCGTACGTCTTTTCCACGTTCTCGAGCCGCAGCATGGGGACGGTCGCGGTATTCTTCGCGTTTCCGTTGCGGAAACCGTTGTGGGCGTGCAAGAAAAAAACCCCTTCCCGCACGAGAAGAGGTACACGCATCGTTGTGCCTCCTCTCATCTCTCCGAACGCCTTACCCGCGGGCGTCCGGCAGGAATTGGCACCTTGCGTCCATGCGCGATCGCGGACGCCGGTTGCCGGGCTTCATCGGGCCAGTCCCTCCGCCGCTCTCGATAAGAGTTACACTTTGCGGCACCGGGCGAGCCGGTGCGTTGTAAGTTGTAACACTAGGGCAATTATAGAAGCCCTGCCTGGGGATGTCAATAGTGAATCCGTTCACTTACCCGCTGCCGCATACACGAGGGCGCCTGCCCTCGGGCCGTCCTCGCCCGCCGGCACGGACCGCACCTGCTCGAGCGCCTCGAGGACATCAAGATGCCCCTGCACTTCCGACAAGGCCAGGATGAGCTGCTGGCCCCCGGCCTGGGCGAACATGGCCTGGGCGAGCTCAAACACGGTGGCGGGACCGGCCGCGAGCCGCTCCAGCAAGTTTTTCAGCCGCTGCCCGTGCATCTCGAGCCGCCCGTGAATCAGCGCCGCTACGTCCCGGAACGGCTCCCCGTGACCCGGCAGCGCCAGTGACACGGGCAGGGCCGCCCCCCGCCGCAGCGCGTCCATGTACTGCACCAG
>CALFSR010000132.1 GCA_937916565.1 uncultured Bacillota bacterium | reverse complement strand
CCGCCAGTTGATCCCCGCCTGTCCCGCCACGTTAAGGACTGTCCTCCCACCACGGCCGCTCGTCGGCCGGCGGCAGCTGCTCGGGCACGTAAGGGAACTCTTCGTCGGGTTCGAGCGGATCAGGACGCGCATTAGGCGCGCCCCCCGGCGCCGGCAACGACTCGGCCTGAGGATCGCCCTTGCCCAGAGGCATCTCCGGGTCAACCCGGCCCGGCACTAGGGCAAGCTCCAGCACTTCGTCCATGTGCTCCACGGGGCGGATGTCCAGTCTGCGGCGGATGGGTGCCGGTATGTCCTCGAGATCCTTCTCGTTGTCCCGGGGAAGGAGCACCGTGCGGACGCCGGCCCGGTGGGCGGCCAGCACCTTCTCCTTGATCCCGCCGACCGGGAGCCCGCGTCCCCGGGGGGTGATCTCGCCGGTCATGGCCGCCTGGTGGCGCACCGGCCGGCCGCTCAAGGCCGAGGCGACCGCCACCGCGATCGCGATGCCGGCCGAGGGCCCGTCCTTGGGAACCGCTCCTTCGGGAACATGGATGTGGATATCGGTGGACTCGTGGAAGTCCACGGGAATCCCAAGATACGCCGCCCGCGAGCGGATGTAGCTGAAGCCGGCCTGGGCCGATTCGCGCATGACCTCGCCCAGTTTGCCGGTGAGGGTCAGCTTGCCCTTGCCTTTGATGACGGTCACCTCAATGGTCAGCACGTCGCCGCCGTACTCGGTGTAAGCCAGGCCGTGAGCAAGACCGACCCGGTCCTCCTGCTCTCGCTGGGTGCGGAGAAACCGGGGCGGGCCCAGGTACCGGGACAAGTTGCCCACGGTCACGCGGATGGGCGTCTTTTCGCCCTCGACGACTTCCCGGGTCGCCTTGCGGCAAACCGCGGCAAGGGCCCGCTCGAGCCCCCGCACCCCGGCCTCCCGGGTGTATACGTCGATGATGCGCGCCATGGTCCGGTCGGACACCTGCAGCTGCTCAGGCTTGAGGCCGTGGTCCCGGATGAGCTTGGGCAACAGGTGCCGGCGGGCGATGTTGAGCTTCTCCGCATCGGTGTAGCCCGGAATCGTGATGACCTCCAGGCGGTCCCTCAAAGGCCGCGGGATGGCCCACAGCACGTTGGCGGTGGTGATGAAGAGCACCTCCGACAAGTCGTAGGGCACTTCGAGATAGTGGTCGGAAAAGCTGTGGTTTTGCTCCGGATCCAGCACTTCCAGCAGCGCCGCCGCCGGATCTCCGCGGAAATCGGCCGTCATCTTGTCGATCTCATCGAGCAAGAGCACCGGATTGCGGGTGCCCGCCTGCCGCATCGCGTGCAGCAGCTTCCCCGGCATCGCGCCCACGTAGGTGCGCCGGTGGCCGCGGATCTCCGCCTCATCCCGCACGCCTCCCAGGGAAATGCGGACAAACTTCCGGTTGAGCGCCCGGGCCACCGAGCGGCCAAGGGACGTCTTGCCGACGCCCGGCGGCCCCACAAGACAAAGAATCGGCCCCTTGACGCCCTTGGTCAGCTTGCGCACGGCCAAGTACTCGAGGATGCGCTCCTTGACCCTGTCCAAGCCGTAATGGTCCTCGTTGAGGATGCGCTCGGCCACCGCCAAGTCGACCCGCTCCTGCGTCCGCTCCTTCCACGGCAGCGCGAGGAGCCAGTCCAGGTAGTTGCGGACGACGACCGCCTCCGCGGCCATGGGCGGCATCTTTTCCAGCCGCTTGACCTCGTTCAGGGCCCTCTCCTTGACGGTTTCCGGAAACCCCTTGGCGTCGATGCGCCGCCGGTACTCCTCCACTTCAGCCTGCCGTTCGTCCCGGTCGCCGAGCTCCTTCTGGATCGCCTTCATCTGCTCGCGGAGGTAGTACTCCTTTTGGGCTTTCTCCATCTGCCGGCGCACCCGCATGTGGATGCGCTTCTCCAGCTCCAGGATCTCCATCTCGCGGGTCAAGAGGACGCACACATGCTCCAACTGGTCGGTCAGCGCCGGGATCTCCAGCACCGACTGCTTGTCTTCGACGCTGACGTTAAGCTGCGAGGCAATGGTGTTGAGAAGCCGCTCGGGCTCCTCGATGATGAGCACCGAGCGGACGACCTCCTCGGGCAGCTGCTTTCCGAGCTGGGCGTACTGCTCGAACAACCGCCGCGTCGTCCGCACCAAGGCCTCGAGCTGCGCCGCCGACGCGGATGCGGGCGCCTCGAGGGGCGAGACGACGGCCTGGTAGTACGGCTCCTCCTGCTCGATCGCGTCGATGCGCACCCGGGTGCGGCCCTCGATCAGCACTCGGAGCTGCCCCTCGGGCAGCTTGAGCACCTGCTTGATCTCGCACAGCGTGCCCACACCGTGAATGTCGGCGGGCGCCGGTTCCTGCACCCGGTCGTCCTTTTGGGCGGCCAGCACGATCCGGCGCTCGCCCATCATGGCGGCCTCCAGCGCCTGCAGGCTGCGGGGCCGGCCGATTTCCAGCGGCGTCACCGTGTAGGGGAAGACGATCATTCCCCGCAACGGCAGCAAGGGCACCACGGGTAGATCGGATGGGTTGTTGCTGTGGGAGCGTTCCTGCATGGGCGTTGCGCGTCCCCCCAAAACGGCCCGGATGTCGTTATCTTATCGCTTTTCGGGGGGACGCATATGATTCCTTGTGGAAAAAGCTAGGACGCGGGTACGCCCGCGGCCGCGGCAGGGACCGGCACGCCGGTCTCGCTCCGCTCGGGCGCCACCGGGGCGTGAACGCCGTGGCTCATGCTGGCGGCCACGACTTCCTCGATGCGCTCCACGGCGATGACCTCAAAGCCCTCCTCGCGCCAGCGGGCAAACATGGCGTGCCAGTTGTCCTTGGGGATAATGACGCGGGTCGCGCCCGCCAGGCGCGCCGCTTCGATCTTGGCCACAATGCCGCCCACCGGTTTCACGAAACCGCGGATGGACACCTCGCCGGTCATGGCCACCCGGTTGTCCACGGGCAGCCCGGTGATAGCCGAGTAGATGGCCGTCACCATCGTGACGCCGGCCGACGGGCCGTCGATCGGAACGCCCCCCGGGAAGTTGATGTGGATGTCGTAGTCGTCGGGACGCACGCCCAAGTACTTGCGCAGCACGGTCAGGACGTTGTCCAGGGAGCTGCGGGCCATGCTGCGGCGGCGCATGGTCACTCCGGGCCCGCCCATTTCCTCCTCCTCCATGATCCCCGTGACGACGACCCGGCCGCGCCCGGGCGGCGCCGGCGTTGCGCATGCCTCCACCTCAATCAGCAGTCCCTGGTTGGGGCCCGCCACGGCCAGCCCGTTGACGCAGCCGACCTGGGGTTCCTCCGGCACCCGGCGCTCGGGCCGCGGCGCATATTGGCCGCTGTTGATCACCCACTCCACATCCGCTCGGCTAATGCGGTGCCGACCTTCGGTCTGGACGACGCCGGCTGCGATCTGCACCATGTTGACCGCTTCCCGGCCGTTGTGAGCGTAGCGCTGCAGGACGTCGAGGGCGTCCTCGTCGATGGGGAAGTTGATCTTCGCCGCCGCGTTGGCGGCGATGGTGCGGATCTCCGCAGGCGTCAGGGCCCGGAAGAAAATCTCAAGACACCGCGAGCGGATCGCCGGCGGGATCTCGTGGGGCATACGGGTCGTGGCCCCAACGAGGCGAAAGTCGGCCGGGAGCCCCTTTTGGAATATCTCGTGGATGTGCGGCGGGATGTTCGTGTCCTCGGAGCTGTAATAGGCGCTTTCGAGGAACACCCGCCTGTCCTCGAGCACCTTGAGCAGCTTGTTCATCTGGATGGGATGCAGCTCACCGATCTCGTCGATGAAGAGGATGCCGCCGTGCGCTTTGGTGACGGCGCCCGGTTTCGGCTGCGGGATGCCCGCCTGCCCCAGAGGTCCGGCTCCCTGGTAGATGGGGTCGTGGACGGAGCCGAGCAACGGATCCGCGATGCCGCGGTCGTCAAAACGGGCCGTCGTCGCGTCCACCCCGACGAACTGCGCGTCGCTCTTGAAGGGCGACAGCGGGTTGCGCTTCGCTTCCTCGAGCACAACTCGGGCGGCGGCGGTCTTGCCGATTCCCGGCGGGCCGTAGATGATGACGTGCTGGGGGTTGGGACCGCACAGGGCGGCGCGCAGCGCCTTGAGCCCTTCTTCCTGGCCGATGATATCGCTCAACGACGCGGGTCGCGTCTTCTCCGCCAATGGCTCGGTCAGGGAAATCTGCTTCAAGCGGTTGAGCTTTTCCAGTTCCTTGCGGGATTCCCGGTCAACCGCGGCCCGGCTTGTTTGCTGGGCCCGCAGCAGGTTGAGGAAGTACAGGCCGATGACGACGGCAAAAAAGAAGTTCACCAGTCCAAAGATGCCCATCATGTCCATCATCGTTGCATTCCCCTCCCCGGCGGCACAGGCGCAACCAACACTAGTATGCCCCGGGGAGGGGAATGTCGATTCAAAAGCGGGGACCTGTGAAACGGAACCCGAAAAACACCGGAGCCGGAAACCTCGTCGGCCTCCGGCTCCGGGCGGCTTGCACGTATCGCGCGGCGTAAGCCTCTATGCGCTCTCTTCCTTCTTCTTGGGCTTGCGCTCGACCCGCAGCAGGGTGGGCGGCTTGCCCTCCATCACGCACGCCTCGTCGACGACGCACTTGTGCACGTCTTCCCGCGAAGGGATCTCGTACATGATGTCGAGGAGCAGCCCCTCCACGATGGAGCGCAAGCCCCGGGCGCCGGTCTTGCGCTCCATGGCCTTGCGGGCGATGGCCCGCAGCGCTCCTTCGGTGAACTCCAGCTCCACCCCGTCCATCTCGAAGAACTTCTGGAACTGCTTGACCAAGGCGTTGCGGGGCTCGATGAGGATGCGCACCAGCGCGTCCTCGTCAAGGGCGTCCAGGGCTACCACGATCGGCAGGCGGCCGATGAACTCGGGGATCATACCGAACTTGAGCAAGTCCTCCGGCATGATCTGCCGCAGCAGGTCGCCGATGGGCTTTTCCTCCCGGGTCTTGACGTCCGCCCCAAAGCCGATGCCCTTTTGGCCGATGCGCCGCTCGATGATCTTCTCTAGGCCGTCAAAGGCGCCGCCGCAGATGAAAAGGATGTTGGAGGTATCGATCTGGATGAACTCCTGGTGCGGGTGCTTGCGCCCGCCCTGGGGCGGAACGCTTGCCACGGTCCCCTCCAAGATCTTGAGCAGGGCCTGCTGCACGCCTTCACCGGACACATCCCGCGTGATGGACGGGTTTTCGGACTTGCGGGCGATCTTGTCGACCTCGTCGATGTAGATGATGCCCCGTTCGGCCTTCTCCACGTCGTAGTCGGCGGCCTGGATCAGCTTGAGCAGAATGTTTTCCACGTCCTCGCCGACGTAGCCGGCCTCGGTCAAGGCTGTCGCGTCGGCGATGGCAAAGGGCACGTTGAGGATGCGGGCCAGCGTCTGCGCGAGCAGGGTCTTGCCGGACCCGGTCGGTCCGAGCAGCAGGATGTTGCTCTTCTGCAGCTCGACGTCGTCGGAGCGGACGCCTGAGTTGATCCGCTTGTAGTGGTTGTAGACGGCTACCGACAACGCCCGCTTGGCCGCCTCCTGGCCCACCACGTACTGGTCCAGGATCTCCTTGATTTCTTTGGGCCGGGGGACGTTGCCCAGCTCCACGTCGACGTCCTCGTGGAGCTCCTCCTCGATGATCTCGTTGCAGAGCTCGATGCACTCGTCGCAGATGTAGACCCCGGGTCCGGCGATCAGCTTCTTGACCTGCTCCTGGGCCTTGCCGCAGAAGGAACACTTCAGCTGGCCCTTCTCGTCGCCGAATTTGAACATCATATCACCTCGTCGTGGCCGGCTTCGGTCGCTCCGGCAGCACGCCGTCGAGAATGCCGTACTCCAGGACCTCCTCCGCGGACATGTAGAAATTGCGATCCGTGTCCCGCTCGATCCGCTCCAGCGGCTGGCCTGTGTGCCTGGCCAGGATGTCGTTGAGCGTGCTCTTGATGCGCAGGATTTCCCGGGCCTCGATCTCGATCTCGCTGGCCTGGCCCCGCGCGCCCCCGAGCGGCTGGTGGATCATGATGCGGGAGTAGGGCAAGGCGAAGCGCTTGCCCTTGGCGCCGGCCGCCAGGAGCAACGCCGCCATGCTGGCCGCCATGCCGACGCAAATCGTGGACACGTCGGGGCGGATGTACTGCATGGTGTCGTAAATCGCCAGGCCCGAATACACGATCCCGCCCGGGCTGTTGATGTATAGGTGGATGTCTTTGTCGGGGTCCTCGGACTCCAGGAACAGCAGCTGCGCGATGACGAGATTGGCGACATGGTCGTCGATCGGGCCGCCGAGAAACACGATCCGGTCCTTGAGCAGGCGGGAGTAAATGTCGTATGCCCGCTCACCCCGGTTCGTCTGCTCCACCACCATCGGTACCAGCACGCTCATGGACGTCCTCCACCTTCCCTGGCCCCAATATATGATGGGGTCCGCGACACGCTGAACGGCGGCTGCCTCTTGCAGTCTTCCCCGCCCGTCCACCGTGCTCCTTGGCAAATTTTCGTTGCGTTGGGCTTACTCCGGCCGCTCCGCCGGATCCTGCTCGGACGGCCCGCCGCTCTGCCCGCCGCCGGCGGCTGCGCCGTCGCCGGCCCCCTCAGCACCTTGGGCAGCGTCGGCGGCGTCCTCGCCGGCCTGCTGCTGCGCCGGCGGGTCGACCTCGACCACCGTCACTTGGGCATGCTCCACGAGAAAGTCAAGCGCCTTGGCCCGCCGCAGGCTGTTGGCTGCTGCCAGGCGGTTGTCCTCGTCGGCCATGCGGCGTTCCCGTTCCTTGGTATCCTGCACGGAGGCGAACCACTCCTGCAGGCGCTGCTGCACTTCCTCCTCGGTCGGCTCGAGCCCCTCCGCCTTGGCAATCGCCTCCAGCACCAGCTCCGCCTTGACCCGCTGCTCGGCGCTGGGCCGCAGACGGTCCCGCAGCTGATCTTCCGTCTGCTCGCTGACCTCCAGGTACCGTTCGAGCGTCAGCCCGCGCTGCCACAGGCTAAAGACGAATTCGTCCCGCAAATGTTCAAGCTCGTGATCGACCATCACCTGCGGAAGCTCCACCTGGGCGTTGCTTACGACCTGCTCCAGCAGCGCGTCCCGCATCTCGGCCTCGGCGGCGCGCTCGGCCGCCTCCACCAGCCGCTGCCGGCGGGATTCCCGCAGCTCGGCGATGGTTTCAAAATCGCCGACGTCCTTGGCAAACTCATCGTCGGCCGCCGGGACACGGCGCTGCTTGATCTCGTGCAGCTTCACCCGGAAGTGGGCCGTCTTGCCGGCGAGATCCTCCCGGGCTTCCGCGGGAAAGGTCACGTCGAATTCCCGTTCTTCGCCGGGGGCCATGCCGACCAGCGCCTCGCTGAAGGCGGTCAACACGCCATCCCCGCCAACCTCGATCGTCTCGCCCTTCGCGGCGCCGCCGCGGAACGGCTGGCCATCGATGTGGCCCTCAAAGTCGACGACGGCAAAGTCACCGGGCTCAAGCCGTTCCTTGTCCACCTGCACCAGCTCGGCGAACTGCTCCCGGAGGGCGTCCATGACGTCGTCGACGTCCTTTTCCGTCACCTTGCGGACGCGCTTTTCGACCGCCAGCCCCTTGTACTCCCCAAGCTGAACGTCGGGCTTGACGTCGACCTCGGCCGTGAACTTAAGCGGCTTGCCGGCGCCGTAATCGATGATGTCGATCTTGGCCTGGGATACCGGTTCGAGGTTAGCCTGCCGGACCGCCTCCCGGTATGCCTGCGGCACAAGCTCATCGACAGCTTCCCCATAGAGGGCGTCCTTGCCCAGATGCATCTCGATGATCGGGCGCGGCGCCTTGCCCGGGCGAAACCCGGGAATGCGCACCTGGCGGGCCAAGCGGCGGTACACGCTGTCGACGGTGCGCTCCACCCGCTCGGGCTCCACCTCCACCTCAAGCAAAACCCGGGCTGGGTGGCCCGGCAACCGCTCTACACGGGTGTTCATTCGACGTCCTCCCTGGCACTCACATCACGGCACGTATTGTGTCCCAGCGGTGGGCAGCTCCCAAAGGTGGCGAAACCTGGTGCTCCCGCTCCTGAAATTATCCCCTAGGCGGATCCCGCTGTCAACAAACGAAAAGGCGGAGATCGTGGGCGCACGACCGCCGCCTGCGCTTTTGGTGCGAGAGGGGGGACTCGAACCCCCACGCCGCGGGGCACCAGATCCTAAGTCTGGCGCGTCTGCCGATTCCGCCACTCTCGCCCGGTGGTTCCAGTATAGCCTGCCGGGGCAAGGCGATCAACGCCGCCGGCGCTGCCCGCGCAAAGGGGCAGCCCCGCTCGGCCGCGGGGCTGCCGCATGGTGTGCCCGGTGGGATTCGAACCCACAACCCAGGGATTAAAAGTCCCTTGCGCTACCGTTGCGCCACGGGCACGTTTACTATTTTACCGCGGCCCCTGCCTGCCGTCAAACGCGCGACCCGCCGCCAGGCGAGGGAAGCCAGCGCGAGACCGGCGAAACCCTGGGCGACGCGCAGGGCGACGCGCCCGCGGGCCGCGGCGTCACGCCGGCCAAACACGGGGGCAACATGAACCCGGGGCACGCTGCGCAACCGGACCTGCGTGGCGACCGCGGCAAGGAATGCAGCAAGGAGCGCCCACGCGACGCCGCAGCCCACCGCGGTTGCCGCGGCGTCGCCCAGGCCGAGGCGAACGTCACACCACAGCTCATCGACGCGAACCCGCCGCCCCGGACCGCCGCCTGTAGGCAGCCCGCAAACGTACGCGGCAGCGGGGCGCAATAGCCGCGGCAGGCGCCGCAGCCGCCCTACCCCTGCGGACGGTTTCCCCGCAGGCATTGCGGGATCCGGGGAGTCGTTATCCAAGCCGGCGAGGGCGCCGAGCCGGCGCAGGAGCCCCGCGCGAGAGAATCCAAGGCGTACGGGGATGACGTGGAGCAGCCGCAGCTCAGCGTCGAACCGCTCCTCGCGGCCGACCGCGAAGGAAGCCTTGAGCCGCCCGAGCAGTCCACGAACCTCCACGCGCAACGCGGCTTGCCCGAGGGCCGCGTCCGCCTCCACGCGCACGACCAGGGGCCACCAATACAGCACGGAGAGGCCGGCGACAAAAGCGCCCGCGAGGGCCATCCAGGTCCAATCCCAAGCCACAGGCACATCTCCGCCCCACAGGCAGATCTCTTCCCGGTCATGCTTGCCCGTAGAAACGTTTCGTATGCTGGACTCAGGGCTATGTTTCGAGGGTAGGCAGGCTAAAAAGCACGGTCTTGACGCGACGAGTCCCCGGGACCGCTTGTCCCGGGGACCGGCGTCAGTGGTGGGGTGAGTGATGGGACTCGAACCCACGACCTCCAGGGCCACAACCTGGCGCTCTAACCGGCTGAGCTACACCCACCATGCGCAGGGCTGGCGCGCCCGGCAGGACTCGAACCCGCGACCCGCTGCTTAGAAGGCAGCTGCTCTATCCAACTGAGCTACGGGCGCTAGTCTGGAGCGGGCGACGGGACTCCAACCCGCGACCCCCGGCTTGGAAGGCCGGTGCTCTAGCAACTGAGCTACGCCCGCCCGACAACAAAAACATTATATCGCACGCATGCGGCACGAGCAAGACTATGGTCGGGGAGAGCGGATTTGAACCGCCGACCTCGTGCTCCCAAGGCACGCGCGCTGACCAAGCTGCGCCACTCCCCGACGCGATACCCATTATAGCACACTGTCAGCGGCAGGCAATCGCCACAGGCGCACGAGCCGCTCCCGGGTCAACGCCAGAGCCCGCGCCCGATGGCTAATGCGGTTTTTGACTTCGGCCGGCAATTCGGCGAAGGTCATCCCCAGTTCGGGCACGATGAACAACGGGTCATACCCGAAACCGCCCTCCCCGCGGGGTGCGCCGGCTATCACGCCCTCGCACGTTCCCTCGTCTACCCACGTCTCCCCCTCGGGGCTGGCGAGGGCAATGGCACAGCGAAAACGAGCCGTTCGCTGATCAGGAGGCACGTCCTTTAGCAGGCTGAGCAGGAGCGCGTTGTTGGCGGCGTCGGTAGCTCCCGGACCCGAAAAGCGGGCCGAGTAAACTCCCGGGCGCCCCCCGAGGGCGTCCACCTCAAGACCCGAATCGTCCGCGACCGCCCACTCCCCGGTGTGTCCCGCGGCTGACAGCGCCTTCAGGCGAGCGTTGTCCGCGAACGTGGCGCCGGTTTCCTCCACATCCGGCGCGCCAGGGTACGCATCGAGACGGACAACCTCCACCGGCAAGCCGGCCAAGATGGCCGCGAGCTCACGCCGCTTCTTTTCGTTTCTCGTCGCCACCACCAGCTTACGCACGGCGCTTCCCCCCGATGCGGGCCACAAGAGAGTCGCCGAGCGCCTCCCGCTGGGCGCGGATGAGCTGCTCCACGCCGGCTGCGGCCATATCCAGAAGCTGCGACAGGGTAGCCTGCGGGAACGGCTCCCCTTCCGCGGTCCCCTGCACCTCCACGAAACGCCCGTCGCCCGTCATGACGACGTTCATGTCCACTTCGGCCCGTACATCCTCGTCGTAGGCAAGATCCAAGAGGCACTGCCCGTCCACCACGCCGACGCTGACCGCGGCCACGAAATCCCGCACGGGCAGCATGGCGTGGGGTTCGTGGGCGAAAACGTTGGCCAGGCTGTCCACGAGGGCCACGTACGCCCCGGTGATGGCCGCCGTGCGCGTGCCCCCGTCGGCTTGCAGCACGTCGCAGTCAAGCGTGATGGTACGCTCACCCAACCGTCCAAGATCGACCACGGATCGCAAGGCGCGGCCGATAAGGCGCTGTATCTCCATGGTGCGCCCTCCCTGGCGGCCGGACGCCGCTTCCCGGGGCGAACGGTCCCGGGTCGAGCGGGGCAACATGCCGTACTCCGCCGTCACCCATCCGGCGCCGCTGCCCCGCCGCCACAGGGGCACCCGCTCCTCCACCGACGCGGTGCACAACACCCGGGTGTCCCCCATCTCAATCAGGACCGCACCTTCGGCGTACTTCGTATAGCCGCGCCGGATCGTCACCGGCCGAAGCTGCTCGGGCCCGCGCCCATCCTGCCGCAGCAACCGCACTCCCTCCCTGTCCTGCGTCCAGCGCGACGCCCGCTACAGCGCCGCCTTCCCGGCCGCGCCGAGGCCGCGCACGAGTTCCGCGAACCGGCGCCCCCGCGCTTCGAAGTTTGGAAACATGTCGTAGCTCGCGCACGCGGGCGAAAGGAGGA
>CALFSR010000131.1 GCA_937916565.1 uncultured Bacillota bacterium | reverse complement strand
CGCAGGGTTGCAGGCAGTGGCCCCTGAAAGAAGCTTGCAGAGCGCTTGACACGCCGATGGACCTGTGCTACTATTGCTCTTGCTGGGCGGTCACCCAGCCAACTGAATTGCGGAGCCGTGGTGTAGGGGTTTAACACGCCGGCCTGTCACGCCGGAGATCGCGGGTTCGAATCCCGTCGGTTCCGCCATTTTTTATGCCGAGATAGCTCAGTTGGTAGAGCACGGGACTGAAAATCCCGGTGTCGCCGGTTCGATTCCGGCTCTCGGCACCAGGCCCTCCACTTGTGGGAGGGCCATTGGCTTTCTTGGGACTCCCGTCGACCTCACGCCCGTCTCCTTGGGCACCTGCCGGCAGCGTTCGTTCACGATTCGTTCCGGCGAAACTCCGCCAGGCGCCGGCGCTGGTGGCCGGTTTCGTCAAAGTTGCCCGGATCCAGCCACTGCCGGAAGGCGTGCTCCAGCGCCGGCCATTCGCGATCGATAACCGAATACCACGCCGTGTCGCGGTTGCGGCCCTTGTAGACCGTTGCCTGCCGGAACACGCCCTCAAAGGTGAATCCGAGGCGTTCGGCCGCAGCGCGGGAGGCGGCGTTGAGCGCGTCGCATTTCCACTCATACCTCCGGTCACCGAGTTCGAAGGCGTGCTTCATCATGAGGTACATCGCCTCCGTGGCCGCGGGGCGGCGCTTCAGGAGCGGGGAGTAGTGGATGTGGCCGACCTCAATCGACCCGGCTGCCGGATTGATGCGCAGGTAGCTGGTGACGCCGGCGGCCTTGCCGGTTTTCACGTCGACGATGGCGAAAAAGAGCGGGTCAGGCGAATGTTCTGCCGACCTTGCCCACTCAAGAAAGGCGTCCTCCGTGGGAAATGGACCGTAGGGAAGGTACGTCCAATCGCGGCCCTCGCGGTCCAGCGCGAAGGCGGCGTAAAGGTCAGCTCCGTGCCGCTCCCACGACAGCGGTTCCAAGCGGCACCAGTAGCCGGCATGCGTCACGCGCGCGGGTGGCGCGGGCGGTTTCCAGTTGGGCAACGGCAACCCGATGGGCTGTCCTAGCTCATTTAAGACGTGGTCCATCTTGGTGCTCACCTTTTCTTGGCGCTGGTTTCGAAAACCCGATTGGCAGCACAGGACACGGTTCCGTCGCTCTCCGGGGAGTCCTGCCGCGAGCTCGCGGCTTTTCAACTGCTCTTGCCAAGGACAATCTGGTATGGGCTGGTGTCCCTTGCCACCGCCTTCCTCGGGGTTTACAATCAGAGGTGATTGGAACAATTCTGTTTTGCAGGGAGGAGAGCGGTTTGCGTCGGTTACGTAGCTTGCTCGTGCTTGCGCTGATTGCGTGCCTTTGGGTCACGGCATTGGCGCAGGCTGAGCCCACGGAGATCGTCATCGTTCACACCAACGACACCCATGCCCGCCTGCAGCCCATCGAGGTCGACGGCGAGCAGCGCGGCGGCACCGCCCGCATCGCGGCGTTTGTCAACGTTCTGAACGAGCTGTACGGCGGCCGGGTGCTGTGGCTGGACGGCGGCGACACGACCCACGGCACCAACGTGGCCAACCTCT
This sequence comes from uncultured Bacillota bacterium, assembly GCA_937916565.1. Classification (GTDB taxonomy): domain Bacteria; phylum Bacillota; class Limnochordia; order Limnochordales; family ZCTH02-B6; genus ZCTH02-B6. Next base: position 9,627 of record CALFSR010000131.1, on the reverse strand, counting down.
TCTACGGCGAGTCGGTCATCGATGTGCTGAACATGGCCGGCGTAGACGCTATGGCCATCGGCAACCACGACTTCAACTACGGCCAGGACGTGCTGCGGGCCCGCATCGCGCAGGCCAACTTCCCGGTCTTGGCGGCCAACGTGGTCTATACCGCCACCGGCGAGTCGTTCGCGGACGCGTATGCCATCTTCGACGTGCAGGGCGTCAAGGTCGCGGTCCTCGGCCTGAGCACGCAGGACACGCCCATCGTGACGCACCCCAAGAACGTCGTCGGTTTGAGCTTCCTGGATCCTGTCGAGGTTGCCCGGGAGCTTGTGCCTGTCCTGCGCAGCCAGGCGGACCTGGTGGTTGTCCTGAGCCACATCGGCTTTGACGAGGACGTGCGCCTCGCCCGTTCGGTGCCGGGCATCGACCTCATCGTCGGCGGTCACTCGCACACCCGCCTGGATGAGCCCGTCCTGGTGGGCGACACCATCATCGTGCAAGCCAACGAGTACGGCAAGTTCCTCGGCTTCGTGGAGCTCACGGTCGACAACGGGCGTATCGTTCAGGCTGCCGCGGCGCTCTTGCCCATCACCGGCTCGGCCCCCGTGGACCTGGCGGTCCAGGCGCGGATCGACGCTTGGGAGTCGCAGCTGGACGCGGCACTGGACGTCGTCGTCGGTACGAGCCTGGTTGAGCTCAACGGCGAGCGCCAGTTTGTCCGCACCGGCGAAACCAACTTGGGCAACTTCGTGGCGGACGTCCTGCGGGAAGCCGTCGGCGCCGACATCGGCCTGACCAACGGCGGCGGCATCCGTGCCTCCATTGACACCGGCGACATCACCCTGCGGGAGATTTACACCGTGCTGCCGTTCGACAACGTGCTTGTGGGCGTCGAGTTGACGGGTGCTCAGATCCTCGCGGCCCTCGAGCACAGCGTCTCGGCCTACCCCGAGCAGCTGGGCGGATTCCTGCAGGTCTCCGGCTTGAGCTTCACCTATGACGCCACCAAGCCGGCCGGGCAGCGGGTCGTCGAGGTGACGGTGGGCGGCCAGCCGCTTGACCTCAACAAGGTGTACCGGGTGGCTACCAACGACTTCCTGGCGGCCGGCGGCGACGGCTACGAGATGTTCCTGGGCGCTCGCCAGTTCTACGGCTCGCAGCTCGCCGACGGCGAGTTCTTGCGGGACGTGGTGGCGGCGTACATCCTCGAGCACGGCGTGATCGCCCCGCAGGTCGAGGGCCGGATCCGGGTCATCGAATAAGGCCCTCCGGGGACGAAACCTACCGGGCCGTTCAGTAAGCGGGGGTGGGCGCTGTCTGGCGCCCGCCCCCGCCGCGTGATGGGCGTTAGACGGATCGCCCCCCGGCTAGAGCGGCGTGTTGCGGCGTCGAGATCTTGTCGGTTGATCCCGCAAGAGGGGTTGACAGGCGGCCGCGGCCGTGGCATAATCAAGTTTGCGAGCGGGCGGAAGTAGTTCAGTGGTAGAACGTCGCCTTGCCATGGCGAAGGTCGCGGGTTCGAGTCCCGTCTTCCGCTCCAGTGAGGCCGGGACCGGTGGAAACCGGTCCCGGTTTTTGTCCGGTCCGTGGTTGCGCCAAGGCCGATGGGATGGTAAAATGAATATCGCCAAGGCGCAGTAGCCAAGGGGCTAAGGCGGGAGTCTGCAAAACTCCTATTCGGCGGTTCGAGTCCGCCCTGCGCCTCCAGCGGCGGGGACGTAGATCAGCTGGTTAGATCGTCACGTTGACATCGTGAAGGTCCGCGGTTCGAGTCCGCGCGTCCCCACCAACGAAAAGGCCCTTCGGAAGCTGATTTCCGGAGGGTCTTCTCTTTTTCCGCGGTCGCGTACAAGGGGCCCCGGGCGCACGCACCACTGCTGCTGGCCACGAGCATGGAGCATCGAGAGGACGTTACATAGGCTCTTTCGAACCTAAAGACCGGAAGTGAGGGTAAGCCGGGTGTCCGCCTTACGATGACCGCCACAAGGAGGCCGGACGATGAAGGTTGATTCCCTGGACCATTTGGTCCTGACCGTCGCCGACGTGGAAGCGACGTGCCAGTTCTACAGCCGGGTGCTTGGCATGGAGGTGGTGACCTTTGGCCAGGGCCGCAAGGCGCTCCAGTTCGGAAGCCAAAAGATTAACCTGCACCAGCACGGCCGCGAGTTCGAACCTAAGGCCGCACGGCCCACGCCGGGCTCGGCCGACCTGTGCTTCTTGACCGCCGTGCCCCTTGCGGACGTGGTGGCTCATCTCCAGTCTGCCGGGGTAGCCATCGTGGAAGGACCGGTGCAGCGCACGGGCGCAACGGGGCCCATCTTGTCGGTTTACTTCCGGGACCCGGATGGAAACCTGATCGAGGTGGCCAACCGGCTATAAGACCACGGACCGGTCTGTGAGACGGTACACGACAACAAGGCCGCGGTGAGCGGGGTGGCGGCCGGGATGTGCTTGGGTCTTACGCGGTTTCGACGCTGCCCGGTGGCCCGGCGAGGAAGCCGTGTGCCGCCCGCAGACCCGTTCAGAGCGGTAGGCATGAAAGACCCTGATCGGGCGACCAAGCCCAAACGTCAGGGGTCCAATCCCACGAGATCTCCCCTTCCCGGGCCATTCCAAACAGCTCCGTCGGAACGCCGTCTACGGCTTCGCCCGCAGGTACTGTACAGGCCACGAAGCCGCCTCGACGCCCAGCTTGGCAGCGGCGTGCAACGGCCAGTGCGGGTTTCGCAGGAGCTCGCGGCCGATGAGAATGAGATCGGCCTGGCCCGCCTCAAGGATGGCATTGGCCTGGTCGGGTTCGGTGATGAGCCCGACGGCTCCGGTCGGAACGTCGACCTCCCGGCGGATGTGCTCGGCAAAGGGGACTTGGTAGCCCGGCCCGAGCTCGATCCTTTGGGCCGGTGTCGTCCCGCCGGAGGAGCAGTCGATGAGGTCGACGCCGAGCTCCTTTAGGGCGGCGGCAAAAGCGACCGACTGCTTCAGGTCCCAGCCGCCCTCCGCCCAATCGGTGGCTGAGATGCGGACGAATATGGGATATTCCTGCGGCCACACTTCCTGCACGCCCGCGACGACCTCGAGCGGAAAGCGCAACCGGTTTTTTAGGCTCCCGCCGTATTCGTCCTCCCGCTGGTTGCTCAGGGGAGACAGGAACTGGTGAAGCAGATACCCGTGGGCGGCATGGATCTCGATGACCTGGAAACCGGCAGCCAGCGCCCGGACGGCCGCCAATTGGAATGCCCTTACCATAGCCTCCATGTCCTCCCGGGTCATGGCCGCCGGCACCGGCGCGTCGGGCTGGTAAGGGACCGGGCTTGGGCCGATGACGTCCCATCCACCCTCCTCCTGGGCCGCGTAACCGCCACCCATCCAAGGCGGCCGCTGCGAACCTTTGCGTCCCGCGTGGCCCAGCTGAATGCCCGGGACGGCGCCTTGGTCGGCGATGAAGCGTGCGATGCGGGCCAGCGGTTCGATGTGGCGGTCGTCCCAGATGCCAAGGCAATGGGTGCTGATGCGCCCTCGCGGCTCCACCGCGGTCGCCTCCAACATTACAAGGCCCGCCCCACCTGCGGCCCTGCTGCCGTAGTGGACCAGATGCCAGTCGTTGGCGACGCCGTCCGGTGCGGAATACTGGCACATGGGCGACATCGCAATGCGGTTGCGCAGCGTGACCTGCCTAAGCGTCAGAGGGGAAAAGAGGGCTGCGTTCATCATTTCCTCTCCTTTCGGCGTTCGCGCCTTGCCGGCCGCGGACCCGCCACACGAGCGATCGGCGGGCAAAGGACGGTTAGATAGGTTCACCATGTTGTTCCTAGACCCCTGTCACCCCGCCGCTCGGGCGCTCCGGCGCAGCACGCCCTCGGGCTGGGGGCAGTAGGGGCCCGCGGCGGAAGGAGTTGGTGGCGCCGCAAGGAACATGGCAGGGAGGAGGGATCGGCTTGCCGCCATATGAGACAGTGGCCCGGGAGCTTGCGGAGATCGTCGGCGACACCTACGTCAGCACGGATCCCGACGCCCTCGCATGGGTCTCCCGGGACGCTCTGGACGTTTACCGGAGCTTTGGCCGGCCGCCCGAAGCCGGCCCGGTCCTCGCCCTTGTGCGGCCCAAAGACGCCGCGGAGACGGCGGCGGTTTTGGCGTGGGCGAGCCGCTGGGGTGTCGCGGTCGTGCCGCGGGGAGGCGGAACCGGGGTCATGGGTGCCGCCATTCCGGTTCGCCCGGCAGTCGTCTTGGACCTCGGCCGCCTTGACGATGTGGTGGTGCACGCAGCGGACATGCGCCTCGAGGCGGGCGCGGGCGCAACGCTCTATAGCGTGGCCCGGGCGGCGGAAGAGGAGGGATTGCTCTTTGCCCACGACCCGTGGAGCGTGCGAATGGCGACCGTCGGCGGAGCCATTTCTACCAACGGCATGGGCTATCTCGCCGGGCCGTACGGCAAAATGGGCGAGCAAGTGTTGGCCCTTGAGGTCGCGCTGGCAGATGGAACGGTCATCGCCACCCGCCCGACCCTTTCCGGCGGTCCGGGTCCTTTAGTGCACAGGCTGTTCGCCGGTGCCGAGGGTGTCTTTGGCGTCATCACGCGGGCATGGCTGCGGGCATGGCCGCTGCCCGAGGTGCGCCTCTTCGGCAGTTTCCGGTTCTCGACCTTTGCGGCCGGTTTCCGGGCGGTGGCAGCCCTGTTTCGCCTCGGCGTCGTGCCGTCCATGATGGATATGACCGATTCACCGCCGTTGCCGGAGGAAGCTGGAGATGAGCTCGCTGCCGGGGCCCCGCACCGTGCCGGCCGCGAAGTCACCGTGCTGCACCTAGGTTTCTTCGGGTTCCACGAAGGTGTGCAGGCGGCATGGTCCCGGGCGATGAGGGAGATGGCAGACCGGGGAGGGGACTTCCTCGGTCCCGAGCCGGCGGAAGGATACTGGCAGCACCGTTACGACATCGCCGATCGGTATCGCACGGAAGTGCACGAGCCGCGGGACTGGCGGCTGCGCCCCGTCCATCACCGGGGGTTTGAGTACATCAACGTAGAACTGCCCGCGTCGCAAGTCTTGCCGTACCGGGAGCGTTGCCTACAGCTCATAAATGGCTTTCCCGAGCTTCTCGCCGGCGAAACAGGGTTGTGGGGTCGTCCCGAGATCTTCTCCGTGGTTATCCATGACGTGGCAGGCGGCCAGGAGGGAGCCCGGGCCATGCAAGCTGCGAGCGACCGGTTGGTGCAGCTGGCTCAGGATTACGGCGGCACCATGGAGGCGATTCACGGCCCCGGGGCCAAGCTCCAGCCTTTTCTAAGGCGGGAGTGGGGCGGGGCGTATGGGGTCATTCGTGCCATCAAGGGAGCGCTGGACCCGGCCGGCGTGTTGCATGCGGAGCGATGGGCATGAGTCGCGTTGTCCGCTTTTCTCGCGCCGTCCATTTGAGCCACGTGTTGCGTCCGGGCATTCCTTGTTGGCCTGGCGACCCGCCTTTGGAGATTGAACCCGCCGCCTACATGGAACGGGACGGCTTTTACCTGCAACGATTGTCGCTGGGAGAGCATACGGCCACCCACGTCAACGCCCCGAGCCATTTTCTCCCGGGCGGCGCCGGCGCCGATGACTTTCACGCTGACGCCCTGATCATGCCTGCGGTCGTCATCGATTGCCGAGCCGACGCCGCGGCTGATCCCGACTTTGCCCTGACGCCGGAGCGTATCCTCCGGTTTGAAGCGCTATACGGAACGATCCCGCCCGAAAGCGCCGTTCTTCTCTGGACGGGCTGGCAGGAACGGTGGCCTGACCCAACGGCCTACTTTAACCCCGACTCCGCCGGGGGCATGCACTTTCCCGGGATAGGCGTGACGGCGGTCGAATGGCTCTTGGAAGAGCGGCGCGTGGCAGGCTTTGGCATTGACACCCACGGCATCGACCCCGGCTTCGACGACACGTACGCCGCGGGCAAGCGGGCGCTGGCTGCCGGCGCCGTTGTACTTGAGAACTTGACCAACCTGGACCAGCTGCCGCCCGTCGGGGCGACGCTGGTGGTCGGCGTCCTGCGCATTGCTCGGGGCAGCGGCGGCCCGGCAGCGGTGCTGGCGCTCGTCCCGTGACCCCGCAAGACAACGCGTCAAGCGGCCTTCCAGGCGGAAGGCCGCTTGCATGGCGAGCGCTTGCACAGTTGCCCTAGAGCGGTTTACTCCCGCCGGTAAGGCTGGCCACTGGCGGCAGGCGAACGAAAACGGCCGATGACGCCCGCGACGACGAACAGCGTCACCACGTAGGGCATCATCTGGATGAACTGATAGGGGATGATGCGGGTGAGCTCCTGGCTCGTCGAGGCGATGAGCCCCAGGCTGTCAAAGAATCCAAAAATGAGGCCGCCGAGCACCGCCAGCCACGGGTTGAGCCGGCTAAATACGACCGTCGCCAGGGCGATAAAGCCGCGGCCGGCCGGAAGACCATCGGTGATGGTCGCCAGCCAGTCGACGGACAAGTAGGCGCCGGCGAGGCCGGTGAGGGCTCCCGCGTAGATGGCGCCGAACAGGCGCACCCGCTCGACCCGGACGCCCGCTGCGTCCGCGGCCGCCGGGTTTTCCCCGCACGCCTGGATCTTGAGGCCAAGGTTGGTGTACTTGAGCAAGTACCACGTGAGAGCCGCGAGCAGGATGGTCACGATGACCATCGGGCTCATGGCGCCCAGCGGCGTCGACAAGGAAGGAACCCGGAACGCCCGCTCGACCCGGTGGAAACCGGCCGCGCCCCAGCGGTCCACGATGCCGATGGCCACGACGCCCATGGCAAGAATGTTCAGCCCGACGCCGCTAACGGTCTGATCGCCGCGGAAATAGACGGCGATAATGCCGTGGACGAGGCCCAGCACCGCTCCCGTCACGACTCCCGCCAGTAGGCCCACGAGCGGGCCTCCGCTCTCAGCGCCGATGACGGCGGTCCAGGCGGAGATGAGGAGAATACCTTCAAGACCGATGTTGACGACGCCCGCGCGCTCGCTGAGGATCTCGCCGGTCGCGGTGATCGTCAGCGGAACCATGGCGTGCAGAGCGCCTAGGACGAGCGATGCAAAGAGCACGGGCCTTCCCCCTTACCGTTGCAGCGTCCTCGCGTGGGCGGGCGCCGCATTTCGCTCGGCTCGGAGCCGGCCGAGGAACTTGCCCAGCAGCGACCACACCTCCGGCGCCGCCAAGGCGATGATGACGGTACCGTGCACGATGCGCACCATGTCGAGCGGTACGCCCGCCATGATCTGCATCATGCGGGCGCCGGCGCCCATAGCACCGATGAAGACGGCTGCGGCGATAATGCCGAGCGGGTGGTTGCGGCCGATGAGCGCCACCGCGATGCCGTCAAAGCCGAGATCACCCAAGTTCGACAAGTCGCCGTACAAGGCGTAGGTGGGTGGCCGGCCGATGACCTGGGTGGCGCCGGCGATACCCGCCGCCACGCCGGCTAGGATGAACGTCAGGTTGACGCTCCACAGGGGATTCGCACCCGCGTACCGCAGCGCCGACGGGTTAAGGCCTGCGATGCGCATTTCATAGCCCCACGGCGAGTGCCAGAGCAGCCAGTAAATGCCGATGGCCACGGCCACCGCGACGAACAAGGCGGAGGTCATGTCGGCCCCGGGGACAAGGGCGCCAAGCCGCGCCCCAGGCAAGACCCGTACAGTGCGCTCCGCGCTGCGGGGGTCGTTGAGGACGTTGAACACCAGGTAAAGCGCGGTGTAGTGGGCGATCCAGTTGAACATGATGGTCGAGATGACTTCGTGCACGCCCCGGGTCGCCTTGAGAAACGCGGCCGGCAGCGCCCAGACGGCGCCGGCAAGGCCGGACACGAGGAAAACCACCGTAACCGCCAGCCACGGCGGGGCGGAGAAGTAGGCGCCGACCGCCACGGCCACGACGGCGCCGATGACCATCTGCCCTTGGGCACCGATGTTAAAGTAGCCGGCCCGTGCGCTCAACCCAAAGACGAGACCCGTTAAGATCAACGGCGTCGCCGACGCCAGCGTGTCGGCGATGGCCCACTGGTCGCCGAAGGCGCCGAGCACCAGACCTCTGTACGCGAGAAGCCAGTTGTAGCCTGACGCCCGCATCACCAGGGCACCGACACCCAAGCCGATGACAAGGGCGATCGCGATTTCGGCGACGCTGCCAAGCGCTCCGCGCACTTGCCGGACGCGTTCCCGGCGGGCCATCGCTTGGAGTTGCTGCGGATCAACCGGCCGCGGATCCATCGCGCACGCCTCCCATCAGGAGCCCGATCCGCTCCCGGTCAAACTGGTCCTGCTCCAAAACGGCCAAGATCTCACCTTCATACATGACCGCGATGCGATCCGCGAGGGCAAGCACTTCATCGAGGTCCGCGGAGACCAGCAACACGCCTTTGCCCTCATTGCGGATGTCCACGAGGAGGTCCCGGATGGCCGCAGTTGCCGCCACGTCCAGGCCTCGGGTCGGCTGGCCCGCGACAACAAGTGACGGCGATTTGCTCAGCTCGCGGCCGACGACGAGCTTTTGCTGGTTGCCGCCGCTCAGGCTGCGCATGGGTGCCGATAGGGAAGGGGTGACGACCTGAAACCGGTGGACAAGCTCGCGCGCGTAGCGGCGCACCTTGCCCCAGTGGAGCGTTCCCGGCAACCCGCGGCGGAACCGCGGCTCGTGGTGGACGCCGAGGATGCTGTTCTCCAGCACCGAGAATTGCCCGACCATGCCGAGCCGATGACGGTCCTCGGGCACGTGGGCAAGTCCCATCCGGTATAGCTGACGCGGGCCCTTGGCGTTGATTTGCTGTCCCAAAAGGTACGCGCGGCCTGAGGCGATGGGACGCAGCCCTGTGAGCGCCTCGATGAGTTCAGACTGCCCGTTGCCTGTAACGCCGGCAATGGCAAAGATCTCACCAGCGTTTATCTCAAAGCTCACGTTCTTGACCGCGTCCTGCCCGCTATCGCCCTTCACCGTCAAACCCGCCACCCGCAGCACCGGCTCAACCTTCTCATGCCGCCGGCGCGGTTTGACATCCGGCATGCGCTCGGTGCCGACCATCATCCGGGCCAGATCCTGCGCCGTCGCGCCCTCCGTCAAGCGGTTGCCGACGACGCGCCCGCTGCGGAGCACCGTCACCGCACTGGTCAGGGCCAGCACTTCCCGCAGCTTGTGGGTGATGAGGATGATGGTCGTACCCCGGGCTGCAAGACCCCGGAGCACGTCAAAGAGCTGGTCGGTCTCCTGCGGCGTGAGCACTGCCGTGGGCTCATCGAGGATAAGCAGGTCGACGTTGCGGTCCAGGGTCTTGAGGATCTCGATCCGCTGCTGGGTGCCGACGGGGAGCAGTTCCACCGGGACGTCCAGCGGCGCGTGCAGCCCGGTCTCCTCCATCAGGCGCTTGACCCGGGCGCGGGCTGCGGCCCGCTCGGGAGCGGATAAGTTGCCGCCCCGTCCGAGCACGATGTTGTCCAGCGCGTTGAACGTGGGCACCAGGGAGAAGTGCTGGTGCACCATGCCGATGCCGTGGGCCAGGCCGTCATGGGTGCTGCGCAGCTGGATCTCCCGGCCGCCGAGCAATATGCGGCCGGACGTGAGGGGGAGGATTCCCGAAAGGATCTTCATGAGCGTGCTCTTGCCGGCCCCGTTTTCACCCAAGAGGCCGTGGATCTCAC
>CALFSR010000130.1 GCA_937916565.1 uncultured Bacillota bacterium | reverse complement strand
CACGTTCGTGGACGGCACGCTCACCATCACGCAGCGGCCCATCACGGTGACGGCCGACTCGCTCGTCAAACGGTACGGCCAGCCCGACCCAGCACTTACCTACACCATCACGTCCGGCAGCCTTGTCGGCTCCGACACCCTAGAAGGCAGCCTCACGCGAGAGCCCGGGGAAGACTTTGGCATATACGCGATTGAGCAGGGTACCCTCTCCCATCGGAACTATGCGATCACCTATCTGCCAGGGAGGCTCGCGATCCTGCCCGGCACAGCCGCCCTCTCCGAGACGTACCTCACCGCCCTGGTCGGTGTGATGCGGATGACGAACCTGTGCGGGATTTGGACAGATGCCGTGAGTGCGCTAACGGGGGGCGGTGCAGCCTGCGAGGAGGCAGCGGGTTATCAGGAAGAGGAAGGGCAGGACGTACTGCTTGCTGTCGTAGATTGAGAGGCCGTGTCCGGCCGCTGCGGGGCCAGCGGCGGCCAGCCGCCGCTGGCCCCATGCGCGGCCGGAACTGGGAACCAATACGGGACCGCCCCCGCGGCCGTCCGGTACATGGAAGCTCTGTGCCTGGCCCGGGAACGAGCCCGGGATCCCGAGCCGTCTGCTACGTCACAAGATGATCAGGGTTGTGATCGGCCACGAGATTGAGTTCGATGCCGTGCTCCAAGTAGGCCTTGCACCCGGCCAAGGTGATGGTGAAGCCGCCCATGGAGTCGATGGCCAAGGCCACCTTTTCGTCGTCGGTGCCCTCAAACCCCGACTCCCGCACGGTGACAAAGGTGGCGTCGGCGCCCCGGGGCGAAAAGGTCCATTCGACAGTCGTCGGCCACTCGATCACGATTCGCCGATTGGGTTCGAGGACCATGACGTGCACGTCGGCGGAAACGCCGTACATGTCCCAGTACCACTTGGTGGACTCGCCCTGCACCAGCCGCCCGTCCCCCCGCGAGAACCAGAATTTGCTGGTGATCGCGGGATCGACGAAGGCTTCAAAGACTTCAGACACGGGCCTGCGGATCAACATCTGCGCGAACGACGCCGGTTCGGTGGTCAACATGGGCCATCGCTCCTTTGGGCAGAGCCCCTCATAGTCTTGCAGAGCCCCTCATAGTCTTCTTATAGTCTCCTGCGCCGGTCAACGAGCCAGTGGGCCGGAGGCGGTCCCGGTCATGCGAGGCCCTTGGCCACTTCCACCAGCTGGTCCAAGGCCGCGCCCCACCCTTCGTGGAAACCCATCTGTTCGTGGGCGACCCGGCTTTCGGGATCCCGGTGAACGGCCACGGCCGTGTACTTGGTGCCGCTCCCGTGGGGTTCGAGAATGATGACGGAGGTGAAATAGGAGACGGGACCGGGATCTTCGTTGCTGGGACGGAAACCGGGCAAAAGAGCGTTGGTCCACACCAGCCGCCGGTTTTCCACGACCTCCAGGTAGCAGCTGGAACCCGCGAACCGCTGCTGGCCGTCGGGCGACTCCATGACGGTGCGAAAGACCCCGCCGGGACGCAGGTCGATCTCGCACTCCACCGTCTTCCACGGGCGCGGCGTGAACCACTGCTTCAAGAGCTCAGGTTCGGTCCAAACCCGCCACACCAGCTCCGGCGGCACGTCGATGACGCGCTCGAGAACCAGGTCCCGGTCAGAATCGAAGCTCGGAACGGATGTACTCACTCCCTCAGCTCCAATTGGGTATGATGTGTTTCCAGCCACGGAACACCCTTGTCAAGACGTTCGCTTCGCTGTACGTTCTCTTCTGGGGTGCGGAATCCTCCGCGCAGTCTCTGGATTTCAGCGAGGACCGTATCCGCCTGTCACGTTCTGGACATCTCGAAGCCGCTCCTGCAGCCAACCCCAGCCGACCCGCTCCTGCTCCAGGCGGATGCGCGGGCCCAGGCGATCCCGGCGCAAGTCGTCAAAAAGCGCGTATTCCTCCGGCGTCAGGCGGGAAGGTTCGCCGTCATAGCGCTTATGGGCCGGCTCCCGGCCCCAGAGGGCCCGGTGGGCCAGAAGGGTTTCCCGGTCCATCAGGAACGAGCGCACGTCGGGCAGCACCGCTCGCAGCCGGTTGAGGATGCCAAAGCCGTGGGTGTCGATGTCGCCCCAGTACCACACCTCGACCTGGTGCAGCCAGGGGATGTCACCGAGGCGGTCCACGCCGTAACCCAGTCCAAAGATGACGATGCCCCCGGCCACAGCCGGGAAGGCCAGCCCGTTGGTGCGGTTTTCGGTGATGAAGACCCGCCGCGCCCCCGGGTTCAGGCGGGCGAATTCCTCGGGCAGCACGGCCAGATCGCTCAAGCCGCAGATGTGGAGGGACGGGTCCAGCAGCCGAAACCGGATGAGAGGCGCCTCTTCTTTGAGGCCGTAGCGGGCGGCAAAGCCCGCCACGCCCCGCGCGGAGGTATCAATGGCCTCGGGTGGCAGCACCAAGTCCAGGAGCTCGGCCAGCAGGCCCCGGTGAGCCTCGATGAACTTGGTGTCCACCCCGGGGATGTCCAGCTGGCGCAGGTACAGCCTCGGCCGAGGATGGGCCGCGAACCATCCGACGACGGCCAGCAGCCTGTTCCACTGCTCCGCATGCTCCAGCACCTGCAGGGGGCGGCGGATGACCCAGGGCGCAAGGCCCGGGAACTGCCCCACGATGAAATCGGCCAGCTCCCCAAGGCGGGTGGCCTCGGTGCGGCGGCGGATAAACCGCAGGACATCGTCAGCCTGCGGGAACACGGCCGCCACAGGGATGTCGTTGGCGCCGTGCAGCCGGCTGTTCACCGTCCGCCACCGCAGCTCGTACCCAAACCCGAGGCGTTCCCGGCTCTCGGCCCGCAGCCCGTCGACCCACGCCATCACGTCACCGAACCGCTCGGCCAGCTCCCGGGCACTGGGCCGCTTGAGGCGGATCTTCAACGGAAACAAGGGTTCCGCCTCGGCCGCGCCCGGCACGGCCGCGACGGCTTGGACCCGCTCCTGCACCACCGCCCGGGGGATGTCGCCCCGCTCCCAGCGCCGCTCCAAGTCGACCCTCAGGTCGGCCGGGGTTGTCCACGGGAGGGCGGCGGCGGGCGACCCCGGCCGCGAGCGGCCTTGGCCCAGCTTTCTCATGACACCGGCACCCGGCCGTGGGCCGCCTTCTCGGTCCGGTATTCTGCAATGGTCAGATTGCGTACCCGGGAGTCCCGGCCGCCCTCGTTGTGGACAAAGGCCACGCTGGACACATAGGGCTCGATGACGTGAATCTTTTGCAGGGGCGTGACCACCAGGACCTGGAGGTTGAGCCGGTCAAACAGCTCCAGGCCGTAGCGGGCCGACTCATCGGAACCCCGGCCAAAGGCTTCGTCGATGACGACAAAGCGGAAGGTCCGCGAACGGGTTTCGCCCCATTCCAGGCCGAACTGATACGCCAGGCTGGCGGCCAGCACCGTGTAGGCCAGCTTCTCCTTTTGGCCGCCCGACTTGCCGGCCGTGTCCTTGTAGTGCTCGTGCTCGGTGTCGTCTTCGCGCCACCGCTCCGAGGCCGAAAACACAAACCAGTGCCGTACGTCGGTCACCTTGCGGGTCCAGCGTCGGTCCAGCTCCGCGAGGCCCTCCCGTCCCCGAAAACGTTCGATGATGGCCTTGACCTGCAGGAACTTTTCCTCCGAGTAGCGTTCGTCTTCGCCGGCGGCCAAGGAGCCTTCGGTGCACGCCCGGAGGGCCTCCCGGAACTCCCGGATCTCGGGGTCGGGCGACGGCTCGGCCAACAGCACGATGTAGCGGCCGGGATTGTAGTCGATGGACCTGAGGGAGCGGTTGATCGTCTCGACGCGCTCCCGGATGGACTCCCGCTCCCGGTTGAGCTGGGCCTGAAAGGCCGCCACTTCCCGGATGGTGTTTTCCCGCAGCAGCTCTCGAAACCGGGTTTCAAAGCGGGGAAGGTCGTCGTCCAGCAGCCGCTGGTGCATCTCCCGGTACGCCGGTCCCGCGTGGATGCTCACGTCCACTTCCTGCGTTTCCGCGGGCCAGCGGGACTTGTAGGTGCGCATGGCGTCGATGATCTTGTCCCGGAGGCGGCCCAGGCGCTTGTCCTGCGCGTCGATCTCGGCCTGCAGCCACTCCCGCATGTCGGATTGGCGGTTGTCGCACGATTCCACCGTGAGATTCACATCGCCCAGGGCGCGCGGCAGCAGCTCCGCGACCACCGGAAACCAGCGTTCCTGCACCTCCGCCGGCGTAGCGGCCACGATGGCCTGCGTTTCATCGAGAAGCTCCTGGGCCTGCCGAGAGCGTTCCTGCCGCACGGCCCGGTCATCCCGGGCCTCCTGCAGGGCCCGCTCCGTCTCGGCCATGCCGGTTTCCACGCGGGCCAGCTCCTCCTGGAGCACTCGCAGCTGATCGGACGTTTCGAGCAGAGCGTCCCGCTCCCGGGCGAGCTCCTCGGCCTCCAGCACGGGCGTCCGCCAGTCCAGCAGCGTGTAGCTTTCGTAAGCCAAGAGGCGCAGCGCGGTGTCCCGGCGTGCCTGCAGTTGGCTCTGCTCCCGCTGGGCCGTGGTGATGCGCTGCAGGATGACTTGGCTGCGAGCTTGCAACGCGCGGGCTTGCTCCTCGAGGGCGGCGATTTTGGCCTGGTTGCTCCAGCCCAGGACGTAGCGGGAGCGGTCGTCGATGGCGTGGCGGTCGTCCTTTTCGTGGCGCTCGCCGCCGCCTTTGATCTGCCCGGCCTTGGTAATGGCCCGCTGTTCCCGGCGAAACTCGTCGAGCTGGTCGCAGCACGCGTAGTCAAAGCGGCGAGCCAGCTCCCGCTCGAGCCAGGGGTAAAAGGGTGTATCGGGCCGGATGGCCAGCTTGTAAAAGAGGGAGCGGGGGTGCAGCTGTCCCGTGTCCAAAGGCTCCCGCACCTTCGTCTCCCGCACCCGAAAGTAGACCAGGCGGCGGCGCAGGTGGGTGCGGTCCACCCATTCGGCCACCCGGGGGTACAGGTGGTCGGGCACGAGGAGGGAAAGGCCAAAGTTGTGCAGCAGCCGCTCGATGGCGCCTTCCCAGTCGGCTTCTTCCTCCCGCACCTGGATGAGCTCGCCCGCAAAGGGCAGCTCGTCCTCGGCCGCGTTCACGGCCGCCGCCAGCTCTTGCCGAAGGGCCAGCATGGGGGAGGGGATGTTGGAGCGCCGGCCTTTGAGGGACGCGATCTCGGCCATGACGCCGTCAAAGGTTTCCTTGAGGCCGTGCAGCTCCACTTTGGCCTCTACCAGCTGGTTTTGCACGTCGGCGTGGCGCTCGTCCAGTGCGGCCAGCTCCCGGGAGGCGGCCTCCCGGTTGGCCACAAAGGTTTCCTCGTCCACGGCGTCGTCCAGGTCCAGCCGCTGGGCCAGGGCCCGGTATTCGCCGGCCCGACGCCGCCGCTCCTGCGCTTCGGCCTCCAGCCGCCGGATCTGCGCCTTGAGGTGCTCGAGGCGGTCGCCGCCGCTGGCCGCGATAGCCTGCCGCAGCTGGTCCCGGCGGGCCAACTGCTCAGCCCGTTCGGTTTCCAACTGGCCCACGCGGCGATCCAGGCGCTCCAGCTCCCGGGCCAGGCGCTGGAGGCGTTCGCCCAGCAGCTGGCTCTTGAGCCGGGCAAACCACGGCCGCAACGCTTCCCGGGTGGCCCGCAGCTCGTCGGCCCGGCGCGACAGCTCGGCGTAGCGGTCGATGTCCGCCACCAAAGGCGCGAGCAGCTGGATTTGCTCCTTGGCCTTGAGCACCGCCTGGTGGGCCCGGTCCAAGTCCTCAAAGTGGCGGATGAGCGCGTCGATGCGCTCCTCGACGGGGAAAGCCTCCAGCATGTGCTCCCGAACAAAGTCCGTCAAGTTGCCTACCGATTTCATGGAAACCGTTTGGTGGAACAGCTCCAGCGCCTGGTCGCTCTCGATACCGAAGCGGCGGCGAAAGTCGGCCGCGTAGGCCGGGAAGTGATCGTGGACCCGGACGCCGTCGGTCTGGCGCAGCCGCCGGCGCAGCTCGCCCATGTCGGGGCCAAAGCCCGCGAACTGTTCGGTGACGGAGAGGGGCCGGTCGGCCACCACGTACAGCCGGCTTGGCGGCTCCTGCGGATCCCGAAACCAAAACACCTGCGCCAGGGTGACATCCAGCCGGTAGCCGGCGTTGTGAAAGTGGGCCAGCACCACCGAGTAGGAGCGGTGATCCCGCAAGCCTACGGGCTTGGCCCCGTAGTCGGTGCGCTCGGACTTGTAGTAGCCGAGGACGTAGGAGCGGAGGCTGCGTTCCCGGGCGTCGGCGCCGGCCGCCTTGTTGTACTGGATCCGCTGGGGCGGCACCAGCAGCGTGGTGATGGCGTCCACCAGCGTCGACTTGCCCGAGCCGATGTCGCCCGTGAGCAGAGCGTTTTTGCCCTCCGGCCGCAGCGCCCACACCTTTTTGTGAAAGGTGCCCCAGTTGAGCACCTCCAGGCGGTGCAGACGGAAACCGGCCTGGCGGTCGGAGGCGATGAAGTCCAGCAGCGCGTTCTCCATGGTCAGTCACCGTCCTGGAGCGGTTGGTCGGCGCCGTGGAACGCCTGCTCCCCGTACTCCCGGTAGGCGGCCAGCCGTTCTTCCAGCTCGCTGAGCCATTGGGCGTCCACGAAGGAAGCCAGGATTCTGCGCACTTCGTATGCGTCGGCCTGCCCTTTGAGACGGCGCACAAAGCCCAGCTCGACGGCTCGGTTGAGGGCGGTTTCCACCCGCCGGTGCAAGCGCACTTCGTCGGTGGTGGCGGGCAAAAAGACCCGCACTGCCTCCACGATTTGCTCCTTGGTCAGGATGAGGCGAGGATCGCCCCCGGAGGCGTCGTGCTCGGCCAGCCGCTTGCGCAGGAGGGCCAGAAGCAGGCTGACGGTGTAGGGCAGCTGCCGCTGGGGGATGAGGCGGGGCAATTCTTTCCCCTCTGCGGTGAACGGCAGCTGGCGCAGAAAGGCGAAGCCTTCGCCCTCGTCTACGTGCAGCTGCAAGCCCAGCACCGCCACGTATTCCCGCACCCGGGTTTCCAGGCGCAAGAGGGACTGCCACACTTGCGGCTGCTCGTCCCGGTAGACGACACCTTTAAACAGGGCAATGAGGGGCTCCGACAAAGAGGCGGGTTGCGGCGGAGCCGCCTCGGAAGGGGTTGCCGCCGCGCCATTGCGATGCCCGGTGTTGCTCATGGGTGCGTTTCCCTCCGGTCCGCCACAAAGATCACCGCAGGCACCCGGGCCACCCGCCGCCGGCCGCCGGCATCGATCCAGTCCACCGTAAAGGTTTGGGTTTCGTCGATAACGCCCCGGCCTTCGCCTTCGGCGATGGAGAGCCACGCGACCAGCTCCGCCGCTCCTTGCTCCAGGGGGTGCAGGGCCAGCAGTTCCTCCAGGGTGATCCGGGTCCGCGTCTGCAAGGCTTGGCGCAGGATGGCCCGCAGGCGGTCTTTGTCTACGTACACCTGCTCAAACAAGGGATCCGCCGCGATGTTTTCGTCGCCTTCCTCGACCGGTTCGTGGGCGATGGCCGCCTTGGCGGGCGGGCGAAAGAGGGGGCGGTCCATGGGCAGTTCGATGGCGGGGGCGGGTGCGCTGATGGACATGACCGGGTCCGGGGGAGGCGTTTCGCGCAGGGCCAGGGCGTGCTGCTCGATGCGGCGGATGAGGGCCATGATGCGGCGATTTTCGAGCCAGGCCTGATCGTCCAGGAAACGCCTGAACTGCTCCGAAAGCCGCGCCACCGTCCGCTGGGTCGCTTCGCCGGCGGTGAGCCAGTCGTGGTGGATGCGGCTGAGCCGCGGGTCGGGATCCAACTCCTGGATGGGGTCCAGGGCCAGCGTTCGGGCCAGCAGTTCGGTGAGCTCGTCCTGGCGCGCCGGCGACATGAGGAAGTCCCAAAAGGCCTGGAAGCTCTTGCCCTGGTCCGACGCCGCGATGGCGTCCCGCTCGCCCAGCACGTCATCGAGGACGGCGCCCTTGCCGCCTTCCCACGTTGCGATGCGCTCCCGGACCTCCCGGTCCAGGTCCCGGAAGTTTTGCTCGACTTGGCGAAAGTCGGCCAGCAACGCCCGGGCGGTTTCGACGGCCTGGATAAAACGCTCCCGGAGCTGGCTCGGGTCCATGAGCGTGAATCGACCGACCTTAATCCGTTCGATCTCCGCGTCCAGGGCGGCCCGGCGGCGCTCGAGTTCGGCGATGCGGGCCGCGGGGTCGGTTTCGCTGCCTTGCACGATCTCCCGCAGCAGGTCAAACACCAGCCTGAGCCGGGACTCGGCCCCCACGAAGCGGCGATTCTCCAGCTGCGAAAGCCAATGGATGGCCTGCTCGGCCGCGGGCGTAAGGTCGTAGTGGGGCTCGTCGGACCCCGGGGGATAGTAGCGGCGCAGCCATCCGTGGGCATCGCCCGCCCACTCGGTGAGGTAGTCCAGGGCTGTGCGGGCGGGGGCGGTTTCGCCCAGCGTTTCCCGCAAGTAAAAGAGGAAGTCGTCCAGACGGGCCGTCAGTTCCTGCTCGGTCACGGACCGCACGTTGGGTTCGATGAAGCTCCGGTGCAGGAACGCGATGATGAAGGGCGCGTGGTCCGAGGCCAAGAGCCGCCAGGCCGGGTGGCGCTGCCGCAAGCGGACGAGCTGTTCGTAGTTCATACATAAAACGTTCCACGGCCGCCGGGGAGGTTCCTATTTTGCGAAACGCGGTGGCGAGGCCGGAAAGGGCCACCTGAGTTTCGTGCCGAGGCCGTTCGTCTCGTGCGTGAGAGCGGCAAACCCATGAAAGTGATCGCCCAGGATCTCGGAATTGCCTTGGAGTCGCTGCGCAAGTGGGTTCGGCAGGCCGAGATCGACGCAGGCGAGCGAGAAGGCGTTAGAGTCCCAAGTAGTGGTGTAATTTCCAAAGCGTGACCGCTCTATTGACAAGAGTGGCCACGATTGGGTTCCATGCGTGTAGAGCCAACACAACGCAAGGGAGGAACCCTATCATGGCCACTGACTTTAGCATCGCGCTTGGAGAGCTCCTTGACAAGACCGGCGCCAATCTAGACTTTCTGCGCGAGGCTGTTCAGCTGCTGGCGCAGGAGCTGATGGAACTTGAGGTGAGCCGAAAGATCGGTGCACAACGGCATGAGCGCACCGCAGAGCGAGTGACGTATCGAAACGGATATCGACATCGCACGTGGGACACGCGGGTCGGCACCATCGATCTGCGCATCCCGAAGCTGCGTCAAGGCAGCTACTTCCCGAGTTTGCTCGAGCCCCGCCGGCGAGCGGAGAAAGCCCTTGTCGCCGTGGTTCAAGAAGCCTACATCCACGGCGTGAGCACCCGCAAAGTGGATGAGCTGGTGCAGTCCCTGGGCATGACAGGTATCAGCAAGAGCGAGGTGTCCAGGCTGTGCTCGGAGCTGGACGAGTTGGTGGAGACATTCCGTCATCGCCCGCTAACCCATCGCTACCCGTATCTGTGGGTGGACGCTAAATACATCAAGGTGCGGGAGGGTGGACATGTTCTCAGCATGGCTTTGGTGGTAGCCGTAGGCGTCACCAGCTCCGGTGATCGCGAGGTGCTAGGCTTGGATGTGGGCCTGACGGAGGACGGCCCCTTCTGGACCGAGTTCCTGCGCGACTTGGTACGCCGGGGTCTGAGCGACGTGCGACTGGTCATTAGCGATGCCTACGAAGGACTGAAAGAGGCCATCGCTAGGGTGCTGGGCCGATCCAGCTGGCAGCGATGCCGGGTTCATTTCATGCGCAACTTACTCTCTCAAGTACCCAAATCGGCCCAGCAGATGGTGGCGGCTTTGGTACGCACGATCTTCGCCCAGCCGGACAAAGCAGCGGCCCATGCCCAGCTAGCGGAGGTGGCCAAGAGCTTAGCACTACGCTTTCCCAAGGCTGCCCAGATGCTTCGAGACGCCGAAGAGGAGATTCTAGCGTACATGGCGTTTCCCACGGAGCACTCGCGGCAATTGCACTCAACGAACCCACTGGAGCGTTTGATGCGGGAGATCGGCCGCCGCACCGATGTCGTGGGGATCTTCCCAAACCGGGCTTCGCTGATTCGTTTGGCAGGCGCGGTTCTCATGGAACAGCAGGATGAGTGGATGGCGGCTCCCAGGCGCTACTTCAGCCTCGCGTCCATGAGCAAACTTTATCCAAACCAAGAGAGACTTGAAACCAAGGAACTGTTGGCAGTGGCGAAGCCGTAATCCTTAACGCACACGCTGGGACCTGGAGATTACACCACTTGACGGGACACTATCCAGCGTCAAGGAGTATCGCAAGGGGCGGCGTAAACCGTTGAGCGCCCGCTTAAGTGCGGAGAAGGTGAGACGTCAGCTGCGAAGCGGCGAAAAGCAGTACGCCTTGGCCCAACTCGAACGGAAACCGGTAGGCGCGATTGCTATACGGAGAAAGGGCAGGGTGTTGGTTTTTGGACCCGTCGGCGTGGTCCCGAAACATCGCGCACAGGGTGTGGGTGTGGCGCTCCTCCGCTGGGCAGAAGAGAGGGCCGCGGCGGAGCAGTGCCTGAAGCTCAAGGCGGAGGTGCTTTGGGGCCTCAACTCATTGGTGCGCTACTATCGAATAAGGGGATTTGAGATTAAGCGCACTTCGGGTGGGAAGTCGATGGCGATCAAGCGCGTCGCCGGCATCACGTAGAGAACGCTTTCGAAACCCATGGGCACCAGGCTCGTTCACTCGTTCTCTTCGAGCAACTCCTTCAACCGATCGATTCGCTCCGTCCAGAATCGTTCGTAGAACGAAACCCACTCCTGGACCTCGCGCAGCGGGGCGGCGTTGAGCTGGTACCGGGTCTCTCGTCCCACCTTGCGCCCCACGACGAGGCCGGCCTCCTTCAAGATGGTTAAGTGTTTGGACACCGCCGTGCGGCCCATAGCGAACTTCGCGGCCATCTTGTGGAGCGGCAACTCGTCGG
>CALFSR010000129.1 GCA_937916565.1 uncultured Bacillota bacterium | reverse complement strand
TGTTTTACGATGAGGTGTACCGGGGCCTCGAGGAGGACGCGGCCCGCCGGCTGCCGGCCGCGTGCGAGCTCGGGTCCCATGCGGTTTCCCTGGGCGTTATGTCCAAGAGCTACGGCCTGCCCGGCCTGCGCATCGGATGGGTGGCCACCCGCAACCGGGAGCTGCTCGCCCGCATGGCGGCGGTCAAAGACTACACGACCATCTGCAGCAGCGCCCCGAGCGAATTTCTCGCCGCCCTGGCCCTGCGCCACGGCGAGGCGCTGCTTGAGCGAAACCGGGCCATCCTGGCCGAAAACCGCGCCCGGGCGGACGCCTTCTTTGCGCGCCACGGGGAGCGGCTAGGGTGGGTGCGGCCCGCGGCCGGGCCCATCGGGTTCCCGCGCCTTTTGGCGGGCGACGTGGAGGCCTTTTGCCGGCGGCTGGCGGAGGAGGCCAGCGTCCTGCTGCTCCCGGGGACGGTGTACGACGTGGAGACGCCGCATTTCCGGATCGGGCTCGGCCGCCGCGACTTCCCGCAGGCGCTCGAGCGCCTCGATGAGTTTCTCGGCCGCATGTAGCCGCTGGCCGGACACGCCCGCGCCTCAGCGGGATCCGGTCAGGTAGCCCAGGCCCGTCCAGAGGATCCACGCGCCAAAGCCCAGGAGGAACAGCCCCAGTACGACCAGGACGCCCCGGTAGACGCCGCCGGTGGCGTAGCGGCGGCCCGAGGCGACAAGGCCCGACACAAGGCCCAGCCACGCGACGTCGGCCAGGATGTGGCCGGCGAAAAACACGGCCACTCCCAGGCTGCCCAGTCCACGGGAGATGGCTACGTAACCCGAGCCGATGGTGGCCCACCATACGATCCAGTGCGGGTTGGATACGGTCGCCCCGGCTCCGGCCAGGACCGCACCGCCGGCCGGCCCGCCCTCCGCCGCGCCGGCCGCCGGAAGGCGGGCGCCCCGGGCCTCCCGGACGGTCCCCAGGCCCATCCAGATCAGCACCGCGCCGCCGGCGACGGACAAAACGCCCACCACGGCGCTGCGGCTCAAAAAGCCCCCGAGGCCGTAAGCGAGCCCCGCCACCAGCATCGCCTCCGGGACCGCGTGCCCCAGGGCCACCGACCAGCCCCGCCAAAACCCGCCGCGGCTCGCCTCGCGCACGGCCACGGTCGTCACCGGGCCCGGGGTGGCGGCCCCCGAGAGGCCGACGAGAAATGCCGTTGCAAACAGCGTCCACAAGCTCAACGTGACATCGTCCGCACGCTCAAATTCGCCCGCCCCCCGCGAACCTTTGCCGTCCCCATTTCGAGGCCGCCCCGGGGGACGCCTTCCGCTCCGGGCCGGATGGGCTCCGCGAGGACATCGGACCCGCCGGGGAGAAGGGATCTCCCAAGCCTGCTCCCCGCAGGGCGCGGGGCGGAGGAGGGGTCGCCGTGACCGAGGCCGGCTGGGTCGTGGGCGTGCGGGGCCCGGTGGTGGACGTCGCGTTCGCCAAAGGGCTTCCGGCTTTGCTCAACCTGCTCACCGTCGAGCTCGACGACGGCCGGGAGCTTGCCGCCGAAACGGTGCTGCACCTCGACCGGCGGACCGTGCGGGCGGTCGCCCTGGGCGCGACGACGGGCGTGCGGCGGGGACAGAGGGTATATGACACGGGCGGCCCGTTGACCGTGCCGGTTTCCCGGGGGCTGCTGGGCCGCATGGTCAACGTGTTCGGCGAGCCCATCGACGGGCTGGGCCCCATCCCGGCCGAGGAGCGCTGGTCCATCCACCGCTACCGTGAGGAGCGCCACCGCGCGCTGGGGCGTCCTGACGCGCCGGCCGGGCGCGTCTTTGAAACCGGCATCAAGGTCATTGACCTCATCGCCCCCTTGGAGCGCGGCGGCAAGGCCGGGCTGTTCGGCGGCGCCGGCGTCGGCAAGACGGTGCTGCTCACGGAACTCATTAAGAACGTGGCCGGCGCGCACCTGGGCGTCAGCCTCTTTTGCGGCATCGGCGAGCGTTCCCGGGAGGGCGAGGAGCTGTACCGGGACATGCAGGACGCCGGCGTCCTGCCCCAGACGGTGCTCGTCTTCGGCCAGATGAACGAGGCGCCGGGCGCCCGGTTTCGGGTGGGCCACACGGCCTTGACCATGGCCGAGTACTTCCGGGACGTAGAAGGCCGCGACGTCCTGCTGCTGGTGGACAACATCTTCCGCTTCATCCAGGCGGGGCAGGAGGTGTCGGGCCTGCTCGGCCGGTTTCCGTCCCGCGTCGGCTACCAGCCTACCTTGAGCTTTGAGCTGTCGGCGCTGCAGGAGCGCATCCGCAACACGCCCCACGGAGCCATCACGTCGGTGCAGGCGGTGTACGTGCCCGCGGACGACTTGACCGATCCGGCCGCGGCCAACACCTTTAGCCACTTGAGCGCCTCCATCGTCCTGTCCCGCAAGCGAGCCGCGGAGGGCCTGTACCCGGCGGTGTCGCCCCTGGCGTCCAACTCGCAGATGCTCGCTCCCCACATCGTGGGCGAGGAGCACTACCGGGTCGCGAGCAAGGTGCGGGAGACGCTGGCCGAGTACGAGGAGCTCAAGGACGTTATCGCCATGCTGGGCCTGGAGGAGCTGTCCCAGCGGGACCAGATGCTGGTCAACCGGGCCCGCCGGCTCGAGCGGTTTCTGACGCAGCCCTTCTTCAGCACCGAGCATTTTACCGGCCAGCCCGGCCGCTACGTGACCCGGGAGCAGACGGTGGAGGGGTGCCGGCGCATCTTAAGCGACGAGTTCGCCGAGTACCCGGAGCAGGCGCTCTTTATGATTGGCCCCATCGAGGAGGCCGAAGAGCGGCGGGAAGCGCTGGCCGCATCCGCCCGAGCGGCGAGGTCGGGGTGACGGGGTGGCTGCATGACGTTGACGGTCCTGTTGCCCCAGGGGCGCTTGTTCCGGGGGCGCGTGGAAAAGGTTGTGGCCAAGGGAGCCGGCGGGTCCAGGGGCTACTTGCCCGGACACGTGGACTTCGTGACGGTGCTCGTGCCGTCCATCCTGTCGGCGGTGCTGGAGGACGGGACGGAGCGGCACTTTGCCGTGGACGGCGGCGTGCTGGTGAAAAAGGGCGAGCAGGTGACCGTGACGGCGCACCACGCCATTATGGCCGAAACCGCCGAGGAGCTGCCCGAGCGCATCGAGCTCGCCTTTGCCGAGCAGGAGGAGCAGGAGCGGCACACGCGGCGGGTGCTGTTTCAGCTCGAATCGCACCTCATCAAGGAGCTGCTGCAATGGGTGCGGTAGACGGCGGCGCGCCGGGCCAGCCGAAGGAAACCCAGGAGGGAGCGCCGGCCGGGAAGGCGGGTGCCGGCGGCCAGGCCGAACCCGGTGCAACTGCAGCTCCCGGCGTGCAGGGCGGCCAACTTGCGCCGGAGGGCGAAACCGGCCGCGGCGCCCTCGCCCGGGAGCGGGAGCGGTTTCAGCACGCGGTGGCGAGGCAGGCGGCCCGGGCGGAGCGGTTTCGCCGGGAAGGGTACCGCGGCTTTTGGCACGGCCTGTCGAGCTTTGGCATGGTGGGTTGGTCCATCGCCGTCCCCACGCTGCTCGGCGTCGCCCTGGGGTTGTGGCTTGACCGCCGGGCGGGCGGCGGCGTCCGATTCACCATCTCGTTGATGGTGGCCGGGCTCGTCATCGGCATGACCAACGTGTGGCGGTGGATCCGGCTGCAGCAGGAGGCCGAGGAGGAAGCCGCCCGCGGCGAAGAACGGGGCGGCGAGGCGGGCCGGAGCGGGAACGCAGGCAGAGGGGCGTAACGATGGACGGGCAGGTGGTGGTGCAAGAAGGCGTTTTGCCCCTCGTCGCGGGGCTCGGGCTGGGCCTCGCGTACTTTCTTGGCCTTTGGTGGACGACGCAGCGGGTCGGCCGGGCCGGGCCGCCGGGCCTGCTCCTTATGGGGTCGTTTGCCGTGCGCATGAGCGCGCTGCTGGGCGGATTGTGGCTCGTCACCGGCGGGCGCATGGTCGCAACCGCGGTGTTCATGGCCGGCGTCATGGCGGCGCGGCAGGCCGTCCTCGCCTGGGCCCAGCGGGCGGCTAGGCGGGGACGAAAGTAGGTTTCCGGAAAGAGGGCGGAAAGGAGGCGGCGGGCGTGGGCATCCGCATGGAGCTGACCTTTTGGGAGCTCATGGTCAACACGTGGTTCGTCATGGCGGTGCTCGTCACCGCGTCGTGGCTCATCACGCGCCGGCTCCGCCGGGAGCCGCCCCTGTCCAGCTGGCAGCACGCCCTGGAAACCGTCGTGGAGGTCATCGACGCCCAGATCGCCGACGCCGCCGGGGAGCGGCGCCACCCCTACCTGGCCTTCGTCGGCACGCTGTTTCTCTTCATCGCCGGCGGCGTCATCCTCGGCCTGCTGCCATCGATAAGCTGGGGTCGGGAAGGCTTCGTCTTCTTTTACCCGCCCCCCGCGCAGCCCGAAACCGCGGTCGCCCTGGCCATCTGCGTCTTTTTCGCCGTGCCGTATTACGCCATCCGGCGCCGGGGCTTGCGCCACTGGCTTTCCACCTACATCCAGCCGTCGCCCCTCATGCTGCCCTTTAATCTCGTCGGCGACGTCTCCCGCACCATTTCCCTGGCGGCGCGCCTTTTCGGCAACATGATGAGCGGCGCCGTGATCGGCGCGCTGCTGCTGGCCATCGCGCCCTTGTTTGTCCCCGTCATCATGCAGCTCTTCGGCCTTTTGACGGGCGTGATCCAGGCCTACATCTTCGCCATCCTGGCCGTCGTGTACATCGCCTCCGCGGTGCAGATCGAGCGCGAGCGCAGCCGCACGGGCGCCAAAGCACCCGCGGAGCAGGGGGAGGAATGAAGCATGACGATTGACGCGGTCCAGCTGATCGCAGGGATCTCCATCTTCAGCGCGGCGTTTGCCGTGGCCATCGCGTCCATCGGAAACGCGCTCGGCCAGGGCCGGGCCGTAGCCGAGGCGCTGCAGGCCATCGCCCAGCAGCCCGACGCCTCCAATAGCATCAGCCGCACGCTGTTCGTCGGCATCGCGATGGTGGAGTCCTCGGCCATCTATTGCTTCGTCATCGCCCTGATCCTGATCTTCGCCAACCCGTTTTGGAACTACGTGACGTCGCTGGCGACGCCGTGAAGCGCACGGGGCAGGCCGGGGAGGGTGACCCTTGGACCTGGATCTGACAGCCATCGTCGCACAAGTCATCAACTTCGCGGTCCTCGTCTGGCTCTTGAACCGCTTCCTGTACAAGCCCGTCACGGGCATCATGGAAGCCCGGGCCCAAAGGCTGCGCCAGGACATGGAGCGGGCCGAGGAGCTGGCCGCCAGGGCGAGGGAGGCGGAAGCGGCGTACCGGGAGCGGCTGGAGGCGCTTGAGCGGGAGCGGGAGCTGATCTTGCAGGAAGCCCGCGAAATCGCCCGAGAGGAGCGGGACCGGCTGCTGGCCGAAGCCGCCGAGGAGGCCCGGGCTGCCCGGCGCCGCTTTGCCGAAAGCTGGGAGACCGAGCGGCGGGAACTCCTGCGGGCCGTAGAGGCGCGCCTGATCGAGAACGCCTGCGAGACGAGCGGCCGCATCCTGGCGCAGCTGACGGGAGTTTCGCTGGCCGACGCGCTCATCGCGACCCTTGAGTCCCGCTTGGGCAGCCGGGAAGCCGCGGCGGGGGAGGACGTCGCGGCGGGGGAGGACGTCGCGGCGGGGGAGGACGTCGCGGTGGACGGCAAGGTCGTGGTTCGCACCAGCTTTGAGCCGGCGCCGGCACAGCGGGAGCGGCTGGCGGCTCTGGCCCTGCGCCTGGCCGCGCCGGCCGCGGCCGGCGGCCCGGCGGGCGTAGACGTTGGTCACGCCCCGGGCGGGAATGCGGGCGGCCAAGGGCTGGAGTTCGTCGTCGCCCCTGACCTGGTGCTCGGGGTCGAGATCGAAACCGGCGGCATGGTTATCGCCTGGACGGCCCGGGAAATGCTGGACGAGCTGCGCCGCGACGCGCTGGCGGCCTTGGACATGGCCGTACACGGCGAGGCGGCTGCCGCCGGCGGGGCATTCGGTGAGCCGGGAGGCGCGGGCGGGAATGCTTGAGCGTGCCGTAAACCGGGCGCTGGGCGCCCTGGACCAAGCCCGCCGGCGGCAAGACCCGCTGCCCCGGCGCAGGCCCGTCGGCGTCGTGCTGCAGGTGGGCGACGGCGTGGCCCGCATCGCCGGGCTTCCCGGGGCGCGGCTTGGGGAAATCCTGGCCCTGCAAGGCGACTGCCGCGCGCTCGTGTACGACCTAGAGCCCGACGCGGTCGGGGCCGTCCTGCTGGACGCCGGCGCGGCGCTGGAGGCCGGTTCCCGCGCCGTGCCCACGGGACGCGTCGCGGACACCCCGGTCGGCCCGGGTCTCGCAGGCCGCGTCATCGATCCCCTCGGCCGCCCGCTGGACGGCCTTGGGCCGGTCCATGCGGCGGGCAGCCTGCCCGTGGAGCGGGAGGCGCCGCCCATTCTGGCCAGGAGCCCGGTCAGCGTCCCTTTGGCCACGGGCCTTAAGGCCGTCGACGCCCTCGTGCCCATCGGCCGCGGCCAGCGGGAGCTCATCTTGGGCGACCGGCAGACGGGCAAGACGACGCTGGCCGTGGACACCATCATCAACCAAAAGGGCACGGGCGTCTACTGCATCTACGTCGCCGTCGGCCAGCGGCAGTCCCAGACGGAGGCGGTCATCCAGACGCTGCGGGCCGCGGGAGCGATGGAATACACCCACGTGGTCGTGGCCGCCGGCGACGACGCCCCGGGGCTGCGCTACCTCGCCCCCTACGCCGCCACGAGCCAAGCCGAGTACTGGGTCGAGCGGGGCCGCGACGTCCTCATCGTCTATGACGATCTCTCCAAGCACGCCGACGCCTACCGGGAGCTTTCGCTCCTGCTGCGCCGGCCGCCGGGCCGGGAGGCGTTTCCGGGCGACATCTTTTACGCCCACGCGCGGCTCTTGGAGCGGGCGGGCCGCTTCCGGCCCGAGCACGGCGGCGGGTCGCTGACGGCCCTTCCAATCGCGGAAACGCAGGCCGAAGACATCTCGAGCTACATTCCCACCAATCTCATCTCCATCACCGACGGCCAGATTTACCTGAGCGCGAGCCTGTTTCACAAGGGCATCCGCCCGGCGGTGCACATCGGCCTCTCGGTTTCCCGGGTCGGCGGCAAGACGCAGCTGCCCGCGTACCGCACGGTCGCGGCCCGGCTCAAGCTCGACTACAGCCAGTTTGAAGAGCTGGAGTTTTTCTCGCGCCTTGGCACCCGGCTGGACGCGGTGTCCGAGCGCGTCATCCAGCGGGGGCTGCGCATCCGGGAAGTGCTCAAGCAGCCGGTTGCATCGCCCATCCCGCTCGCGGAGCAGATCGCGCTCTTGCTGGCCCTCAACGAAGGGCTTTTTGACGGCTTCGCCCCCGAGGACGTGCCGGCCGTGGAGGCGCGCGTGCGGGCGGCGGCGCGGCGGGAAACGCGGGTCATCCTCGAGCATCTTGCGGCCGGCGGGAAACTCGAGCCGCACCAGCGGGAGGCGCTGCTGGGCGTCATGGGGCGGGCGGCCGGCGAGTTGACGGCCGCTTTGGGCCGCAAGGCGTGACGGGGAGGCCGGGGCCTTGTCCGGGCAAGTTCAGCGGCTGCGCGAGCAGATCAAGACCGTCACGCAGCTTCAATCCGTGGTGGAAACCATCCGGGCGCTGGCGGAAGTCAACGCCCGCCGGGCGCAGGCCGCGTCGCGGGACGTGGCGCACTACGCCCGGGCGGTGCACCTCGCGCTGCACGTGGTGCTGCATTCCATGCGCCGGGAGGAGCGGCGGCTTCCCGGATTCGCCGGCGGCGGGGCCGCGCCCGCCGGCAGCCGGGCCGGATCCGCCGCCCGGTCACCGTCCCTTATCGCGGTCGTCGTCACGTCGGATCAGGGCCTGTGCGGCGCGTTTCACCAGCGCATCGTCGATCACGCCATCGCCCTCCTGGCCCGGGAAGAGCCCGACAAGAGCCGGCGCGGCGTCATCAGCGTCGGCTACCGGGGGCACGAAAAGCTGCGGGCCGCGGGCGAAACGATCTTGGCGCACTGCGACGGTGCCGGCTCCATCGAGGCGATGCCGGCCGTGATCGGCCAGGCGCTCGCGGCCGTCGAAGCCCAGCTGCGGCGGAACCCGGGCGTGCGGGTGCTGGTCGCGTCCAACCGGCCCGAGGGCGGCCGGGGGTTCCGCGAGGGCCATTTCCAGCTGTACCCGTTTGACGTGCGGCGGTTTCTCAAGCTGCCGGCCGGGGAGGAGCCGTTCCGCACCATTCCCGCCCACGACCTCGGGCCGCGGGAGCTGCTGAAGCTCCTTGTCCGGGAGCAGCTGTTCGCGGACCTCTGGCAGGCCCTGGTCGATTCTTTTGCCGCCGAAAACGAGGCCCGCCTGAGCGCCATGCGCAGCGCGTCCGACAACATCGAGGAGCGTCTAGCCGAACTGCAGGCCGAGTACCGCCGCCAGCGTCAGGAGTGGGTCACCCAGGAACTGATGGACGTCATGGGCGGGGTCGAGGCGGCCCACGCATCCCGTCCCCGGCGGCAACGGGATTGGGCCGGCGACCTGGTCGAGCTTTTGGCGGGCCAGGCTTAGAGGGCCGAGCGCGCCGGGCGCCCGAATCCCCGGCAGGCACACGGCTTGCGGGCGGCCGCGCCTAGCTTTCGCCGGCGGTGACGCTGCGCCGGTTAAAGAGCGCGTCCAGCACGCCCAGCACGATGTGGGCGAGGCCAAATCCCAAAAGGCCCGCCCCGAACATCGTCCCCATCCACATGGTCCAAGCCGCCAGCGACACGATCACGCCCAGCAGGGCCACGATCCAGCCAGTGCTCACGCCGTTCACCTCACGAGCCGTTGCGGTGGGAGCCGGCGCCCGGGGACGGGCGGGCCGAACTCCGTGGTCTCAGGGATGACGGCGCTAGTGTGCGCGGCCAAGAGGAGCGGCTATTCGGGCTCTCCCCCGCCTGGCGCCCTTCGACCACGAAGCCGAAGCGCTCGTACAACAGCAAGCTGCGGTCCGAGGCAGCGATGGACCGGATAAATGCCCGCTCGTCGTCGACCGTGGGCGCCCGGTCCCGGCGAAAGAGGAAGGGGAGCTGCTCGGCAAACAGCTCCCCCACGCACTGCGCGAGCCGCGGCGCGTCTTCCTCCACCGCGTTACTCGCGCACGGGCAGTAGCGGCGCCGAGACTCCCTGCACGCCGACGAGGCCGACCGCGGTCAGCAGCGTGTTTTGCACCGCACGCCAGGCGTAGCTCGGATCCCAGCTTTCGGCCGGGGTGTGGATGTTGTAGTTGACGCCGCCCCGGCCAACCGTGGCCGCGGGCACGCCCAGGGAAAGCGCGACGTTGGAGTCGGTGCTCACGGGCTCGTCGATGAGGACCGGCTCGCTATGGCCGAGAGCCCGCGCCGCGGCCGCCGCCGCCTGCACCAGCGGCGAATCGGGCGACTGGCGCCCGCTGGGACGGTCGCCGATCACAACAGCCTCCACGGACACTTCCCACCGGCCCCAGCGGGCGTTTTCCTCGGCCACGCGCAGCTGCACCCGGGCCAACAGCTCGGCCACGGTGCGCTCAAGCTGCGCCGGATCCACCGAGCGGGTATCGGTC
>CALFSR010000128.1 GCA_937916565.1 uncultured Bacillota bacterium | reverse complement strand
CCCGCCACAAAACCGCGCCCCTCCACCGCCGTATCGACGGTGTGCGGCGGCACGCCCAGGGCCGCGGCCAGCGCTCTCGCCAAGTCCCGGCGGACGGCGGCCAATCCGGCCGCTCCTTTGGACTGCACCAGCACGACAGCCGTCCCCCGGCGGCCGTCGCCGTGCCACGCCGCCACCCGCACCGTGGCGCCCCCGCGCGTGCGCCCGTCGAGATACACGACGCGACCGGCCTCCTCCACCCGGTTACCGAGGCGCCAGTCGTCCACGCCTAAGCGCGCGGCCACACGGCGGGCGACCGCCGCGGCCTCTCCCTTCAGGACCGCCAGAGCGATCTCCCCCGCCGCCGGCCGCTCGAAGGCAGCCAAGACGGTCACGCGTTCAGGCGCCGCACCCTCCGCGGCAAAATCCCGCCAAGCGGGGTCCTCGAGGACGCCCGCCACGGTCACGGCGGGCACCTGACGGGTGATGACGAGCAAGAGCGCGGCCAGCGCCAGGGTGCGCCGCGCGGCAGCCCGCAGCACGGGCATCCCCCCAAGACGTGCCAGCTTGCACCTTGAGTGGAAGCATCTCCCGAGAAGCGGCCGGATATGCGCGCCGCGGCGTCCTGGCCATGCGGACGCCTTGCAGGAACGCCCGCCCGGGCGCGGAACATGCTGGTTTCAGAGGGGAGACGAGGGATGAGCCGCCGGTTCTCTGAGGCGCTTAGGGTTCGGGTCGCCGTCGTGTTCCTCACGATGGCGTTTTTGGGCGTGCTGGCATGGCTGCGGGTCGGGTGGCTGCAGGTGGTGCAGGGCAGCCATTACCGCACTTTGGCCCTGGAGCAGCGCTACCGCGCCGAGAATCTCGTACCCGAGCGGGGCGCCATCTACGACCGCAACGGCGTGCCGCTGGCGGTGACCGTCCAGGGAAACGCGGTCTACGCCGTGCCGGCGGCCGTCGCCGATCCCGCCCGGGCCGCCGCCCTGCTCGCGCCGATTCTGAATGAGTCCGCCGCCGAGCTCGAGCGGCGGATGCGCCAAGACGCTGCGTCGGTATGGCTTGCGGTCCGGTTGGACGCGTCCACCGCGGCAGCGGTGGAGCAACTCAACCTAAGCGGTGTCTACGTCGCCCAACGTCCGCATCGCGAGTATCCCCACGGCACGCTGGCGGCGGACGTGCTCGGCTTCACGGGGCTTGACAATCAGGGCCTGGCGGGCCTGGAGTTCCAATACGACGCGGTCCTGCGGGGGATACCGGGACGGCACTTCAGCGAGCGGGACCCGCGGGGCCGGGCGATCCCGGGCGGCCGCAGCCAGCTCTTTGCGGCCGTGCCCGGCAGTGACCTTATCCTCACCATCGATCGAGTGCTTCAGTACGCAGTTGAGCAAGAGCTTGCCCAAGGGGTGGCCGCGGCCCGGGCCGAGTGGGGACTTGCCCTGCTCATGGATCCCCACACCGGCGAGATCCTGGCCATGGCCACCTACCCCGCGTTCGATCCCGCACGCTACAGCGATTTCCTCCCCCGGGCGTTCCGCAACCGGGCGGTGGCCGACCAGTTTGAGCCGGGTTCGACCCTCAAACTGTTCACCGCGGCAGCGGCCATGGAGGAAGGCGTGGCCCGTATCGATACCATCCTCAACGGGCCGGCCACCCTGCGAATCGGCGGCGGTATCGTACATTGCTATAATCCTTCGGGCTACGGGCCGCTGACGCTGGCCGAGGCCATCGCCAAGTCATGCAACACCGCCTTTGCCCAGCTCGGAGCCGAGATGCTCGGCGGACCCACCCTGGCCAGGTACTTGCAAGCATTCGGCTTCGGCTCCCGGCTCGGCATCGACCTTCCCGGGGAGGGAACCGGCAGCGTGCCGACGCCTGGCCGAGTCGCCGGGGAGATCTTGCGCTGGGCCAACGTGTCCTTTGGGCAAGGCATCGCGGTGACTCCAGTGCAACTCGTCGCGGCGACCGCCGCCATCGCCAACGGCGGGACCCTGCTGCGGCCTTACATCGTCCAGGCGATCCGGGCGCCAAACGGCGACATCATCCAGCAGCACGTACCGACACCGCTGCGGCGCGTCATCTCCGCGGAGACGGCCCGGGAGCTGACGCAGGCGATGGAAATGGTGGTTACCGGCGGAACGGGTACCCGTGCCCGCCTGACGGGTTACCGCGTGGCGGGCAAAACGGGGACGGCCCAGATCCCGGAAAACGGCATCTACGGCAACAAGCGGCTGGCGTCGTTTGTCGGCTTCGCGCCGGCCGAAGCCCCGGCCCTTGTGGGACTCGTCATGCTCTACGACGTGCAGCAGGACACGACGGAAGGCGGCCGCTGGGCAGCGCCCATCTTCGCGGAGATCATGGACCGCGCCCTCAAGCACTTGGGTATCCCGCCCCGGCCCGAAGCGTAGGAGGATGAAAGCGGTGATCATTGTGGGTTGTCTTTTGGTAGGGGTCGGCGTCGGAATGATTGCGGGTAACGCGGGCGCCGGGGTGCTCATCGGTCTTGGAGTCGGCTTCCTGGGCGAAGCGTGGCTCGGCCGCGGCCGTAAGCTTTACCGCGGCCGCTCATCCGATTGACGTTACGGCGACGGTTCTCGCGACATGACGCGAAAAACCGCGTGTGACCCCGCACGGGGTCCCACGCGGCTCTACCGTCACCCTAATCGCCCGCAGGGCTCAGGCTCCAGATCCGTCAATGCTCGACGGCATGCCCGGCTGCGGAGCCCTGGCCTTCCTCATCCTCCACACCGGCCGCCTGCAGCCGCGCCATCGCCCGCTTGAGGGCGAGTTCGGCCCGGACGTAGTCGACGTTGGCGGCCCGGGTGCGCAGCCGGTGCTCCGCACGCCGCTTGGCCTCCATCGCCCGGAGCACGTCGATCTCGCCGGCCAGCTCCGCCGTATCGGCCAGCACGGTCACCTTGTTGTCGGTGACTTCCACAAACCCGCCGCTCAGGGCCAGGCGCTGCTTCTCGCCGTGCGCGGGCCCGTAGCGCAGCACCCCGATGGTCAACCCCGCCACCAGCGGGGCATGGTTGGTCATGATGCCCAGATACCCGTCGGTGGCCGGCACGATGATGGACTCAACCTGGGTGTGCAGCACTTGCCGGTACGGCGTGACAACTTCCAGCTCCAGCATTCGGCCCGTTTCCCCCTCACCGCTGGGCGGCCCGGCTGTTTACGCCCGCCGGGCCGCGGGTCCGCGGGTGTTATGCGGCCTGCTCGGCCAGCAAGCGCTTGCCCCGCTCGACGGCCTCGTCGATGGTGCCCACCATGTAGAAGGCGGCCTCCGGCAAGTCGTCGTACTTCCCCTCCAGGATGCCCTTGAAGCCCCGCACCGTCTCGTGGATCGGCACGTACTTGCCCGGCTGGCCGGTGAACACCTCGGCCACGAACATGGGCTGGGACAGGAAACGCTCGATCTTGCGCGCCCGTGCCACCAGCAGCTTGTCGTCATCCGACAGCTCGTCCATGCCCAGGATCGCGATGATGTCCTGCAGTTCCTTGTAGCGCTGCAGCACCTGCTGCACGCCGCGGGCCACGTTGTAGTGCTCCTCGCCGACGATCTCAGGCGTGAGAATCCGCGAGGTGGACGCCAGCGGGTCCACCGCGGGGTAGATGCCCTTCTCCGCGATACGGCGCTCCAAGTTCGTCGTCGCGTCCAAGTGGGCGAACGTGGTCGCCGGCGCGGGGTCGGTGTAGTCGTCGGCCGGAACGTAGATGGCCTGAATGGAGGTGATCGAACCCTTGCGGGTCGTCACGATGCGCTCTTGCAGCTGGCCCATCTCCGTGGCGAGCGTCGGCTGGTAGCCGACCGCGCTGGGCATGCGGCCAAGGAGGGCCGACACTTCCGAACCCGCCTGGACGAAGCGGAAGATGTTGTCGATGAAGACCAGCACGTCCTGGCCTTCGGTGTCGCGGAAGTACTCGGCGATGGTCAGCGCCGTCAGGCCCACCCGCAGGCGCGCCCCCGGCGGCTCGTTCATCTGGCCGAACACCATCGCGACCTTGTCCAAGACGCCGGCTTCCCGCATTTCATGGTAAAGCTGGTTCCCTTCACGGGTACGCTCGCCGACGCCGGCGAACACGCTGAAGCCGCCGTGCTCGTAGGCGATGTTGCGGATGAGCTCCATGATCAAGACCGTCTTGCCGACGCCGGCGCCGCCGAACAACCCGATCTTGCCGCCCTTGGCGTACGGTGCCAACAGGTCGACGACCTTGATTCCGGTTTCCAGAACCTGCGTGGCCGGCTCGACCTCATCGACCGCCGGGGCCGGCCGGTGAATGGGCAGCCGCGCCTCGGCGCCCATGTCGCCCAGCTGGTCAATGGGCTCACCAAGGACGTTCATGACCCGGCCCAGCACCTTGCGCCCAACCGGCACCGAAATCGGACCGCCGGTATCCACCGCCCGCATGCCGCGCACCAAGCCGTCGGTGGACGCCATGGCAATGCAGCGCACCGTGTCGTTGCCCAGGTGCTGCGCCGCCTCCAGCGTGAGGTGGATCTTGCGGTCGTCGGACTCGTAGTCAATGCGGATGGCGTTGTTCAGATCCGGCAGCTGGCCCGGGGGGAACTCGACGTCCACGACCGGCCCCATCACCTGGACCACGCGACCAACCCGCTTCTCGTTGTCGCTCATGGCTCCTGCCTCCTTATTGCCGCTAAGCCTTGCCACCCTGCGCTTCGGGCCTTGCCGGGGCGGCTCCCATCAAACGGCGCCGAGGTTGAGGGCTTCGGCCCCGCCCACGATCTCCGCGATTTCCTTTGTAATCGCCGCCTGGCGCGCCCGGTTAAAGGAGAGCGTCAGAGTGCGAATCATCTCCGTCGCGTTGTCGGTCGCGGCGCGCATGGCCCGCATGCGGGCCGCGTGCTCACTGGCCTTGGCCTCCAGGAGCGCACGATAGACCTGCATGTCCACGTGCCGGGGCAACAGTAGGCCGAGCACCTCGGCGGGCGACGGCTCGTAGATGTACTCCACGGCCTCGCCCTCGCCCTCGGTCTCGCCGGTATGGCCGGCAGCCCCCTGCTGCGCCTGGCCCCCGTCAAACCCGCTCAAGGGCAGCAGGCGTACCACCACCGGTCGCTGGGAGCCGGTGCTGATGAACTGCGTGTAGATGAGGTTGACCTCGTCAAAAGCGCCCGACACGTACAGGTCCGTCAGGGCCCGGGAGATCTCCCGCGCCCGGAGGAAGTCGATGTCGTCGCCCAGGAACAGGTACTCCGAGTAAAGCGGCCGGCCGCGGCGGTGGAAATGGTCCCGGCCCTTACGGCCGACCGCGATCAGCGCGTGCTCCCGCTCCTCCGCGGCCAGCGTCTGCTCGGCCTTGCGGATGACGTTGCTGTTATACGCCCCCGCAAGCCCCCGGTCCGCCGTAATGAGCA
Source organism: uncultured Bacillota bacterium (assembly GCA_937916565.1). Taxonomy (GTDB): domain Bacteria; phylum Bacillota; class Limnochordia; order Limnochordales; family ZCTH02-B6; genus ZCTH02-B6. The sequence continues at coordinate 35,447 of CALFSR010000128.1, read as the reverse complement.
CGTAGGCCACCTTGTTCACGGGCCGCTCTTTAAGCAGCGGATGCTGGAAGCCCTTCTTCTCGCCCGCCTGCGCCCGGTTGGCCGCGACGAGGCGCGTCAGCACTTCCTCAAGCTTCTGGGCGTACGGCCGGGCGGCCAGTACGCTCGCTTGGGCCCGGCGCAGCTTGGTGGCGGACACGAGCTCCATGGCCTTGGTGATCTGCTGGATGTTGCGCACGCTGCTGATGCGGCGCTTAATGTCGCGCATCGACTGTCCTGCCAACGGCTTTCACCACCCTTGTCCCGCGACGCCTCGCGGCCGCCTGCCGGGATTCACTGGCCAGATCCGAACCGATCCTTAAACTCCACGATGGCCTGCTTCAGCCGGTTCTCGGTGTCCTCCGACATCTGGCCCGTGGTGCGGATGCTCTCAAGAATCTCTTGACGCTCCACCCGCAGGAAGTTGAGGAACCCGGCCTCCCACTTGCGGACGGACTCTACCGGCAAGCTGTCAAGGTAGCCGTTGGTCGCGGCGTAGATGACGACGACCTGCTCCTCGACGGGCATGGGCTGGTACTGCCCCTGCTTCAGAATCTCCACCGTCCGCTCGCCCCGGAGCAGGCGGGCCTGGGTGGCCTTGTCCAGGTCCGAACCGAACTGGGCAAACGCGGCCAGTTCCCGGTACTGCGACAACTCGAGGCGCAAGTGCCCCGCGACCTTCTTCATCGCCTTGACCTGAGCGTCGCCGCCGACGCGAGACACCGAACGGCCTACGTTGATGGCCGGGCGCACACCCGCGTAGAACAAGTCGGACTCAAGGAAGATCTGGCCGTCGGTAATCGAGATGACGTTGGTCGGAATGTACGCGGAGATGTCGCCCGCCTGCGTCTCGATGATGGGCAGCGCCGTGAGCGACCCCCCGCCCAGGGCGTCGCTGAGCTTCGCCGACCGCTCCAGCAGGCGGGAGTGCAGGTAGAAGACGTCGCCGGGATACGCCTCGCGGCCCGGCGGGCGGCGCAAGAGCAGCGACAGCTCGCGATAGGCGGCGGCGTGCTTGGACAAGTCATCGTACACGATCAGCACATGTTTGCCGCTGTACATAAACTCCTCGCCCATGGCCGTACCGGCGTACGGCGCGAGATAGAGCAGCGGCGCGGGCTCCGAGGCAGTCGCCGACACGACGATGGTGTAATCCATCGCGCCGTACTTCTTGAGCGTTTCGACGACACCGGCAACCGTGGACGCCTTTTGGCCGATGGCGACGTAGATGCAGATGACGTCGCCGCCCTTCTGGTTGATGATGGTGTCTACCGCGAGGGCCGTCTTGCCCGTCTGGCGGTCGCCGATAATGAGCTCGCGCTGGCCGCGGCCGATGGGCACCATGGAGTCGATGGCCTTCAGGCCCGTCTGCAGGGGCTGGTGCACCGCCCGGCGGTCGATGACGCCCGGCGCCGGCGACTCCACGGGGCGGAATCGCTTGGCCTCGATGGGGCCCTTGCCGTCCAGCGGCTGACCTAGCGGGTTGACGATACGCCCGATCAACGCCTCGCCGACCGGCACTTCCACGATGCGGCCCGTGCGCTTGACCGTATCGCCTTCCTTAATGTGCGAGTACGGTCCAAGGATGACCGCACCGATGTTGTCCTCTTCCAGGTTGAGGGCCATGCCGTACGTCTCGCCCGGGAACTCCAGGAGCTCGCCGGCCATAGCCTCTTCCAGGCCCCACACGCGCGCGATCCCGTCACCAACCATGATGACGGTTCCGACGTTCTGTACCTCAATGTCCGCCTGGAAGCGCTCGATCTGCTGCTTCAGGATGGCACTGATCTCTTCGGGCCGGATAGACACTGCTGTCACCCCACATTCTCAAGTCGGGTCCCGCGCAAGCTCTCCTTGAGGCGCTGGAGCCGCCGGGCCACGCTCCCGTCCATGACCAGATCGCCGATGCGGGCGACGACGCCCCCGATGATCTCGGGCGCAACCACGTTGCGGATGCGGACGTCCTTACCCGTCAACGCCCCCAGGCGCTGCCGCAGCCGCTCCACCTCTTCATCCGACAAAGCGTGGGCGCTGCGCACCTCCACCTCGACGATCTCCCGCATCTCGTCGGCGTAGGCCACGAACTGCCGGTAGATGTCCGGCAAGTAGCGCTCCCGGCGCTTGCTGATGACCAGCCGCAAAAACAGGCGCGTCACGTCGGTCGCCCCCTCGCCTGCCGCCCGGAGCAACAGCTCCAGTTTTACGTCGGACGGCACACGCTGGCTTTCCACCGTGGCGCGCACTTCGGCGTCCTCACGGACCACCGCCGCCACCCGGCCCAATTCCTGCTCGACCTGGTCGAGGACTCCCCGCTCGTGGGCCAAGTCCCCCAGCGCCCGGGCGTAGCGGCGGGCCAGCCGCAGGTTGCTCGTCATTGGACATCCCCGGGCCGCTGTGCGCCCTCTGACCCGGCAGCCGCCACCTCATCGACAAACTGCTGCACAAGCCGCTTGTGGTCGTCGGCCGTCAGCGTCTTGCCGATCAGCTTGCCGGCCGCCAGGACGACCAGGTTGGCCACTTCCTCGCGGATGGTGGCCACGGCCATCTCCCGCTCCCGGGCGATGTCCGCCCGGGCCCGGGCCAGCGTCTGCTCAGCCTCCGCCTCGGCGTCGCGCAGGATGCGCTCGCGGGCTTCTTCGGCCTTCCGCACAGCCTCGTCGATGGTGGCCTGGGCCTCCTGCCGGGCTTGCTGCATCTTGGCCTGATATTCGGAAAGCAGCCGCTCCGCCTCGGCCCGGGACTCGGCGGCCTTCTTCAGCGAGGTCTCGATGAACTCCTCGCGCTTATGCATGATCCCCTGCACAGGCCGCCAGAGAAACTTGTACAAAAGCAACATGATAATGAGGACGTTGATGGACTGGAAAAGCCACGTCCACACGTCAAACGTCAGCGGCTGGCTGGGGCCATGCCCTTCCGCCGCCACTGCGGCCAGCACTGTCAGCAGCATCGCGCGCTCCCCCTTCGCAAGCGCCCGCACGCGGCGCGGCCGGGGAACGGGCACTGTCTCCCGTTCCCCGCCACCGCACGGCAAAAAACATCCGGGCCACACCAGTAGGGCCAGCGGCCCCGGTCGATACGCCCTCTCGGGCGCCCGCTAACCTTCCACGCCCGTCGTGCCCGCGCCCTTTTGCCCTTGCCTCGTCCTTCGAAGCCTTACAGCGAAGTCCACAGCAAAATGGCAATAACGAAGGAGAAGAGCGTCAGGGCCTCCATGAACGCGAGAGCGATCAGCAGGGCCGTGCGCATGTCACCGGCGGCCTCCGGCTGACGGGACATGGACTCCATAGCCTTGGAGGTCGCCCAGGCCTGGCTCAGGGCCGACGTCATGGCAGGCAGCGCGATAGCCAGGGCAACGGCGAACAGACCAGCAACCGTCATCTTTGTTTCCCTCCTTTCCCCTCAGCGCGTGTGGCGACACCGCCACGGCTTGACTTGCGCGCTTGATGGATTTACGCCGCTCTTAGTGGCCGTGCGTCTGCGTGGCCAGATAGGTGCAGGTGAGCAGCGTAAAGATAAACGCCTGAATGAAACCCATAAGCAGCCCCAGCATCATGACGGGCACAGGCAACACCACAGGCACCAGCACGGCCAGAATCGTGACGACCGTCTTCTCGCCAAACATGTTGCCAAACAAACGGATGGCCAGCGAGAAGGGCTTCACGATCTCTTCGAGGATGTTCATGGGCAGCATGATAACGACAGGCGAGACGTAGTTGTGCAGGTAGCCACGGAAGGTCTTTTCCTTAATACCCATCACGTGCGTCAGGACGATGGTGGTGATGGCGAGGGCCGCGGTTGTCATGATATCCGTCGTAGGCGGCACGAACCCAGGAATAAACCAAGACAGGTTCATGGCCAAAATAAAGACGAACAGGCTGCCGACGATCCAGAGGTACTTGCGCCCGTGCTTGCCCATGGCGCCCTCGAGCAGCCCGTACAAAAACTCGACAAGCATTTCGATGAAGACTTGTGCACCGCGGGGTTTCTCGTGGAAACCACCGCGAGTCAGCAGCTTGACTGCGGCGAATAGGACAATCATGACGATCCAGGTGTTGATGACCGTGGAGGTGATGGTGACAGGCCCGATGTGGAGCACGTCGAACCGGACCAGGTGGTCCATGACCTCGTTCAGCTGCTGGACGATACGATCCAAAACCCGCTCACCCCTTGTGCCCCAAGGCGGCCCGCGCCGCATCACCAAAGTACACGACGACTTCCGCGAGCACGCCAGTCAAAACACCAAGCAGGATTTCGAGTCCTAAGGGCGCCGCAGCCGCCAGGATGACCACCGACAACAGCAGCCGCAGCATCACCCGTTGCATAACCCGGTATTGAGCCCGTTCGTCCATCCGGCCGCCGAGGGCCTGGATGGCGGAGTGCATCATAAAATGATTGACCAGGCTGATCGGGAGTCCCGCCAGCACACCGGCCGCTGCGCCCCGCAAGCCTGTTAAGAACAGCAGAGCCGCACACCCGACACCCACAAGGGCCACGGACCGCAGCCGGCCCCATTGGTTTTCCAAACTTACCGGTCATCCTTTCCCGCAGGCGATCCAGCCTTGTCGCGGGGATCGTCGCCTTCGGGAAAGTTCTCTTTTTCACGATCCCGGACATGCGCATGCCCCCCGCCCGGTCGCGTTGAGCCTCCGGACCGTTGGAGGGACATCACTTCTTTGACGAGCGAGAGCATGCTTAACACCATGCCCAGCACGATGCCGAGCACCATGCCGACCGGAGCCGTTTGCCAGCGTTCATCCAGCCAGGTGCCGGCCCGGTAGCCAAGGTAGAGGTACACGGCCGTCGTCAGCACCAGGGAGATGCCGATGCTGCCGTACTTGCCGTAATCCCCGGCTCCCCGCAAGGCCAATCCCCACCTGCCCGGGCAAGCCAGCGGCCGCACATGTGCCCGGACCAACGGCACCTATTATAGTACAGGCCCTGGCGGTTTGCAATCTTTTCGGCCGGGCGGTTGCCCGGCCCGGGTCAAAACAAGGGACGTTTGTCACATGCCGGTGTGAACACAAATTCCTCGGGCCACTCCGGCTCCCACCCAAAGATGTGCTCGAGGGCCCGGGCGATCCGCTCGGCCGCCCGCCCGTCGCCGTACGGGTTCGGGGCGGTGGCCATGGCGTGGTAAGCACCGTCGTCGGTGAGAAGCCGCGCGGCCTCCTGCTCGATCCGATCCGGATCCGTTCCAACAAGGCGCGCCCCGCCGGCTAAGACACCCTCCGGGCGCTCCGTGGTGGTGCGCAGGACGAGCACGGGCTTGCCCAAGGCGAGCGCTTCCTCTTGGATGCCGCCCGAGTCCGTCAATACGAGATGGCTCCGTTGCAAAAGGTGAACAAAATCGAGGTAATGGGGCGGCTCCATCAGGATGGCGCGCTCCGCCCCCTCCAGTTCCTGAGCGGCCGCTCGCACGTGGGGATTGCGGTGGACGGGAAACACGACGGCCACGTCGGGAAACCGCTCGAGGAGCCGGCGGACGGCCCCGTAGACCCGGCGCAAAGGTTCGCCCAAGTTTTCCCTCCGGTGGGTCGTGAGCACGATAAGCCGCCCCGGCCACGCGGCGGCCGGAGCCAAGCCCGGGTCCGTGAAGCGGTAGTCCGGCCGCCGCACCATGTGGAGGGCGTCGATGACAGTGTTTCCGGTAACGAGCACCGTGTCCGCCGGGATATGCTCCCGCAGGAGATTCTCCCGGGCGCCTGCGGTCGGCGGAAAATGCCACGCTGCGATACGGCCCACGAGCCGCCGGTTCATCTCCTCCGGGAACGGGTTTTCGCGGTCGTCGGTGCGCAGGCCCGCCTCCACGTGGGCCGCCGGGATGCGCCGGTGAAACGCCGCCAAGGCCGCCGCCATGGCGGTCGTCGTGTCGCCCTGCACGACGACGACGTCGGGCGCCAGGTCCGCGAGTACGGCGTCGAGCCGCTCCAGGGCCCGCCCGGCCAGACCGTTGAGGGTCTGGTCCGCCGTCATCAGGTTAAGATCGGCGTCGGGATGGAGGTCAAACACGTCTAAGACCTGGTCCAGCATCTCCCGATGCTGGCCGGTCACCACGACCTGGACGTCAAGCCGCCCCCTGGCCCGGAGCACGTGCACCACCGGGGCAAGCTTGATGGCCTCCGGCCGCGTGCCGAACACCACCATGACGCGGGCACGGTGCGGATCAGTCCGCCGTCGACGTTCGCCGGTCCGGTCCTCGACTACCGGCAACCGGCTCACCCGCCCACGGGCGGCCCGGAGCTTCGCGGAAGACGGGTCTTGTGCGGCCACTCGCCCAACACCCCCAAGCGCCGCGCCCAGCCCATGGCGAGCAAACCCAAGAGGACCAGGACGGCGGACGCCTGTGCGGTGCTCGCCCGCACCAGGGCTAGCGCCACCGCCGCCAATACCGCGCTGATCAGGTACAAAAGCAGCACGGCTTGGCGCTGGGACAAACCGGCCCGCAGCAACTGGTGATGGAGGTGCTGGTCGTCCCGCTGCGAGATGGGCCGCCCGCTCAAAAGCCGGCGCAGCACCGCGCAGGCGGTGTCAAAAAACGGCACGCCCAAGGTCAGGACGGGAATGCTCAGTGCGATGCTCGTCGCACCCTTTAGCGCGCCCTCGACGGCGATCGCCCCGAGCATAAAACCGAGCAGCATCCCCCCGGTGTCGCCCATGAAAACCCGCGCGGGATTGAAGTTGTACCGCAGGAAGCCGACGGTGCTGCCGATGAGGGCAGCCGTTAAGAAAGCGATGAAGAACTGTTCCCGCTGCCACGCGATGACAAGCAGCGGCAAAGCCGCAATCGAGGCGATGCCGCCGGCCAGCCCGTCGAGGCCATCGATCAGGTTGAGCATGTTGGTAATGGCGACAACCCACAGGATCGTCAGCGGGATCCCCCACCAGCCAAGGTGGATCATGCCGCCGAAAGGATTGGTGACGAACTGGATCTTGGTGCCGAAGTAGACGAGCACGCCGGCGGCCGCGAGTTGCCCTGCCAGCTTGGCCAAAGGCTTGAGCTCCACGTAGTCGTCCACGAGGCCAACCAGCGTGATGAGGCTTGAGCCCGCCCAAAGGCCTACGAGCGTCGTATCCCATCCCTGGCTGATCAAGACCGGCACCCAAAAACCGAGATAGATCGCTAGCCCCCCGCCCGTAGGCATGGGGCGCCGGTGCAGCCGGCGCGGCCCGGGCATGGCCACCAAACCGAGTCGCTGGGCCAGAGCGCGCAGGACCGGGGTCACGACAAGGCTGATGGCGGCGGCGATGACGCCGATAAAAAGGAGCTGCGATACAGTCAGCGGCTATCCCACCTTAGCGGGTGCCGTACAGGCGATCACCGGCATCGCCGAGGCCCGGCACGATGTACGCGTGGTCGTCGAGGCGCTCGTCCACCGCCGCCACAAAGATGGGCACCTCCGGGTGGTCAGCGTGCACCCGGGCGATGCCCTCCGGTGCGGCCACCAGCGCCAAGAGCTTAAGGTTCGTTCCGCCCCGGCGCTTGATTTCATCCAGTCCAGCGGCTGCGGACCCGCCGGTGGCCAGCATCGGGTCGATCACGATCACGTCCCGCTCGCCGATGTCCTGGGGAAGCTTGCAGTAGTACTGCACCGGCCTTAAGGTCTCAGGATCCCGGTAGGCGCCGAAGTGGCCGACCTTCGCGGCCGGGATCAGGCGCAGCACCCCGCCCAGCATGCCGAGTCCTGCTCTCAGGATTGCGACGACGGCCAGCTTCTTGCCGGAGACGACCCTGCCCTGGCACCGGCCGAGGGGCGTTTCCACCTCCACCGGCTCGGTAGCGATGTCACGGGTCACCTCGTAGGCCATGAGCATGGCGACCTCTTCCATCAATTCCCGGAAGTCCTTGGGACCCGTGCGGACGTCCCGCAACTTGGTCAGCTTGTGCTGCACGAGGGGGTGATCGATGACGAAAACGCCGCCTCCCTGCGACAAGAGCCTTCCCTCCCAGATACCTTAGACGGCAAAACGCCGGGCGCCGGCCGGCTCACCGCTCGAGCTCCCGGATTTTGTCCACCCGGCGGGCATGACGGCCACCGGCGAACTCGCCGGACAAAAAGGCAGCAACCGTCTCCAGGGCCAACCCGGGACCAACCACGCGCGCGCCGAGGCAAAGCACATTGGCGTCATTGTGCTCCCGGGCCATCCGGGCTGAATACGGCTCCGCGCACAAGGCAGCCCGCACACCGGGCACCTTGTTGGCGGCGATGGACATGCCGATGCCGGTGCCGCACACGAGGATGCCGCGCTGGCAACGCCCCGATGCGACCGCTTCCGCCACCGCCCGGGCAAAGTCAGGGTAGTCGCACGACGCTAGGCCATCGGTTCCCATGTCGTCCACCGTGTAGCCCTGCTCCGTCAAGTACCCCACGAGCTCCCGCTTGAGCTCGAAGCCCGCGTGGTCGCTGCCAATCGCGATCCGCATTCCCGCCGCCTCCTCGCGGCCACTTTCGACGCCTCCCGCAAATGTCCCTGCGGCTCACCGGGCAAACGGATCGGCAAGGAGCTTTTCCGCGACCGCCGCCAGCGCCCGCCGCAGCTCCGCCGCGGTACGCCGGTACACCTCGCGGCCTTGCCCCCACGGGTCTTGGACATCCGCGGCCGGGTCATCGTAGGCGTACTCGAGCAGGGTAAACGTCTTCTCGATGGCTCGCGGGTGCATCTCCAAAACGGCGGCCTTGTGGGAACGGGTCATGGTCAGGATGAGGTCGGCCTCCGCCACCATCTCCGGGTCGAGCCGCCGCGCCGCGTGGTCGCCCAAATCGAGTCCTTGCTCCTGCATAACGGCCACCGCGTCGGCGTGGGCGGCTTCGCCGCCGGCCGCGGCCAGGCCCGCGCTTTCCACGATAAACTCTCCGGCCCTTCCCCCGCCCCGCTCCGACAACAGGTCCCGGAGTATCGCCCCGGCCATGGGACTGCGGCACGTATTGCCGCTGCAAACAAGCAAGATCCGGTAAGCCACGCAGCATCACCCACCTCCATCTTGTCCAACCGGGGGCGGGCCGATCAAGAGCCTTAAGCATTCGACGCATGCAAGGGGTTCAAACCGCGGCCGGGTCATCGTCCACGGCGACCATCCGAAACTCGCCGCGGTTGTCGCAGCGCGGGCAGCGCAGGAAAGCGTTCGCACCGAGGTCCAGTTGCTCAAGCTCTTCGCGATTGCCGCAGTAGGGGCAGGCGGGGACGTAGACGGTGCCGCAGGCAAGGCAATGGGAGTCGACCAGGGGCAAGCCGCAGCGGACGCAGTTCATGCGCGTAGCATGGCCCACGCGGCCCCCGCACATCCTAACCTTGCGGCAGCCAGCAAAGCAAGGAGGGCGCGCACCGTGGACGAGCCTTATCTGTGCCCAGTTTGCCGCGACAACCGGCATGACTTCCTGCAGATCCTCAAGCTCGCGCGTGAGATCCGCAAAGACCCCGAGACCGGCGCCGTTGTCTTTGCGGACGATGAATGGGAAACACTGGCCCGCAACGGGCGCCTTGAGCTCGACATCCGCTGCCGCTTGTGCGGTCACACCGCTCCGGAAGCGGACTTCATCCGGACAGCCCAGCGGGATGCGGCCCGTTTCCTCGTCCCGCGCGGCCGCCGGGCATAGCATCCTATTGCCGCCGCGCCGCCCGTCCTGTGCAGGCAGGCGCCGGCTACAGCTCCCGCTCCATTACGCTCCACCGCCGCAGGCCTCGCCCCTCCGCAGCTTCACGAAAGCCAGCCTTCAACAAAAGCCGCCGGGCGCCCTCGTCATCGACAGGAATGGGCAGGCGTACCCGCGCCACGCCCCGGTGCCGCCAGGCCGCCAAGGCGTGCCGGACGAGATTCGTCCCGACGCCCTGTCCCCGCAAGTCCGGGCGCACCGCCGCCAATAGAAGCCGTGCTTCGCCGGGATCGCGGCTCCGCCAAAGGACCGCAGGGATCCTTCCCTGGCCCTGAACCGTGATCATGAGCCGCAGCGGCGAAAGACCCGCCGGGCGCCAGATGACCGGCCACTGCCACAGCCACCGCAGGGCGTGTCCACGAACGACGGCCGCCCGCCACAGGGCGGAGCGCGGGTGCGGAGCAAAGGCATACCCGGCGATGTCCGGTCCTTGCTGCGCCACAAGGAACGAGCGCGGGTCGGCGTCGTAGAAAAGCCGGAGCGCTTGCTCAATGAGAACGGGCGCCGGCAGCCGGGCGCCCGCGTGGCCGAGCCGCTCGGCAAAGGACTCCACGAACAGGCGGGCGATGGATCCCATGTCCCGCCGCTTCGCCACCGCGTAGATCACCCTTCGCGGCCCTCCCCGACGAAGTCCAGCACCTGCCACGCTACACGGTCCATGACCAGTCCCCGGAAGCGGGTTTCGACGCTCATGAACACCCGCTCGGGCCAGCCCAGCAGGCTCAACGGGATCCCGACCTCGAGCTGGGATCGCTGCGCCCTGACGACGATCTCGCCACTGGGCTGCCAACCGCCCTCACCCCGGATGCGCACCCGGTCGGGCACTTGCAGCCCGATGCGAAGCCGCTGGCGGGTTTCATGGCCATGGCCGCCCCGGCCGACGCCGTGCAGGCTGATGCCGTACAGGTAGTCATTGACGGCGCGGTGGCGCAGCTCCAGGCGCAAGTACAAGTTGTGCTTGTCCCGGCACGCGGCCGCCGCGCGGATGTCGGCGCTGCGGCCAACCCGGCGGGTGAGCATGTGGCTGCGGGGATCGAGCACGACGCCGCCGATCCCCTCCCAGTCGTAGGACTCCCCGTCGACAAGGATAGCGCCATCGTCCACCCACGGAACGGGCAACAGCGAGAAAAGGCTAAACAGCTCATTGCGCCGTACGAAGCTCAGCAGATAGCGCCGCATGAACACCATTTGGGTTCGGTAGCACAAAAGGGCCCGCAGCTTGTGGTCGACGCTCTCCCGGGGCAAGTCCAACGACGCCCACGCCAGGGGAATGTGCGCATACGGTTTCGGCGGCACCATGGCGAGCCGCGGCCGGAGGCCCCTAGGCTGCGGCCACAATCCCTGGTGCACCAGGTACTGGAGTGCCACCGGCCCCCCCACCGGCAGGCGTCCCCGCAGGCGCAGCCGCTCCAGCGCGTACAAGGTGAAGCAGCAGCCCGCCCAGTGGTCCCCGTGGGTGTCGTGAGGGTGCGGCAACACGACGTGCGTGGGCCGGAACTCGCGGACGATCTCCTCCAGGTCCCGCACCACGCTTTCCCCGCAAAAGACGGCGCCGGGGGTGCGGCTGTTGTCGTAGGGCGAGCGGGTGGCGCGCGTGAACCGGGACCGGTACGGCTTGTGGTAGTCCCAGTGGTCCTCCCACATGGCCGCAAGGCCCCGATCCGGGTAGCCGCAAAAAACGACCTGGGCCCTGGAGATGCCCAGCACCTCCAGGGCGGCCAGCGTTTCCTTTTGCCGCACGCGGGCGAACTCGATGTACTGGGCCGGGGTAAGGCGCCAGCGGCGGGACTGTCCCCGCAGCGCGGTGCGGTTGTAGCCGTCGCCGTTCGTCAAGAGGACGACCCGTACTGGGCACCCTAGCTGCGCAGCCCGGTGGAGCAGCCCCCCGGCACCCAGTATCTCATCGTCGCAGTGGGGCGCCACCACGAGCCACCGCTGGCCCTTCTCCACCACCAGGGGCTGCCAGGGGACAGCCGGCGACACGACGGCCCGCTCGCCCGCGGACGGGTCGGCCCCGCCGTGGTCTGCCCGAAAGCCTTCGAAGGCTTCGCCGTGCGTGGGCGGGACGCTGGGCGCCCGGCGCCGCCAAGGGAGCAGCCTCATGCGGACCCGTCTCCTTCCTGACTGCCCATCGGGCCGGCCCGCTCGATCCGGTAACCCGCGGCCCGCCTCAGGCGGTTCATCACGGCGAGCCCTAATCCGGCCGGCTCCACGCCCTCGAGGAACAACACGTCGAGCCCCGCCTCATCGAGCTGCCTGAGGCCATGGAACAAGCTCCGGGCGATCTCCGCCGTGTTCGCCCGGCTTCCGGCCACGACGACCGCGTCGGCGTCGTAGAGCGGCGCTGCCTCAAGGCTGGCCAAAACCCCCACCCGGCGCCCCGCGTCCCGCTCGGCCCGCACACGAGCCGCTATGTGGGCGGCAACCGCATCCTGCGGCCCCTCCACCAGCACACAGGGGGTAGAGGGCGCGTAGTGACGGTACTTCATCCCCGGGGACGCCACCGGCCCCTCGCCGGGCGGTCCGACCACGGCGGGATGGACGCGGACGGGGCCGATCACTTCTTCAAGTTCAGCCACGGTGACGCCGCCCGGACGCAAGAGCACCGGCGGGGAAGCCGTCAAGTCGACGACCGTCGACTCAAGCCCGATGCCCGCATCTCCGCCGTCCAAGATCATGTCGATGCGTCCCCGCAGGTCCGCCCAGACGTGGGCCGCCCGGGTCGGACTAGGACGCCCGGACCGGTTCGCGCTCGGCGCCGCGATGGGGCACCCGCTCGCGCGGATAAGCGCGATGGCCACCGGGTGGTCCGGCACCCGCACGGCCACGGTGTCAAGGCCCGCCGTCGTCGCATCGGGGACTGCGCGCGTCCGCGGCAGCACCATCGTCAGGGGACCGGGCCAAAAGCGGCGTGCCAAACGCTCCATGTACGGACCGGGCGCCGCGACCAGCGCCACATCCCGCGGGTCCGCCAAGTGCACGATAAGGGGGTTGTCGCTGGGCCGCCCCTTCGCGCGAAAAATGCGCTGCACCGCCGCCGGGTCCAGGGCGTTAGCCCCGAGCCCGTAAACGGTCTCGGTGGGAAACGCCACAAGCCCGCCTCGCCGGATGACAGCCGCCGCGGCGGCGACGGCCTGCGCTTCGGGGTGCTCCGGGTCTACGACGACGAGGCGCGTCTCCACCGGCTACTCCTCCCTGCCTCTTCTCGCCAGTACGACCCGGGGATGTCCCGCGTAATCCCGCCGGACAGCGACATCCTCCCACTGGCCGCCTGGGCCCAGCATGGCGCGGAGGGCGGCTTCCTGGTCATGGCCAATCTCAAGCGCTAAAAGGCCCCCCGGCCCAAGCAACCTGGCCGCCTGGGGGATGAGTCTCCGGTAGACTGCCAGCCCGTCCGAACCGCCGTCCAGGGCCACCCGTGGCTCGTACTCCCGCACCGACCGGGGCAGGCCGTCCCAATCGCGCGCCGGGATATAGGGGGGATTTGCCACGACCGCGTCCAGGCGCCCGGCACCGTTGTCGCGGCACCAGCCGGCCACGGGCTCGAGCAGGTCGCCTTCCAGCAGGACGATACGCTCCTCCAGGCCGTGCGCGGCGACGTTGGTCCGGGCCACGGCCAGCGCCTCCGGCGAAATGTCCACCGCCAGCACCCGCGCCCCGGGCAGTGCGAGCGCGAGCCCGATGGCGATCGCCCCGGACCCTGTGCCGACGTCAGCCAGCAGGGGACGGCCCGTGTGTTCCGCCGAACCCGGCAGCCCGTCGGGCCCCGCCGGCGGAGCCTCTTTCGGTTCGCCGGCGACCCCGGGCGAAGAAGCGGCGAGACCGTCCGGCGCACCGCCCGCTTGGAACCACCGCACCACCGCCTCGACCAACAACTCGGTTTCCGGACGCGGGACGAGCACCGCCGGGCTCACCTTGAGCGTCGTGCGGAGGAACTCCTTGGTGCCCGTGATGTAAGCGACGGGCATGCCCCGGGCGCGCGCCCGGAGCGCCTCGCGGTAAGCGTCGACTTCGGCAGGCACCAGCGGGCGATCATGATTGACGTACAAGCCGACCCGGTCAAGGCCGAGCACGTGCCCGAGCAAGAGCTCCGCGTCCAGGCGGGCCGATGGGCTGCCGCTGCGTTCAAGGTAGTCGGCCGCCAGGCGCAAGTAGTCCATAAGGACCCGCGGCTCGCTCACGCTCCGGCCTCCTGCCGCTCGAGCTGCTCCGCCTGGTCGGCCAGGATGAGGGCGTCGATGACTTCGTCGAGATCGCCCTCCAGGATGGCGTCCAACCGGTAAAGGGTGAGGCCGATGCGGTGGTCCGTCATGCGCCCTTGCGGGAAGTTGTAGGTGCGAATCCGCTCACTGCGTTCGCCCGTGCCGACCTGGGAGCGGCGAGCCGCGGCCAGTTCCTCCTCCTGTTCCCGGCGCTTCATGTCCAGCAGCCGGGCGCGAAGCACCCGCATGGCCTTTTCCTTGTTCTGGAGCTGCGAGCGCTCATCCTGGCACGACACCACAAGACCGGTCGGCAAGTGGGTAATGCGAATCGCCGAGTCGGTCGTGTTGACGCTCTGGCCGCCGTGGCCGCCGGAACGAAACACGTCGATGCGCAGGTCCTCAGGCCGGATTTCGATGTCGACTTCCTCGGCTTCCGGGAGGACCGCGACCGTCGCGGTCGACGTATGAATGCGGCCGCTCGCCTCGGTCGCCGGCACCCGCTGCACCCGGTGCACGCCGCTCTCGTACTTGAGCCGGCTGTAGGCGTTGCGCCCGTGCACCATGAAGATGACCTCTTTGAAACCGCCGAGCTCGGTGGCGTTGGCGCTCATCATCTCGACCCGCCAGCCGCGGTTTTCGGCGTAGCGGGAGTACATGCGGAACAAATCCGCCGCGAAGAGAGCGGCCTCCTCTCCGCCGGTGCCCGCCCGGATCTCGACGATAATGTTCTTCTCGTCATTGGGATCCTTGGGCAACAGCAGCCGCCGCAGCTCTTGGCGGAGGGACTCTTCCCGGTCGACGAGCTGGGCGAGCTCTTCCTTGGCCAAGTCGCGCAACTCGGGATCAAGCTTTTCTTCGAGCATGGCCCGGGTCGCCTGAAGCTCCGCCTGCACCTGCTTGTACGCGCGGTAGCGGGAGACGATTTCCTCAAGGTCCGCGTGCGCCTTGGCCACCTTTTGGAGCTGCCCGGGATCCTGCAACACCTCCGGATCCCCCATGCGCCGCTCCAGCTCGATGTATCGCTGCTCGATCTCTGCCAGTTTATCGAACATACGCCGCCTCCGGGGCTGCATCCGCCCTGGCCGCGCCGTCCCGCTCCAGCACCCGCTCGAGGGCCGCGATGGCCACCTCCAGCTGATCCCTGGCCGGAGGGCGGGTCGTCAGCTTTTGCATCCAAAGACCCGGCGTGGCGATCCAGCGCACCATCGCCAGCGCGTCGTCCCGGGCGGCGTGGCGGATGATCTCGTAAGACAAGCCGGCCACGACCGGCAAGAGCAGGACGTGGATGGCAACCCGCTCCAGGAACGGCGGCCGGCCAAAGAACGAAAACACGAAGACGCTCATGAAGAGGACGATGAGGATGAAGTTCGTACCGCAGCGGGTATGCACGATGCTCTGCCGGGCCACGTTGTCCACGGTCAGGGGCAGGCCGGCCTCATAGCAGTTGATGGCCTTGTGCTCCGCCCCATGGTATTGGAACACCCGCGCGACGTCCGGCATGCGCCCGATGGCAATGATATACAGTGCGAAGACGCTGACCTTGATGACGCCCTCTACCAGGTTGAGCACGACATTGTGGGAGATGAAATCCTGGATGAGCCGGATAAGAAATGCGGGCAACACCACAAACAAGCCCACGGTTAGCCCCGCGGCGACCACCAGCGTCAGCGCCATCTCCTTGGCGCCCAAGGGCTCCTCCTCGCCGGCCGTCGCCTGCGCGGCCGAGTAGTTAAGCGCCTTGACGCCGATGACGAGCGCCTCGGCCAGCGCCACGGCGCCGCGGATGAGCGGCCAACGCAGGAACGGAAACCGCTGCGACCAAGGGACCAGCGGCTGCTCGTGCACGGCGATGGAGCCGTCCGGACGCCGGACGCCGATGGCCAGCGCCTTCCGCCCGCGCATCATCACGCCCTCGATGACCGCCTGTCCCCCGTAAAAGAATGCGTCTTTCATCGCGTCACTCGCCTTTGCGCCTCACCGCCGGCGGTAGTCCGGACAGCGGGTCGCGTTGGGCCGCTCCGGGCGCCAGCAGGCGTTGCCGTAATTGTATTTGCAGCTGTCACAGAGAAAGCGGCTGCCGCTCGTCAGCCGGACCAGCCACTGCTTAAATGATTCGAGCACACTCACGGGCCGGCACTCTCCTCAATCTCCGCCGCACGCGCCGCGAGCAGCGACCGCAATCGCTCCAGGCCAGCCCCCGTCTTGGCGGAGATGGCCGCCGCCGCCGGCGTCTTTCGCGCCCATTCCTCCACCAGGGCGGGGTCCGCCGCGGCGTCCAGCTTGTTGAACGCAACCACCGTGGGTTTCCCCAAAACGCCCAGTTCGTCGAGGACAGCCTCCACCGCCTCCATTTGCGCGGAGGCGTTGGGATCGCTCGCGTCCACCACGTGCAGGAGGATATCCGCCTCCTGCACCTCCTCGAGGGTCGCCCGGAAGGCAGCCACCAGCTGGTGCGGGAGCTTGCGGAGGAAACCGACGGTGTCCGCCAGCAGGGCGTCGCGGCCTGGCCCAAGGCTCACCCGCCGGATGGTGGGGTCCAGCGTTGCGAACAGCCGATCCTCCGCCAGCACCCCGGCCCGGGTCAAGGCGTTCATCAGCGTCGACTTGCCGGCGTTGGTGTAGCCGACCAGCGCGATGACGGGAAGCCCCGTCCGCCGGCGCCCCGCCCGCTGCACGCTCCGGGTGCGGCGAACTTGCTCAAGCTCCCGGCGAATGAGGGCGATACGGCGCCGGATCCGGCGCCGATCCGTCTCGAGCTTCGTCTCCCCGGGACCGCGGGTGCCGATCCCGCCGCCGAGACGTGACAGCGAAGCGCCCGAACCGGTGAGCCGGGTAAGCTGGTACGTCAGTTGGGCAAGCTCCACCTGGAGCTTGCCTTCTTTGGTGCGGGCCCGCTGGGCGAAGATGTCGAGGATGACCTGGGTGCGATCGATGACGGGCACCTCGAGAATCTCCTCGAGGTTGCGAGCTTGCGCGGGCGAAAGCTCGTCGTCCACCACGGCAAGGTCCGCCTTCAGCTCCCAGGCGAGCTCCTTCGCTTCCTGCGCCTTTCCGGGACCGATGTAGGTTGCCGCCAGCGGCCGTTCCAGGCGCTGTACGACGCTGCCCACCACCTGGCCGCCGGCGCTGCGCACCAGCTCGGCCAGCTCGTCCAGGCTATCATCGACGCCGATGAGGAGGACCCGCTCCTCGTTCTGTTGCCCGCGGCCAATGCCCATGCGTCCACCTCTGGAGTCCAGCTATCGCGAAACGGCCCTTTCCCGCTCCGGGACAAGGGCCGTCTTTGCGCGCGACACATCGTGTCCTATTTTACCATTCCGCCAGCGGCCCGTCACCCGCAGAGCGACAGCCGCCCCGGTTTCGCCACGCCCGAGCTGGGCCGGCCGCGCATCAGGCTTACGCCTGGCGCTTCATCAACCCACCGTTCGTCGGATACGGGTAGCGCTGGCGATCCAGCTCCTTGCGCACCTCGGGGTTGAGGATACGCAAGTAGGTACCCTTCATCCCCAGCGAGCGAGACTCGATGACGTTGGCCGACGCCAGCTTCCGCAGGGCATTGACGATGACCGAACGGGTGATGCCCGCCTGGTCGGCAATGCGGCTTGCCACCAAGAGCCCTTCGTCGCCGTCCAGTTCGTCGAAGATGTGCTGCATCGCCAGGATCTCCGAGTACGATAGGCTGCGGATGGCCGAACGGGCCATGCGCTTCTCCTCCGCCTCGTCCTCTTCGGCGTCGTCAATGGCCGTCGCGATGACCATGCCCACGACGGTGCCGACGAACTCGAACAGAACCAGCTCATCGTCACTGAAGTCGCCGTCGAGGCGCACCACCACGATGCTGCCCACACGGCGAGCAGCGCCCACGACCGGCACGATGCACGCATGGGACTCGCCGATGACCCGCTCCGCCTCACGGCCCGTAGAAATGGCCCCGATCTTCAGCAGCGAGGTGGCCAAATCCTCGGGCATGCGGCCGGTGTGGAGCCATTCGGCGTCAAAGGGCGTGCTTTCAAACCCTTCGGCCAGGGCATAGCCGAGCACCTTTCCCTTGCGGCTCACGACGTACACACTCGTGTCGGGAAGGACGTCCCGCAACGCCGCCGCCACGTCGGCGAACTTAACGTTGTTGCCCTCCCGCTGCATCAACTGGGCGACTTTCGAGACCTTCTTGAAAAGGTCCACGCCACATCATCCTTTCTTCTTCCGCGCTCCTTGCGCGGTGGTTGTTGTCCAACTCGAACAACAGTATCCGTAACGTTCCGACGTCCGGCGAAACCGCCAGGTTCAAAACCAAGTCTTCCCACTCTTTGCAGCTTTCCTAATCTTGGCAGCAAAGCACTAAAGTCGCAACGGCCGCCGCCCAGCGCCTGCCTGGGCCGCTCCCCCACGACTCCCCGCATCGGACAGAAGGAACCCGGATCCAAAATTCACATAACAGAACTTTCGTTCACATTATAACCGTGCCCTGAGGGGCGTGTCAACACATTCGTGAAACCTTTCTCAAACCGCTTCAAACACCGTCCTGAAAAGCATTTGCGGGCTCCCCTGACCGCGTGGGCCGGGCAGCCCCGCACTCACATCGCTTCAAGATTTTTGCCCTAATGTAGGATTCTAGTGTATTCCGCTGTGGTCGTTACAGAGAGGCAGGCGCGGCGTGCAAGCCGCTGGCGAAATTGGGCGTGCCGGCATCTCCATTTGTCAAAGGACGGCCGCATTACGTTGCCCGCCATTGTATACGACACCATACCGCCGACTCCTGCATCATCCTGAAAATTCTTTGAGGAGGTGACGGGAGTCCGTACTCCCCCACGCGACTTCGCGCCCCCCCTTCCCGCCGGCCAAGCCCACGCGACCTCGCCCCGCCCCGCGGGTGTTACTTGCGCCTCCCCCCGGCGTCGCTGCCTGGCCGGGGCTTTGGCCACGACGACGGAGACCACAAGGCGGCCCGGCGGCTCACGAGGCGCTTGACACGGTCCGGCGGCTTTGGTACGATAAGCATTGTCAGCCGGCCGAAGTGGTGGAACTGGCAGACGCGCTGCGTTCAGGGCGCAGTGGGCAGCACGCCCGTGTGGGTTCGAATCCCACCTTCGGCACCAGCATACAGGAGGGCTCCCGGACAAGCAAGCCGGGAGCCCTTCGCTTTTGGGTCGATTTGCGCCAATCGACCCTTATTTGCTTATTTCTCCCCCGCTCGCGGCGGTCCCGGGAGCTGCCGGGACTGCCTCCGGGCTGTCCGCCGCCCCTACTCCTCCCAATGGCGGCGGAAAAAGTACAGGATCCCCATGGCCGCGCCGCGGGAGCGGGAAAAAGTGGCGGCCGTCACGACAATGCCAAGCCCGCTGCTGATGACGAGCTGCGTCCCGATAGTGAGCGGGGTCGCCAGGTAGAGCGCGAGCAGCGACAATAGCAGCACCACGGAGCCGACGGTGTAGGCCACCAGCCAGGTGACAAGCCAGTCCCCTTCGCCGGCCTTGATGAGCGTCCAGTGGCAGCGGGAGCACGTGGCCCGCACCTCGCCCTTCTCCACCAAATGGCCTTCGCCGCACGCCGGGCAGCGCAGGCGCCAGCCGGTCCAAAAGGCGTGCGCAAATTCTCCCAAGGCACCCATCCCTCCGCCGGGCTTGCTTCTGGGCCGGCCGTTGGATTCCTGCCGTCGACCGCTGCGCGCGGCCCTCGGTACGCCGGGCTGGCGCCCCGGCATGTCGCCGCCGGTGCCGGCATAGACCTAAAGCGCCCGTGGGGAGCCGGGGCTTGCGCGGGAATCCGCGGCGCGACGGCGTCCATCCCTGGGCTGAGGAGGACGGCCGGTGGTCAACGTCCTTTGGGCCGCAATGATCTTGGCCAGCATCGTCTTTGCCGCTCTCCAGGGAGACATCGGCGTCGTGACGACCGCCCTCTTTGCACAGGCGGCGAACGGCCTGGCGGTCGCCCTCAACTTGCTCGCCATCATTACGGTGTGGTTCGGAATCAGCCGCATCGCGGCGCGAGCGGGCCTTTTGGATGCGGTCGCCCGCGTAATTGCGCCCCTGCTCCGCCCGCTCTTTCCCGGTGTTCCGCCGGGCCATCCCTCCCTCACCGCGGTCGCGCTCAACCTGGCGGCCAACGTCTTGGGTCTAGCCAACGCAGCCACCCCCTTTGGCCTGGCGGCCATGAAGGAGCTGCAGCGTCTCAACCCCCGTCCAGACACCGTGACACCGGCCATGATCACGTTTCTCGCCCTCAACAGCGCATGCGCGACGCTCTTGCCGGCGACGGCGATCGCGTTGCGGGCGCAAGCCGGCGCGTCCGATCCGGCCATCATCATCGCCCCCGCGGCCATCGCCTCCGGGGCGGCGATGGTTTTCGTGTTGCTCGTCGACCGCTGGCTGCGGCCACACGCGCCGCGACGGGAGCCGTGACGTATGGGCTGGAGCGCGTGGATCCTCCCGGGGCTAGTGGCCATCACCCTTGTGGCGGCGCTGCGCCGGCGCGTGCCCGTCTACGACGAGTTTGTCGCCGGCGCCGCCGAAGGCGTCCGCCTCGGGCTGCGCCTCATCCCCCTCGTGATCGGCATCTACGTCGCGGTCGGCCTCTTCCGGGAGTCGGGAGCCCTGGCCTGGGCGGCGGGCGCAGCCGCCCCGGTCCTGGCCCATCTCGGGTTTCCGCCGGAGATCTTGCCGCTCATGCTTATCCGCCCGTTTTCCAACGCCGCTGCCATGGGCGTCATCACCGATCTGCTCGCGCAGCATGGACCTGACTCCTTTGTCGGCCTGCTCGCGTCGGTGATGCAGGGAAGCTCCGAAACGACCTTTTACGTGGCCGCGCTCTACCTCGGCTCCATCGGCATCCGTCGCAGCCTGCACGCGGTGCACCTGTGCCTCTTAGGCGATCTAGCCGGGTATGTGGCGGCGCTGTGGGTGACGAGTCTGCTCTTTCTTGTGTGACGGGTGCCGCCCCTCCGGATCCGGCGCGTAGCCGCATGGACACCCTGGAACACTAGCTGCAAGAGGAGGCGGTGCGCGGTTGAACCGGGGCTGGGTGTGGGCGATCATAGGGGTCGTCATCGGAGGCGCCATCGGGGCCTTCGCGTTCCGGCAAGATCCTGTGCGCGCCCGCCGGGCCGAGCAGCCGCCGGCCGTCACGGCGCCGCAGGCCGCTGAAACCCCCGAGGAGCGGGAGCTCCGCCACCTTTCGATCGCAATCCGCGGCGCCGGCGGTGAAATCGCGTCGGCCGTGCTGGCGGAATCCGGCTGGGAACTGGGCGTCGAGTTGCCGCGCCGTACCGTCAGGCTCGAGGCGGTCGAGCGCGACGCGCTGCGCCTGTTTCGCGAGATCAAACGCACCGGCGCCCCCGTCGCCGGCATCGTGCTGGTAACCCGCACCGACGAGCTCAAAGACGTCTACGGCCACCCGCTCAAGAACGTGGCCATCGCCCGGATCCGCCTGTCGGGCGCCACCTTTGAACGCATCAACTGGGACGGCTTTGAACCGAAGAACTTCGCCCGCGTGGCCGACGAGCTGTGGCTGCACGACGAGCTGCAGGCCCAAGCCGCGGAGCGCATGGCCCAGGAAGCGAAAGGGCAAGGCGGAAGCAGCCAGGGCGGCGAGGAGCAAAGCGGCGGAGCAGGCAGCAGCAGCAGCTAAGCCTACGGAGAGAAAACGTGCGGAGCGGGCGGGCAGCGTCCGCCGCCAAAAGGCGCGCCTTGCGGCACGGGCGGCTTGCCTCACCACGGGCCGCGGGGGATAATGGGGTCAGCGAAGACGGAAGGGGGAGCCGCGGTGAAGCGCTGGCCCATCGACCCGGACTACGTCATCTTCGTTCTCTTGCTCTTGCCCCTGCCCGTCATCGGGATACTGGACGTGTCGCCGCTGGTTCGGCTTCTCCTGCTGATTCCCGTCATCGTTCTTCAGGGCTTGTTTGTCTGGAACGGCATGCGCCGCGGCCGCTCGCGACGCTGAGCACCCTGGTCAGCTGCCTGCCGCCCGGCCGGCGGCTCAATACGATGCGGCTCGCGCGATGAGCGCCCGGTAGGCGTCCAGCAACCGCCGGGAGAGCGGACCGGGCAAGCCCGTGCCGACCGCCTGTCCGTCCACGCGCACCAGGGGCATGACCTCCGACATCGTGCTCGTGAGAAACGCTTCGTCGGCGGAGAACAGTTCTTCCCGGGTGAAAAACCGCTCCTCCACCTCGACGCCGGCGGACCGGGCCAACTCGATGACAAGGTCCCGCGTAACGCCCCGGAGGATGTATTGCCCGGCCGGAGCGGTGATCAGGCGGCCGCCCCGCGCGATGAACACGTTCGCGCTGGCCCCTTCGGTGACGCCCTTGCCGTCCCGCTCGAAGATGGCCTCATAGACGCCGGCCCGCCGGGCCTTTTCCTTTGCGAGGACGTTGGGCAAAAGGCCGATGGACTTGATGTCGCATCGCAGCCACCGCTCGTCGCTAAGCAGGATGGCCGATGCCCCTTTTTCCCAGAGGACCCGGTCGGGGATGCGGCCTTCAGACGCATACACGATCAGGCTTGGCTCGGATTCCGGAGGAAAATGGTGGACGCGAGGCGCGACGCCCCGGGTCACCTGGATGTAGACTTGCCCTTCGGTGACAGCCCGCCGCCGGGCCGCCTCCTCCACCAGCGCCGCGATCTCCTGGCCGGGAACGGGCAGCGAGAGCTCGATGGCGGCTGCCGAAGCCTCCAGCCGCGCTAGGTGCCGGTCCACCGCGAAGGGCCGGCCCCTATAGACCCGGATCACTTCATAGAGCCCGTCGGCGAGCTGAAAGCCGCGGTCTTCCACCGGCACCACGGCGTGCTCAGGCCTGACCCAAGCACCGTTGACAAAGTAGCATTCGGCCGCCGCGCCTTGACTCACATTCACGCCTCCTTACCAGCGACACGCTGGGAAACCAAGTGGGCGTCATCCGCCTTTGCCTGGGACGGTCCCGCGCTCAACGAACGCTCGACAGCGGGCCCGTACGGTACAACTCCACGTAGCGGGCAAAGTTCCAGCCGGCGAAAAACGCCTGCGCGGCTTTCCTGCCCGCCGCAAACAGCTCCCGCCGCTTCTCCGGCGAAATGTCGAAATCCGTCGTGCGCACGCCGCACGTGGGAATCCGGATCGTGCGTACCCGGTCCGCCTCCTCCAAGTACCGGGCGTCGTGGGCTTCGAGCATCGTCGAAACAAGGGCGCCGGCCAGGGAAACCGGCCCGCGGATGCGCTGCGGCCGGCCGTATTGGGGATCCACGAGCATGAACCCAAACGTCGGCCACGGCGGCGCGCCCGCCACATCAAAGAGCCAGACGGGAAAGTTGCTGAGCAGCCCCCCGTCCACGATGTAGCTCACGCAAGGCCGGCCGGTGGAACGGTAAACCTCCTTGACAGGCCGGTAAAAAAACGGCAGGCTCGCGCTCATGCGCACGGCCCGCGCCACATCCAGTGATTCTGGTTTCACCCCGTAGGCGGCAATATCCTGCGGCAAGACGAGCATCCGGCCGCGGCTTACGTCGGCGGCGATTACCTGCAACTTGAACCGAAACCGCTCGTCCTTCTCCCCGGGCAAGATCAAGTCGGCAAAGGTGCGCACGCCCCGCGCGGCGAGCTTTTCCCTCACCCACTCCTCAAGATAGTCGCCCCGGTACATCCCTTTCGTGAGCAAAAGCGCCAGCAGCGGCCCAGCTAGCGGGATTCGCCCTAGCGGCCCCGGATCGCGGAAGAGGCTGAAGTCGAGCTCTTCGAGGATGGACGCAAGCTCCCTTGCAGGGTAGCCGGCGGCCAAAAGCGACGCGACCAGCGCCCCCGCGGACGTCCCGGCCACGTTGACCCACCGGTAGCCCCGCTCCTCGGCCACCGTCAGCGCGCCCACAAGGCCGATGACCTTGACGCCGCCGCCCTGCAGCACGGCGTCCGCCCGCCGTGCGACGCGCATCGGTCCGCACCTCCGCCCAATGTTCTCGCGAAAGCTTATTCGCGGGCCAGGGCGCGGTACAACGCATAGCCGATAAATCCCGCCGCGGACGCCATGGCGGCGCCCGTCTTGACCCGGCCCGTTTCCCGGTCTACGGTTTCGCAGGCGACGCCGTTGTCCATCGGCGCCCGCTGAAAAAAGCCTAGGCCCCGCTCCTGATGGGGTCCGACCAACAAGTCGTAGGCGGCCGCCAGCGGCCACGGATGGGGCGAATGGGCGCAGGCCGGCGCGCCGAACGGACCGGCGATATAGTCAGGGTTGTCCGGAGAGTGAATCCAGGCAACCGTGTTGAGGTATACGGGATCGTCTTCCTCGCAGAAGCCGTAATAGGCCAAGAGCTGCAGGCTGCCTGGGGGCTGGTCCAATAGCTGCGCCCGGCGCCGGTCGTCGAGCGCCCATGCGAACATCGGTCCCCGCGGCCCATCGACGATGCAGTGGCGTCGCACCGCCTCCCGCACTTGTGCCGCGCGCTGGTTGGCCCGCCATTCGCCGAGGCTGTCGCCCCGCTGGCGCTTGAGGGGCGCGAGAGCCCGCCATGACCGCCAGGCCATCGCGTTGTTGTAGGTCAGGTACGGATGCGTCACCGGGTCGTCCGTCGGCGACAGGAACGTCGAGTACAGATTTCGCTCGGGATGCCGGTGCCGTTCCAGGAGCTGCTCCAACCACACGACGCCGTCGAAGACGCGCTTTGTGCCGCCCAATCCGGTTTCCTCCAGGACGGCCCAGTCGCCGGTGGCCCGCACGTACTGCTCCAGGGCCAGAACGTACGCGCACAGTTCATCCAGCTCAAAGCCCGGATAGAGGACGGTGCCGTCGATGTAAAGACTGTGGATGCCGGCGTTGGCCAAGTAGCGGCCAAAGCCTGTCAGCACCATCTCCCGCGCCCGTTCGGGGTCGGTGAGCAGCGCGCCGGGGAAGCTCCACAAAAACGCGTCGCGCGCCCAGAACGCAGCGCTCACGTAGTAGCGCGGCGAGCGGGACGTAACCATGACGAGCTCCTCGGTGTCGATCGTCCGGCCGGCGGCGAAGAAATAGTTGAACCAGAGGTTCAAGTTCAGCCGCTCGCTCAAGGTCGTGTCGGGTACGGGCCGCAGCCGCTCCGTAAGCCAGCGGCGGGTATCGTCCAAGAGGGTTCCAGCGCCTCGGCGTTCCAGGTCCACGACCGTCGTGCAGGCTCCGTCGGCTTCGGCGGCGAACGCCACGTACAGCTGAATCTGCGCCCGCCCGCCGGGCCGGATCTCGTGCTCGTGGGCGATCGCAAACCGGATGGGAGAGCCCGTTTCGTTGTCCTCCCTCAGAGCTTGTTCCGCGCTAGGGCCAGCCCGCCGCGCGAGCGCGGCCGAAAACGCGTCGGCTCCGGACGGGGCATGCCCGAGGAACCACCCGGTTTCCGCGAGGGGCTGGCCGGCGCCCAAGGCCATGGCCGCCACCGCAGGGCCTGCGGCAAGCTCCAGGGCCAGCGTGTCCGTCCAGCGGTCGTACCACGCCATGCGCCGCCCCAGCATAGGCCGGGACCTGTAGACGGCTTGCCGTGCCGGTCCCCAGGCGCCATGCCATCCCCAGCGCAGCCGCACGGCCTCCCCGCTCAAGTTTTCGGCTTCGAGACGGTAAACAAATCCCCGGTGCCCGGGCGGCGCACATATCGTCCCCGTCACCCGCAGGCCGCCGGCGTGGCCGGTGAACCACGGCACCCAGTGCTCGTGCCGCCGCCAGGAGATGGCCGAAAGCGCCGCCTCCCGCTCGTTGATAATGAAGACCGGCGCGAGCAGCGGCGCGCCGGGTGTCCCCCCGAACTCCACCATGCCCTTGCAGCCCATGTGGAGGACGTTGGCCATGTCAACGGCTCCCCGGTCGTCGATGAGCGGCAGCGCGACGTACTCGTTTCCGGTCGGGTGGTAAACGGCCGTGGGCGGGATCTCGTCAGGAACTGTCATCTTCAACGTTTCCACGCGGCGCCACCCCACGTAGACTTATTCTGCACCACATATTTATTTCCTCTAAACCTTCACTCCGGTTCAGGTTTCTCCGCACCGGTCCCTGGGCCGTGGCCGGCTTCGCTGCCGTTGTTGGCGCCCTCCTCGGCCTGCCGGGCGCGCAGCATAGCCCGCACCGAGAAGAAACCAAGCGCGAGGGCAAAGGCGACAACACCGAAAGTGGCCAGGGCGGCCGGCCATGCCAGCGACAAGAAGCCGCCAAGGCCGAGCCCCCTGCGGATAAACCAGATTGAATTCATGACCACCGCAATGAGGGTGAGGATCGCGGCGGTCATCCCCAGCCAGCGCACGCGCATTCACCTCCGGCCAGACCGCCTGCGGGCTGGCGCATAACGCCTATCTGCGTCCGGACACACTGATGGGGCAACGGTGAGAAGCATGCCCGCCTTGACTGCCACCTGTCGGCGGCCAGGCACCGTTGCACCCGGTTTCATCATACCTCCGAAACCGCCCGGCGCGCGCCGGGCCGGCTCGATTTCCCCGCCGCCGACTACCGCCGAAAGGAAAATCCCCCGCGAGGGCAAAAGATCGGTCACAGACGGCCCGAAGGGGGTTTCCCTGATGAAGCTGATCCTCGCCGTAGTGGAAGACGACGATGCGACCGTGCTGATGGACGCGCTGATCGACAGCGGGTTCAGCGCGACCAAGCTGGCCAGTACCGGCGGCTTCCTGCTGCGGGGCAACACAACCCTGCTCATGGGCGTCAACGACCACCAGGTCGACGACGTGCTGCGCATCATCCGGCGGGTATGCGTGCGCCGTAAGAAGCTGTTGCCCCAGACGCCGGCGGAAATCCCCACTTCGGTCGCGATGCCCATGGAGATCGAGTCCGGCGGCGCCACCGTCTGGGTGTTGGACGTGGACCAGTTCCACAAGATCTAGCCGGCCGCCGGCGGTTCACCCAAAGGGCCCCACACCTCCAGCGCCTGGCCCGCAGGCAGATGAGCCAAGTGCTCGGCGGCGGACCGGCCGCGCCAGCGCACGTTCGCGTCCAGCTCTACAAGGGGCTGGAGCACAAATCGCCGCCGGTGGCTTTCCGGGTGCGGCACGCGGCAATCGGGACGGTCGACCCGCTCGTCCCCGTACAGCACGAGGTCGATGTCGATCACGCGCGGCCCCCAGCGCACGGTTCGCACCCTGCCCATCTCGGCCTCGATGCGAAGGCCCTCCGCCACCAGGCGCACCGGATCCAGTTCGGTTTCGATCTCGACCGCGACGTTGAAGTACCAATCTTGGGCCACGGGGCTCACGGGCTCCGTCCGGTAGACCGAGGAGCACTTCACCACTCGGGTTCCCGGCAGCCGGCCAATGCGCCGCACTGCCTCCCGCAGCTGGGCCACGGGATCGCCCATGTTCGCTCCCAGGCTCAAAAACGCCCGCGCCGGGCGCCAGCCCCGGACGATGGCGTCAGCCACCCTGGCCGTGCGGCGCGCCGCCTCCACGTCGTGCACCCGCACGACCGCGGCACCGGCTTGGACGCCCAGGGCCACGGCGGCCAGCGTCCCCTCAACCCGCTCCACCGGCGGCAGGTCCAATAGGCGCCCGATGAAGGACTTGCGCGAAGGTCCAAGCAGCACCGGACAGCCTGTCAGCCCAAACGCGGCGAGTTCCCGCAGGAGTTCCAGATTGTGGTCGAGCGTCTTGCCAAAGCCGATCCCCGGATCGACCAGCAACTGGTCCCGGGGAACACCGGCTTGCACGGCGCGGGCGATGGCGCCATCGAGAAAGTCGAGGATATCCGCGACGACGTCATCGTAAGTCGGGTTAAGCTGCATGTCCTGGGGCGTGCCCCGCATGTGCATGAGCACGAGGGGCGCGTCGTGGGCGGCCGCCACGTCCGCGATCCCTGGGTCAAACCGCAAGCCACTCACGTCGTTGATTAGATGTGCGCCCGCGGCCAAAGCCCGTTCGGCCACGTCGGCCTTATAGGTGTCGATGGAGAGGGGAGCGACGACTTCACCGGCCAGGCGTTCGATGACCGGCAACACCCGCTCGAGCTCCTCCGCTGCGGGCACGGGCCGAGCGCCGGGCCGGGTCGACTCGCCGCCGACGTCGATGATGTCCACGCCTTCGGTCACCATCTGCCGGGCGCGGGCCACGGCGGCCTCCGGGTCCAGGTGCAGGCCGCCGTCGGAAAAAGAGTCCGGCGTGACGTTAAGTACGCCCATGACCGCGGTGCGGCGGCCGATGGGCAGCACCCGGTCGCGGCAGGGCATGTCCCCGCCCGCATAGCCCCCGTCGCCCGCCAGCGACGCTGCAAGACGCTCGGCCAGCCCGTGCCCGCATAACACCGCCTGGCGGACCGCCCGGATGCCGGACCACCACGCCCCCAAGCTCGCGGCGGCGACGCACGCGTTGCCCTGGCGGCGCACGACGCCACCGCGTCGCTCGATGGCCCCGGCGAGGGCGCGAAGGGCGTCCGCGGGACCGCCCGTAATGAGCCCGATGTGGGCCGCAGCCGGTGGCGAGCCGCTAATCTCGCTGCGCACGCTGTCTCCCAGATCAGCGAGCACCCGCCGGCGAGCGGCGGGCGTATAGGCTTCCCAAGTTTGAACGGTAAACTCCACGGACGATGGCCACCTCGACTCCGCAACCGGGATGGCCACCTCTTCGGCCCTGGAGGGCGACTGTCCTGCAGCGCGGGGTCCCAGCGGGCGAAGCAGGTCAGGCGAAGGGCGGTCCCGGCCGGCGGCGCCGGCGCGGCGGCCACTCGATGTCCGTGACCGCCAGCACCAAAAGCGCCAGGGCGATCCCGAGGAGAAACGCGAGGAACAAGCTCAAGCCCGGCCACCCCCTACACGCCGCGCCGGTGCTGGTGGGGTCAACCCGCGGCGCGGACCCGTCCTAGCGCAGGGTATTCGCCGCCCGCCCCCTTGGTGAGGCGGGCTAGCTCAGGCTCAAGGACCGCAGGGTAACCAGGCTCGCGGCCACGATAAAATTGGCCAGGGCGTGGGCGACGACAGGAGCGATGAGGGTGCCTTGGCGCTCGTAAAGCCGCGCCATGACGACACCCATCAGGAAAAGCGGCAAGAAGTGAATGACGTACATGTGCGCCGCCGCGAACAAGGCGGCGCTGGCGTACGCGGCCCGGGCGCCAAGACGCGCCCGCAGCACGTTGTGCAGGTAGCCACGGAAAAACAGCTCCTCGGCCACGGGCGCGATGACGACTGAGCCCAGGAAAAGCAGGAGAAGCACCGGGCCGGGCAGCTCCAATTGGAAAAGCTCCGTGACGACCCCTCGCTCCCGGGCGAGGCGGCCGGCCACCGCTTCGTCGCCCAAAAGGAGCCGGAACAAGGTGATAGCCGCCCGGGAACCCGCGAGGTTGATAACCATGAGCAGCAGCCCGCCGGCAAGGCCGAGCCGCACGCCTCCCGAAAGATCCCGTCTGGAAATCCCCAGGGCGTGCGGCGGCAATCCAAGGCCCCGCGGCCCGAGGCCGTGGCTTAAGGTCAGCGCGATGATGGCGAGGCCCTGGACGACGAGGACGCCGCCCGTGACCAGCGCGTCGGCCGCGGCCTGCGGAAGACCGGCGGCCGCCCCCGAGACGATGATGCGCAGGAGGGGGGCGGCCGCCCATGGGATGAGAACCATGCCCAGAATGTAGATCGCGAGCGGATTCAGGAGGCTGTCACTGATGCCGGCCGGCTCATCCTGCCTCACAGCCAGTAGTTGGGCGCCTCCTTGGTGATCTGCACGTCGTGGGGATGGCCTTCCTTCGCCGCCGCGTGCGTGAGCCGGACGAACTGCGTGTTTTCCTGCAGTTCCGGGATGGTGCGGGTGCCAAGGTAGCCCATGCCGGCCCGCAGACCCCCGACCAGCTGAAAGACCGTTTCCGCCAAGGGGCCCTTGTAGGGCACGCGGCCCTCGATGCCTTCGGGCACCAGCTTGCGATCCTTGTTGCTTTCGCCCGTGGTGTCCTGGAAGTACCGGTCGCCGCTGCCCGCCCGCATGGCGCCGATGGACCCCATGCCGCGGTACACCTTGTAGCTGCGGCCTTGGTAAATCTCGATCTCGCCGGGCGCCTCCTCGGTTCCCGCAAACAGGCCGCCCATCATGACGGCATTGGCTCCGGCGGCGATGGCCTTGACGATGTCGCCCGAATAGCGAATGCCGCCGTCGGAGACGATGGGAACACCGTACTCTTTCGCCACCTGGGCGCTCAACCACACCGCCGTCACTTGGGGCACGCCGATGCCCGCCACGACCCGGGTCGTGCAGATGCTGCCGCCGCCCTGCCCGACCTTGACGCAGTCGGCTCCAGCCTCGATGAGGGCCCGCGTCCCCTCGCCCGTCGATACGTTGCCGGCGATGATCGCGACTTTGTCGCCAAACTCGCCCTTGAGCCACGCCACCATGTCCAACACGGCCCGGGAATGGCCGTGAGCCGTGTCGAGCACGAGGGCGTCCGCGCCCGCGTCCACCAGCATGCGGGCCCGGGTCTTGGCATCTTTGCCGACGCCGACGGCCGCTCCGACCCGCAGCCGGCCCTGCTCGTCCTTGGCGGCATTTGGATACTTGCGGGCCTTTTCGATGTCCTTGATGGTAATCAGGCCCTTGAGGCGGAACTGCTCATCGACGAGGGGCAGCTTCTCGATGCGGTGCTTGTGGAGGATCCGTTTCGCTTCCTCAAGGGTCGTGCCAACCGGCGCCGTCACCAGGTTGTCCTTGGTCATCACGTTGGCGATGGGCTGCTCGTAATCGGTTTCGAACTTGAGGTCGCGGTTGGTGAGTATGCCGACAAGCTTGCCTGTTTCGTCGGTAATGGGCACGCCGGAAACGCGGTAGCGGGCCATCAGGTCCAGGGCGTCCCGCACCCGGTGCTGGGGCGAAAGATAGATCGGGTCGACGATGACACCGCTTTCGGAACGCTTCACCTTGTCCACTTCGCCCGCTTGCGTCTCGGGATCCAGATTGCGATGAATGACGCCCATGCCGCCTTCCCGGGCCAGGGCGATGGCGAGGCGCCCTTCGGTGACCGTATCCATGGCCGCCGACAAAAGCGGGATCTGCAGCCGGATCGTGCGGGTCAGCCACGTCGACGTGTCCACTTCGGCCGGCATAACTTCCGACAGGCGCGGCACGAGGGACACGTCGTCAAAGGTCAACGCTTCGGGCAAGAACTTTTCCACGGGCCGGGTCCTCCCCCGCTGGAATTGCACCGATTATATCAAAGGCCCACAGGGGTGTCCAGTTGCGCCATGACGAGCCCCGTAAGCAGCTTGGGGTAGAAATATGTCGACTTCTGCGGCATGCTGTGGCCGGCCAGGGCGATGTCCCGCACGGACTCCGGCGGCGTCGGCCGCACGAGGAAGGCGGCTTGACCTTGGCCCGCGTCCACGGCCGCGACCGCCTCTGCCGCGTCGCGGGTGTAGCGCAGGTATGTCCCCGATCCTTGCGCCGCCGCATCCAGCCCCGCCGCGCGCTCAAGAGCCAATCCGTGAAGCACCGTCACGTCCAGCTCCCGCCACGCGCCGGGTTTGTCAGCCGTGACGGCGCGCCACGCCCCGTCGTCCGCAAGGCGCGCAATCCAGCCAGCCCCGCCCGTGTAGACGGCGAAACCAGGCACCGGTCCGAGGGCCGCCAGCTCAGACAGAAGCGCCGGCACCTTAGGACGATCGGCCAGGTCCACCGGCGTCAACACGAAGGTGCCCGCAAGCCGCTGTACCAGCTCGGCCCCGGTGATGCCCGCGACGCCCGTGAGAATCCGGTGGGTCGGCAGCACCGTCAGGCCCGGGGACTCCAGATCGACCAACGCCATCATGACGTAATTCCATGCGGCCTGCGGCTGATCACCGGTGCGGGCGCGTTCCTCGTCCCGGAATGCCAGCGCGGTCTCATACCGGTGGTGACCGTCGGCGATCACGATCCGGGCCGGTGCCAGGGCCGCCTGGATCCGCTGGATCGCGTTGGGATCCGTCAACACCCATAGGGCATGCTCCACGCCGTCGCCGTCAGCCACTGCAATTGCCGGCGGTTGCTGGCAGGCCGCGGGCAGCAGCTCATCGACGGAAGCGCTCGCACCAAAGCAGAGGCCAAACACAGGGCTCAGGTGGGTGCGGGTTGCCCGCATTAGCTGCAGGCGGTCATCCTTGGGCTTGGGCAGCGTGCGCTCGTGGGGAAACACGATGCCTTCGCCGTAGGCAGCGATGCGCACCATGCCCGTCAATCCCCAGCGCACCAGTTCCTGCCCGCCCGGCCCCCGGTACGCCTGGCGGTAAGCGTAGAGCGCCGGCCGAGGCTCGGCTGTAAGCGCGCCGTCATCCATCCACTGGCGCAGGCGGGCGGCGGCCTGCGTGTAGCCGTCCTCCGGCAGGTCGACGTGGACGATGTTGTATGGACTTTGGGCGGCGAGACGCTCGCGCCCGGCGGTGTCGATCACGTCGTAGGGAGGCGCCACGACGGCGGCGGGGGCGGCCAAGGCCGGATTGTAGCGAAGGCCGCGAAAAGGCTGTACATCCAAGGGATCTCCACTCCTTTGGCCAACGCAGTTCGGGGCGAACCCGCCAAGTCCCTGCTGCCCGGCGGCGGCTGGCGGGCCAGAAAAGGAAGCCGTTGCCTGCGGCTCGAATGTTGGGCACGGCTGGCCATTGGGGGAGACTGGCCAGCGGGGAGGGACTCCCGCCGGGTGAACGTCTTTGTCCTAAACTGCGGCAGTTCGTCGGTGAAATACAAGCTCTACGACATGGCCCCCGGCGCCTCTCCCACGGTGCTTGCCTCCGGGCGTATCGAGCGGATCGGCACCGATGCGGCCATCCTCACCCACCGCCAGGCGGGAGACGAGCAGCAGAGCATCCGGCCGGTGTTTCACCATCACGAAGCCATCCAGCTGTGCCTCGGGTTGCTGGCGGGAAGCGGCAGCGCGGCCCGTGCGCCGGCGGTGGACGCGGTCGGCCACCGGGTTGTCCACGGCGGCGAGTTGTTCCGGCAGGCGGTGGTGGTCACGCCGGAGGTTAAGGAGGCGCTCAGGCAGCTCAACGACCTCGCGCCGCTGCACAACCCCCACAACCTTGCGGGGATTGAAGCCGCGGAGGCGCTGTTGCCCCACGCCCCGCAGGTGGCCGTTTTTGACACCGCGATGCACGCCCGCATGCCGGCGCACGCCTACTTGTACGCCATCCCGTACGAGCTTTACGAGCGGCACAAGATTCGCCGCTACGGGTTCCACGGCATCTCCCACAAGTACGTCGCCCGCCGGGTGGCGGCTCTCATGGACCGCCCCGTGGAATCCTTGCGCATCATCTCGTGCCATCTCGGCAACGGCGCCAGCGTCGCCGCCATCCACGGAGGAATCTCCGTGGACACGTCCATGGGCTTCACGCCCCTCGAAGGCTTGATGATGGGCACGCGCTCCGGCGATATCGACCCCGGCGCCCTGATTTATCTCATGGCGCACGAGGATATGAGCCTTCCGGAGATCAACGCCTTGCTCAACCGCCGAAGCGGGCTAAAGGGCGTGTCCGGCGTATCCGGCGATATGCGCGACATCGAGGAGGCGGTGGAAGCCGGCATCCCCAGGGCGCGGCTCGCGTTTGACATGTTCGAGTACCGGGTGCGCAAGTACATCGGAGCGTACGCGGCGGCTATGAACGGCGTCGACGCCATCGCCTTTACGGCGGGCATCGGCGAACGCTCGCCGCGCCTTAGGGAGCAGCTCTGCGGCCGCCTGACCTATCTGGGCGTTCGCATCGACAAAGAACGCAACGCCGCTGCCGCCGGCGAAACGGACATCTCCGCGCCCGGCGCCCCGGTCCGGGTGTTTGTGATCCCGGCGGACGAGGAACTCGTCATCGCCCAGGACACCGTGGCCCTGCTCCAACGCTAACTCCCGGTCCGCTGGCGGCCGCCCGGCGGCTGGGCGGCGTCCGCGGGCCCATCGGCCATCAGCACGCCACCGGACAAAACAAGCTTGAACGCTTCCTCCGGGCTCATGTCCAGCGGTATCAGCTCCCGCTCGGGGGCGATAACAAAGAAGCCCGAAGTCGGATTGGGCACCGTGGGAACAAAGACGGTCTTGACCGGCTCCTGGAAACGGGCGGCAAGCTCCCCGCGACCTTCGTTGGTCACAAAGCCGATAGCCCAGAGTCCCGGCCGCGGGTACTGGAGCATTACCACTTCCCGGAAGGAGTTGCGTTGAACGCTGAAAGCCTCGATGAGTTGCTTGACGCCGGTGTAGAGCGGCCGCACCACGGGGAACATGAGCAGGACGCGCTCGCCCGCGGCGACGAGGCGCCGGCCCACCACGTTGGTGGCCACCACCCCCATTAGGAGCAGCACCACCACGGTGAGGACCACGCCGACGCCTGGGATGTGGACGGGCTCGCCGGCAAACAGGCCGAGGATCCAGGCGACGAGCGCCCCCAGCGACGACTCCAGCGTGCTGAACACAAGCCACAGCACCCATACGGTAACGGCCAGCGGCAGCGAAACAAAAAGCCCGGTAATGAGGTAGTTCCGCAGCAGTGTCACGAGCCGGTTACCCATGCGCCATCCCCTTCTGTGCTATAATGAAGGCCATAAACTGCCAGGGGGTCCGCCAACGAGTGGCCGTCGCCGTCAACTACCGCAAGGTCGCGCTGATCCTCATCCTGGCGTTCGTCGTCATTTTCCGCGGGCCTGTGCTGCGGGCAACGCTTCCCTTCTTTGTGGCCTTCGTGCTCGCCAGCATGATCGATCCGCTGGTGAGCCGCTTGCAGCGACGGCTGCGCCTGCCGCGCCCCGTCGCCACGGGCGTCACGCTCGTGCTGCTGGTGGTGGTCGTCGGCGGAGCGCTGCTGTGGGTCATGACCCAAGTCTACAACGAACTGCTGGACCTGGCCATGCTCCTGCCGGCGCACCAGCGCACCGCGATGCGGGTCGTCAACGACCTGCTTCAGAACGTGAACCAGCTGGTCGATACCGTGCCCGAAGAGGTCACGGCCTACGTCCGGGAAACCATCAACAGCTTGTCGCAGCGGGCTGTCGAGTTTATCGGAGGCCTGACGAACCGCCTGCTGGGCACCGTCGCCAGCCTGCCCAGCGCGGCCGCCGTCTGGGTCGTTATCATGCTGGCGACGTACTTCTTCTCCACCGACCGCGAGAACGTCAACACCGTCCTCCTGCAGATGGCACCGGCCAACTGGCGGCCGCGCGTCGCGGAGGCCCGGGACAAGGTCCTCGTGGACCTCGGCGGGTTTCTAAAAGCTCAGGTGATCATGCTCTTCATCAGCACTGGGATCGCAGCCGCAGGCCTCGTCCTCATCGGTACCCGCTATTGGATGGTGCTGTCCATCGTTCTCGGCGCTCTGGACGTCATTCCAGTGCTCGGACCCGGCCTTCTCCTTTTCCCGTGGGCGGCCATCAGCATCTTCCTGGGCGACGTGACCCAAGCGGTGCAGCTCGTCGGCCTCTTCATGGTCATGTTCGCCGTCCGCAACCTGCTGCAGGCCAAGGTGCTGGGCGACTCCGTGGGCATGCACCCGCTCCTCATGCTCGTGGCCATCTGGGTAGGCGTCGTTGCGTTCGGCGTCTACGGCATCCTGATCGGGCCGATTCTGGCCATCATCGCCCGGGCGCTGGCCAATGCCGGCATCCTGCCCGTCCCCGGACGCGAGCCCGAGCGCTGAACGCTTAAAAGCTTGCGCACCGCCTGCCCCGCCCCCGGGGC
>CALFSR010000127.1 GCA_937916565.1 uncultured Bacillota bacterium | reverse complement strand
CTCGCCATCGGACCGGTACAGCCCGTAACCTGCAACCCATGCCAGCTGGTAGCCGTGGCCGCCGGCCAGAGCGCCCGGAGTCGCGGGCAGGCCCGGCCAACCGCTCCCGGAGACGGCGACCGGTTCCCCATCGCCCCCCCGCCGGAGGGCCACGACGTCCCCGTCCACAGGCTGCCAGACGAACGCGGCTGCGTCGGCGCTGCCCTCGCTCAGTTCGTACCTGGCGAATCCGCCCGTGCCGCCGACGTAGACGACGCGGGGCGACTCTCCCACCAAAACGGCCCGGGCGGTGCCGCCGCGGTGGAACGGCCCTCCGTCGGCAGCGTCGATGGGGCTCCCCACGGCTTCCGCGTAGGCGGCCTGCAGCATCTCAAAGGTGACCGGCCCCAGCCAGTGGAAGCGCGCGGTGCCGTCGGCGCCGGTGAACCACGTCTCGGGCATGCCGCCGATCCGGAACGTCTCGCCCACCGCCCCGTTGCGGTCGAGCAGGATCGGGAACGTGAACTCGACGCCTTTGCTCGCCTCCCGGGCCAGGTGCTCTTGGATGCGGATAGGCGGCTCCCGCTCGTTGACGCCGAAGTACCGGACGCGGTCGCCGTATCGCCGCCAAAAGGCCTCGTGGGCCGGCATCTCCAGCAGGCACGGCTCGCACCAGGTGGCCCAAAAGTTGACGATGACCGGCACATCCGTCGACCGGTCCACCTGCCACGTCGCGCCGCTCAAGTCTTGCAAGGCAAAGGTCGGGATGGGCGCTCCCACCTGGGCGCGGGACTTGAGGTTCTCCGAATAGATGACGGCGCCCACCGCGAAGACCGCGATCACCAGCAGGGGCACGATGCGTGCCGTCCGCATCAGCGCTGTC
Organism: uncultured Bacillota bacterium; assembly: GCA_937916565.1. Lineage (GTDB taxonomy): Bacteria > Bacillota > Limnochordia > Limnochordales > ZCTH02-B6 > ZCTH02-B6. The sequence continues at coordinate 4,063 of CALFSR010000127.1, read as the reverse complement.
CACCCCCGTCGCCCGTGAGCTCCATAAGGCGCGACTTAAGCCGCGCCCGCCGCTCCCGGTACACGTCCTCGTCCAGCTCGCCGTTGTGGAAGGCCACGTCGAGCCGCACAATCTCTTCCTTCAGCTGTTCCGCTTCGGCGCGCGACCGTTGGCCGCCGCCGGCGCCGCCCCGACCTGCCGGACCGTCCCGGGAAACGCCGGCGCCGGCCCGCCCACGCCGGGTTAGGCGCCGTACGCCGCTCACCAAAGCCACCGCGGCGAGCAGCGCCAGCGCCACCCGGGGCGCCGGATGGGTGGCCAGCACCTCCGCGGGGTCACTGCGCATCCCGGCCCGCTGCAGCACCGGCAGCTCGGTCGCGGCCGCCCCCGGCCGCTCGAGCACCACCTGCCAGGCTCCGTGAGGCTCCAGCCCATCCATCCGGTAAAGGGCAAACACGACCCCTTCTATCTCTTCCCGCCCCACCTGCGCGAGGCGCACTCCCCGGACGGTCAGCGTCGCAGCTTCGGCCCAGATCCACAACTCCTCGGTTCGGTACGGAAGCGGCCGGCGCAGCACCATCGGCTCGCGCCAGGGAAGCGCGTACGCGACCACGTACTGCCGCTCCCCGCCGGGGGGCAGCGGCGTCGGGTCCACCACGCCACCGGGTGCAAGCACCAGGGGGTCGGGCAGTTGCTCCCAACGGGCGTCGGCGGGTACAGGGAGCCGCACCTCGTCCACCGGCGACGGGCCGGCATTGACCAGTTCGATCATCTGCAGCACCCGCAGTCCCTCCGGCCCCCGGGTCAAAAACAGGTGCTCGCGCTCAACCCACGCGTCCGGCGCACCGGGCGCAACGGCCGCCCGAGCCTCCGCCGCCGGCCCTAGGACTGCGAGGGACACCGCCGCCAGCACCAGGACCGCAGGAAGCGCCAAGCCCGCGAGGAACATCGCGCGACGGCGGTCAAGGCGCGCCGGTTGGCGAGGGCCCGTCCTGGGGCGGCGTACCGTCATCACCGGACCTCCTGCCGCGAGGCGGCACGCTCCGCGGCCAGCTCCCGCTCGAGGGCGACGCGTGCAGCCGTCTCCGCGTCGGCAAGCTGTGCCGCCTGCCGCACGAGGGCCGCCCTCAGGCGCGCGTACTCCGGTTCCGGAATCCGGCCCATCGCCCTGTCGTACTCGAGCTCCCGCAGCGCCTCATACACCCGCTCCGCCGGTGCCGGCGCCCGTTCAGGCCGCGGCCAGAGGGCAAACAGCGTCCCGCCCAGCAGCACAAACCCGCCGAACCAGAGCCACCCGATCATCGGATTCCAAAACAGCTGGAAACCGGCCAGGCTGCCAAACTCGTCCCAGCCGGCCAAAACCACGTACAAGTCCCCCGCCGCGGTGCTGTAGAGCGCGACCTCGGTGCTGGGACCTTGGGTGTCAACCCAGCCGGGGTAGTAAAGCTTGCGGGGGAACAAATAGCCGATGTCCGTGCCGTCCCGCTGCACTCGCACCCTTGCCGCGGTGTAGGGGATTCCCGCGCGCTCGCCTTCTTCCAGGCCTTCGAAGACGACCGCGTACGGCCCCACCACCGCCGCCTGGCCCACCTCCAGGCCCCGCAGCTGCTCATGGTGGTAGTGGGTGTGCCCGGCGATCCCTAAGGCGATAATGGCGATCCCGAGGTGCACCGCATACCCGCCGTACCGGCGCGGGTTGCGCGCGAGAAGCCTCGGCAAGGCCAAAAGTGGCGGATCGCTCGTGAACTTGATCCGGGCCGCGAGCGACTGTACGAGTTCAACGGCCACCGCCGCGAAGACGACCACCGTCGCCGCGACGGCCAGGAGAAACCCGGGTTCCCGCAGTCCGGCGGCCGCGGCCACCGCCCCCGCGAGCACCGCGAGGCCCAGCGGGATAACGACCTGCCTACCGACGGCCGCCCACGTCGAACGCCGCCAGGCAAGCAGCGGCCCGAGGCCCATAAGAACCAGCAACGCCCCAAACAGCGGCGCCGTGATCCGGTTGAAGAACGGCGCGCCCACCGTGACCTCAATACCAATGAAACGCGACACCAGCGGGAACACCGTGCCCCAGAAAACGGCCAGCGCGAGGCCGCCCAGGATCAGGTTGTTCAGCACAAAGCCAAACTCGCGGGACGTGTACGATTCCACGTGGTGCTCGTCCTCGAGCATCTCCCGGCGGTCCAGCATGAGATACAGCCCGCCGGCGAGGATGACACCCAGAAACCCGAGGAACAGAGGTCCGATCTCCGACTCGACAAAACTGTGCACGCTGGCGAGAATGCCGCTGCGGGTGATGAACGTGCCAAAGATGGACAAGAAGTACGTAGCGAGGATAAGGCCGATGTTCCAGCGCTTAAGCATGCCGCGCCGCTCCTGCACCATCACCGAGTGCAAAAACGCGGTGGCGGTCAGCCATGGCATGAACGAGGCGTTCTCCACCGGGTCCCACGCCCAGTAGCCGCCCCAGCCGAGTTCCTCGTAGGCCCACCGGGCGCCGACGATGATCCCGAGGGACAAAAACCCCCACGCGGTGAGCGTCCAGCGGCGGGTGAGCTTAATCCAGTCGTTTCCCCGGCGGCGCACGATCAAGGCTGCCATCGCCACGGCAAACGGCACCGACAGCCCTACGTAGCCCAGGTACAGGAGCACCGGGTGCGAGATCATCCAAAAGCTTTGCAAAAGCGGGTTGAGCCCGCGCCCGTCAACGGGGGGGAAGGCGAGTTCCACAAAGGGGGACGCGACAAAAGCGGTCACGCCGGCGAAAAAGCCCCCGCCGGCCAGCAGGATAGCCACGGCCGGCGCCTGGAGGCTGCCCATTCGCTCAGGCGGCTGGCGGGCGAGGAGCCACGCGTATGCCGCCTGCAGCCACAACCAAAACAGCAGCGACCCCTCCTGCCCGGACCAGAGGGCCGCTATCTTGAAGGCCACCGGCTGCTCCCGGTACGAATGCTGCGCCACGTACGCGAGGCGAAAGTCGTTGGTCAAAAGCGCCACCAGCAGCGCCGCCATGGCTAAGGAGGCCAGGGCGAAAAACAGCGCCGCGGCCCGCCGTACCCACGCCGCCCATTTGGGCCGGCCGCTGGCGGCTGCACCCGCGGCCGCCGCGCCGGCCGCGGCCACGGCACATGCCGCCACCAGCGCGCCCTTTCCAATCCAGGCCAGATGCAAAGGAGAACCCCCGTTCACTGACGCGCCGCCCGGCCCCCGGCGCCGCCGGCGGGCCCCGCCGTCACAAGTACTCTTGCAGCCGCCGCTGAACCTTGGCCTCGAGCTCCGGGTCGACGTCGCCTTCCGCCGGCGGCGCTAGGGGCGTCGGCCCGGGGCGCCGTCCAAAGCGCCGGTACACCCACACCGCCCCTAGCGCCAGCACCGCGAAGGGCAGCGCGTACACCCACAAAAACCGCCCGGCGGCCGGGGGCGAGAGCAAGATCCATACCCCGTAGCGGTTCACAAGCTCATCCAGGACTTCCTGGCGCGTCATGCCTGCGGCGAGCAGTTCCCGGATCTCATCCCGCATAAGCCAGGCGGACGTCGCCTGCGACTGCCACACCGACAGTCCCTGGCACTCCTGGCAGCGGACCTGCTGGGCGACGGCCCGCACCTCGGCCTCCAGGCTCGCGAACGCCTGCCCGTCCGGGCGCAGGATTTGGGCCAGGTGCGCCCGGAAGTCCTGCTCGGACAGCTCCCCGAGAATGCGGCTGATCAGCTTGCCGTCCGCGTTGATAAAGTAGGTCTGGGGCAGGCCCTGCAGCTGGTACGCCTCGGCCGCCGCTCCGGTGGCATCCAGCAATACCGGGTAGCTCCGGTTGCGGTCCCGCACGGCCTCCCGAACGAGGTCGCCCGGCGCGCCGATCTCAACGGCGACAATCTGGACCGCCCCGCCGAGCTGCTGCTGCAGCTCTTCCAGGAAGCCGAAGTCGTCGTAGCAATACGCGCACACCCGGCTCGAAAAGCGGACGATCAAAGGCCTTCCCGTCCACCGGGACAAGGGCGCCGGGTTCCCGTCCAGATCGAAGAGCACGGCGTCGGGTGCGGGTTGACCCATCACCAGCCCAGGGGATACCGTGTCCCGCACCGCGGT
>CALFSR010000126.1 GCA_937916565.1 uncultured Bacillota bacterium | reverse complement strand
CCGACGCCGCCCCCGACCGGACACGCCCGTAGGCGGCCTGGAGAAGCCCGACGACCCCTTGCGGGAAAAACAGGGCGGCCAATGTGATGAAAAGCCCGAGCAGGAGCAAGTAATCGTAGACGAACGTGGCGCCGAGCCAGTCCTGTACGCCCACGAGTACGGCCGCTCCCACTACCGGACCGAGCGGCGTGCCGAGCCCCCCGATGACCGCCATCGCGATCGTCTGCAGGATGAGCGTCGCCGCCAAGGAGTCGGCGCCGTTGATGTATCCGATCCAGTACGCGGCGGTGCCGCCCACAAGCGCGAGGAAGCTGGAGCTGAGCATGTAGACTCGCCGCTTTAACGCGGCCACGGGAACACCCGCCGCCGCGGCCGCCGCCTCGCTGTCCCGCAAAGCCTTGAGGCCGTAGCCGAATTTGGAGCGCTCCAGGGCGTAGCTGGCGGCGACGACGACCGACATAATCGCGAGGAGGACGTAGTAAAAAAACTCCGCGCCGGGCGCTAGGGGTAGGCTGATCCCCGCGCTGCCGCCAAAAAGCCGGACGCCCGCGAACCGGTCAAAGGAGAGGAGAAACTCCTTGAGCGCCTCGGCCAGCGCCAGCGTCCCGACGGCGAAGTACGGCCCTCGCAGGCGAAACGTCGGTTTCCCGACGATGTAGGCCACCAGCGCCGCCACGAGCGCCGCCGCCAGGAGGCTAGGCAGAAACGGCCAGCCAAGACGGGTCATGAGGATGGCCACCGTAAACGCTCCGACTCCGTACGGCGCGGTCGGGCCCAAGTCCAGCGCGCCGGCGTAGCCGGCGACAAGGTTCCACGCCCCCGCCATGGCCGCCCATTGGAACATGAGGGTCAATAGCCGGAGCGGGTAGCCGTTGACCCACAAGGGGACAAGGGCCAGCACCAATCCCGCCGCCAGGACGGGCAGAGGAATCGCCCGCACAGCTCCCGCCAGCATTCCCACGGCGCTACCCCAACCTCCCCCTGCCCAACAGACCCGCGGGCCGGAAAACGAGCACGAGGTAGAGCGCGAGGAACGCCATGAACAGCGACAGCCCCGCCTCAAGATACGTTTCGGTCAACGACTGCACGACGCCGAGGGCGATCCCGCCCCAAAACACGCCGGGGATATACCCCGTGCCGCCGATGACCACGGTCGCGAAGGCGAACAGGGTGTACAACAAGCCCATGTACGGATTGATGACGTCAAATAGAAGTACCAGCGAGCCCGCGGCGCCCGAGATCCCCGCGGCCAAGCCGAAGGTCAGCGCGTAGATGACACCGGGATTGATCCCAAACAGGCTCGCCGTCTCGGCGTCCTGGGCCGTGGCGCGGATGGCTCGCCCCAGCTCCGTTTTTTCGAGCAAAAGGTACAGGAGCAGCACCAAAAGCCACGCCCCGAGGGCTGCGGCCAGGCGGTTTAAGGGCACGATGAGGAAGCCGGCGATGTACGCGCCCAGCAGGTAGTCGACGTCGAGCACGCGGTAATCCGCGCTCCACAGGCGCAGCGCGATGCTGGACATGACGATGCCCAGCCCAAAGGTGGCCAAAAGCGGCACCGTCTCCGGCGTTCCCACGACCCGGTACAAGACGAGCCGCTGCAGCACATAACCCAGCCCGAACATGAGGCCAAACGACACCACGAGACCGAGGAACGGGTCAACGCCGTAGGACACCGCCAGCCAGTAGGTGGCGAAGGCGCCCAGCATGATGAACTCCCCGTGGGCCACGTTGATGATGCCCATGACCCCAAACATGAGGGACAGGCCCACGCCGGCCGCGGCGTACACCCCGCCCAGCATGAGCCCGTTCACGATGGCCTGCAGCAGCACCCACCCGTCCACGGCGCAGCCCGCTCCCCGGCCCGCGGCTGGTCTAGAACCGGCTCGGCGCCGGGTACCAGACGGGCGCAGGCTCCAGGTTTAAGTCATCGAGCCGCGGGTGCACGTGGACGAGCCGCCCGTTCTGGATCTGCACGGCGATGGGTTCCTTGGTCAAGATTCCGCCGTCCTCCGCGAAGCGTACCGGGCCGTAGAGCGTTTCCACGGTGTTTTCCCGCACCCAGCGGGCAATGGCCACCCGCTCCTCCGGGCTGACCGGCGGCGTGATGCCAAGCGCCTGGATGGCCGCCTGCTGCACCACGGCACCGGCGGCCGCGGCCGCCTGCACGTACTCCGGTTCCACGCCGTACTTGGCCCGGAACGCTTCGGCAAAGCCCATCGCGGAGCCGAATACCGGATCCGCGTACGGGAACTCCGGCAGCCACTCGCTGGCGGCGATGACGTACTCGGCCGCGTCGCCCAACTGCTCCACGAAATCCGGCACCGTCGGCCCGTAGCTGAACGCCACGCCCTTGGGCCGCCAGCCGATGGTGCGCAGCGCCCGCATCACCTGCAGCGACTGGGGCAGAAGCGAACCCACCAGGAGCACGTCCGGGTTTTTGCGGCGCACGTTGAGAATGAGCGAGTTGTACTCCCGCAGCGTCATGGGGAAGATCTCGTAGTGCACCACCTCAAGCCCCATGCGCTCGGCAAAGTAGCGGAATCCCTCGGCCGCGAGCTGCATGAAAAGGTGGTCGCCGCCGATGATGGCCACCGTCTTTACGTCCGGCAGCTGGCCAAAGACCTGCACCGCGCCCCGTACTTCTTCGAAAGTCTTGTTGAGCAAGCCAAAGGTGAAGTAGTAGCCTCGCTCAAAGATCGGGTCCGCGCTCGCGCCGCCCGAAAAGTACGGGTACCCATAGCGCTCGGCCGCCGTCGTCGCGGCAAACACGGCATTGCTGCCGAAGCCCCCGAGCAGCAGGTCAACCTGGTCGACGGTGATCAGCCGCTCCACCAGCTGCGCGCTCCGTTGCTCGCTGCTCTCGTCGTCGTAGTAGATAATTTCGACCGGATAACGCCGGCCGTTGACCTCAATGCCCCCTTGGGCGTTGACGGCGTCTTTCCACACCTCGTACGCCCGCTGCACTTGCGCCCCGTCGCGAGCCAACAAACCGCTCAAGGAAACCGCCACACCGATCCGAAACGTATCCCGTTCTCCCTGCGCCAGCGCCCCGGGCGCCCACATCCCGGCCGCCAGCACCCCTACGAGCACGAGCGCCAGCCAGCCGGCGGCGCCTGCACGCATCAAGCCCACGATCGCACCTCCAGGATCACGCGCGCATCATTGCATACAAAACGCATTGCTTCGTACCGCACGGAGACGGCTTGTCCCTGCCGCAGCCATCGGTTTCCAGGGCCCGGTTGTCCCCGCTCAGTTAGAGTCCAACCCGGTCGACGAGTTCGACGAGCACCCGCCGGGTGCTGCGCGGGTGAAAGAAAAGCGTCCGCAAGCCACCCAAGCCGGGCTCCGGCCGGCTCGCCAGGGGCTCGCATCCAAGCGCCCTGTAATGGGGCAGCACCCGGTCGATGTCGTCGACCTCCAGTGCGATGTGATGGAGCCCTTCGCCCCGCTTGGCCAGGAAACCGGCAACCGGCGATTGGGGCGACGCCGGACTCACGATTTCGAGCCATACGCCGTCCGGACCACACGGGATGGCCGCGAGCCTAAGGCCTTGAACGGGCAAAACCGCCTCCTTGACGACGTCCTGCCCCAAAAGCCCGCGATAAAACTCCACCGCGCCTTGAAAGTCGTCGACGGCGACGCCGATATGGTGCAGCCGCTTCACCATCCCGCCGCCTCCCTGCCCTAGCCTCACACCGCCACCAGGACCGCCACGCCGCCGGCAATGATGAGCGCGGCGGCGATAACCTTCGCCGTCACCGTTTCCTGACCGGGAAAAAGACCCCTGCTTAGCAGCATGGTCCACATGGGCTCGGTCGATCCGATGATGCTGGCCACAGATGCGCCCAGGTAGTCCAGGGCGGCAAACTGCGTCACGATGCCGGCGCTCATGGCGATGCCGGCGGCGACGTACCACCGGGGCACGCCCCGCAGGCCGGTGTCCACCATCGCCCGGAAACCGAGCCGCCACCACCCCAACGCGCCGTTGATCATCATGCCTGCGGCCGCACCTACGGCCGCGCCGAGGATAGCCGACGGCACGTACACGAGGCCTTGCTTGCGCACAACGTAGCCAAGCCCAAAGAACAAGGCCGACAGCAACCCATACACGACCCCGGCCGGCAGCCCGCCTTGTCCGCTTCCGAGCGCCCGCGGCGCCTGAGGTGCTTCCCCCGCGGCTGCGGCCTCCCGGGGGCCAGTGCCCGCCGCCCCGCCGTGGGCGCGGCGGCTCTCGACGGTGAGCAGCCACAGTCCGGCGAGCACCGCTCCCGCGGCAGCCAGTTGCACCGGCGACAATCTCTCGCCCAAGAGCGCGTACGCCCCGGTGACGGTGAACACCGGGGCAGCCACCTTGTAGGTCGCCGCCCGCGACGCGCCGATGTGCCGGACCGACGCCAGTGCCGTCAAGCGGCCAAGGCCTGTCGTCATCACCCCGCCCAGAAAGAAGAGGGCAAGGC
>CALFSR010000125.1 GCA_937916565.1 uncultured Bacillota bacterium | reverse complement strand
GCCGCGCACGTCGCCGATGAAGGGGAACCGCTCGGCAAACCCCACAAGCGCCTGCCGCAGCTGCTCGCCAAGGCGCGCCGCCCGCTCCACGAGCCGCTCCTCTTCAAAGATCTGAAAGACGGCCAGCGCCGCCGCGCAAGCGAGCGGGTTGCCGCCGTACGTGCCGCCGACGCCCCCGGGGGGCACCGCGTCCATGATGTCCGCCCGGCCGACGACTCCCGAGAGGGGCAGCCCGCCGGCGAGACTCTTCGCGACCGTGATCAGGTCCGGTACGACGCCCGAGTGCTCCACGCCGAACATGCGCCCGGTGCGGCCGAACCCGGTCTGGATCTCGTCGGCCACAAAGACGATGCCATGCCGCGTGCACAGCTCCCGCACGCCCTGCATAAAGGCCGCCGGGGCAGGCACGAAGCCCCCTTCGCCGAGGACGGGCTCAAGGATGATCGCCGCGACTTCCTCCGGCGCCACCTGCGAAACGAGCAACTCCTCCAAGGCGGCCAAGGCCCGCTCCGCCGTCCACCCGCGGTACTCATACGGGTACGGGGCCCGGTAGATCTCGGGCGCCAGCGGTCCAAAGCCGATCCGGTACGGCTTGGCTTTACCCGTCAAGCTCATGCCCAGCAGCGTCCGCCCGTGAAACGCGCCGCTGAAGGCGATGACCGCCCGCCGGCCGGTGTACGCCCGGGCGATCTTGATGGCGTTTTCGACGGCCTCGGCCCCGGTCGTGACGAGCAGCGTCTTTTTGGCAAAGTCGCCGGGCGCAAGGGCGTTAAGCCGCTCCGCGACCCGCAGGTAGGGCTCGTAAAGGGTTACCTGGATGCACGTGTGGGTAAACCGCTCAAGCTGAGCGCGGACCGCTTCGACGACCCGCGGGTGGCGGTGGCCGACGTTGAGCACGCTGATGCCGGAAGCGAAGTCAAGATACTCTTTTTGATCGACGTCCCAGAGCAGGGCCCCCTGCGCCTGCGCCGCCACGACACGTGTCGCCGTGGCCACGCCCCTGGCCACGTGCTGGTCCCTAAGGCGCAGCAGCGCCTCCGTGCGGGTTCCTGTTCCCTCCATGCAGTCAAGTCCCCCCGACAGACCGACAAGTCCGGCGTTTGATTAACCTTCAACATAGCACACCCACCGTTTCGCCGGCCACGTACCGGGATGCCAAACTTCAACGGGCGCGATTGTTGTGCAGTTCCAAAATCTCCACAGCAAGCCGGAGTTTAAAGCGCACGTCGGGGTCAGAAAAGTCGACGCCGAGGCAGTTTTCCAGCTGCGTCATCCGGTAACGCAGGGTGTTGGGGTGGACGTGAAGCACTTCGGCGGTGCGCTTGTGGGAAAACTCGTGCCGCGCCAGGGCGGCGAGCGTAGCCAGCAGCCGTTCGCCGCTGTCGGTGTCCAAGAGGGGCCCCAGCATGCGGCGCACGTACGCGGTGCGGGCCGCCGCGTCCCCGGCCAGCACCCGCGGCAACAGTGTTTCCCGGTAGTCGCAGTAGCCGCGATACCCGTTCCATTGCAATGCCTGCTCGGCCTGGCGAAATCCTTCCGGGATCGCGCGGACGCCGCAGCATGGGTCGCTCACGCCCACCGCCACATCTTCCGGATCGAACAACGACCAAAACGACCGCGGGTCCATACTTTCCGGCAAGAGCACGACGATCCGGTTGAGATTCAGCGTCAGCAAGGGGGGTGTACCCCGTTCGCTCATGCGCCGGCGCAGCTCGCCGGCGACCCGCTCCCGGCGCATAAACGCTTCCTCGCCGTCCAGCGGCACCGTCTCCTTGCGCAGGTGAAAGACGGCTACCAGGTACGTCGCCTCCGGGTCAAATCCGAGCAGCCGCGCCCGCTCCAGCGCCGAGGGGCTCATCACCCAGCGGCCCTCCAGCAACGAGTCGACGATCCCGAAGCGCAGGCGGGCCTGGACCAAGTCCACCCGCTGCTGGTAGGAGAAGTGGAGGGCGACGACGGTCGCCGCCTGCTCCACCGCCCGCATGTCCAGGTCCGTAAAGGGCTGGCCGGCGCCGGCGAGGGCCAGCGCCCCCAGGGGCCGCTGTCCGAGGCGCACCGGCTCCATCAGCCACATGCATCCGTCCACGCTCACCTGTACGGGGCAATGGGCCTGGTGCACCACCTCCCGCACGACGTCGGCGGCGGGACCGGCAGCAAGTCCCGCGCGCTTCGGGGATTGGGAGGCGTCACCGGGCCCGCCGCTTCTCGCGTCCGGATGGAACGCCACGAGCTGGCCCGTCGTGTCAAAAAAGGCGGACGGCCGCTCCAAGGTGACCGCTATGCGGCGGACGATGGCGTCGAGGCTGTCGAGCTCGAGGGCGGCCCGGGTGAGGGCCCGGTGGATCGCCTCCGACCGCTCAAGAAGCGTCGTCTGTTCCGTCAGGATGGCGCGGCTGATGGTTTCCGTAATGGTGGCAAAGGGGATCTCCCACGGGATCTCGATCAGCGGGAAACCAAGCTCCTCCGCGCGCGCCACCGCCGCAGGAGGAAACTGCGCAAAAAACTGGGGCACCGCCAGCCCGACGCCCGCGAGGTCCCGGGCGTACAAGTCTTCGATAAGGGCACGCTGCTCTCTTTCCGCGCGGGGCCACGCGTAGCCCGTCGTGAGCAAGAGGTGTCCCGGCCGCACCCAGGAGCGGACGTCGGGGATGTCCACCACGTGCACCCAGCGCACGGGCCTTTCCAGGCCTCGCCGGCCGGCTACGACCCGCAGCCGGCTCAGCGCCGGCATGGCCAGCGCATCTTTGAGCTGCATGGAGCTATTTCCTCCGGTGGCAGGTATGCGAAAAGGCAAGCATGCTGCAACGTTCGTTCATGTGCGACAAACAACTGAGAGTTGTTTGTGGCAGTACCACAAAGGGTTCTGTTTCCCCTGCCCAACCAGCGCCGGATCGAAGCGCCAGGGGCTTAGTCGAACGATTGGACCTAGCGGGAGGAATCGCGCAAGCAAGCAGGTGCCCTTAGCCGGCCGAGGGGTTTGCCGCGCGGCCATGGCTCAGACTGGACGGGCATGCTCCTCAACGGGTTTCTCGGCGCCCGCGTGGGCCATGTGGCGCGAGACGACTATCGGGCTTGCGAGCAACAAAACGCCGAGCACGACAAAGACGGCCGCCCGGCCGAGGATGTCGGCGGTGACGCCTGAGATGAGAGGCCCGATGAGGCCTCCCATGGTCGTCGCGGACGTCTGCAGGGCAAAGGCGCGGCCCCGGAAGTCTTCCGGGACCTCCATCGACACGACTGCGGCCCCGAGGGGCCGGAAGGCGGCCGCGAAAACGCTGGCCGCGAAGAAGATGGGGACAAAGAGCCAGATGGTGCCGAGCACCCCTGAGACGATGTAGCCGATCCCGGCTCCGAGAAACGCGATGAACGCCACCCGCTGCAGGGGGTGGCGGTCCAGCATCCCGACCCAGCGCGTGGCGCTGACAAAGAGCGCTAGGCCCGGCAAGGCCAAAATGAAACCGCTCAGGAAGGAACTGGCCGCTTTGCCCAGGAGGCCTTCGATGTGCAGCACGAGCACCGGCTGCACGCCCATGGTCGCCATCTGTCCCACCATGCTGACGAACATGGCCACCCACATGGAGGGCATGTTGAGCGCGGTGCGCAGGTCGGCCAGCAGCGTCGTCGGCTCGCTGGCCATGGGCTTGCGCTTTTCGGTGACAAAGAAAACGGTCAGCATCGTGGAGATGAAAACGAGGGTGCTCGATGCGTAAAACGATCCGCGCACGCCAAAGATGGCCGCCAGCGTGCCGCCGAGGACGGGGCCGATGATGGTGCCCGCCGCCGAGGCGGTTTGCACCGATGCGACGTAGCGGGCCGCGTACGCGGGCGGCGTGTTGGTGCCGACCAGGGCGATGGACATCGGGATGAAGCCGGTCAGCGCGCCGTTGAGCAGGCGCAGCACCGCCACTTGCCAAGGCGCCGTCGCGAGGCCGGTGATGAAATAGAGGAGGCTCAAGCACAAACCGGCCCGCACCGCCATCGGCTTGCGCCCATACTTATCGGCCAGCTTGCCCCAGACGGGCACCATAAAGATGCCGGTGACAAAATGGGCGCTCAGGGCGATGCCGGCCCAAGTGTTGAGACCGTCGGTCACGCCCATCTCCGCGAGGAACAGGGGCAGGAAGGGCATCACCTGCGTCCAGCTGGCCGAGACGAGAAACACGGCCACCCACATGACGAATAAGTTTTTGCGGTAGTAGGGGATACCCACGAGACGGCCTTCTTTCAGGAACGGCAGCTCGTCGGTGTGGCGGCGGGGGCTCACCCCGCTCCCGGCGCTCAGGCGGGCTGCGCTGGTGTGCCCGGGGAAACCTGGGCCGGCATCCGGCCCGTCCCAGGCCTTCAACGACCATTATACCAGAACGGCGCCGGACGGCACGTGAGATTCCAGATGTATACAAAACCGCCAGACGGCTTTCAGCCGGGCGGCGTCGCGGGCTCGTGGTGGAGGCCCGCCCCGACGACCTCCAGCCACCGCAATTGAAGGGCCAGCTCCAGGCGCAGTTCGGGGCGGCCCAGGTCCCAGCCGGTTAATGCCTCGATGCGCCGCAGGCGGTACTGGACCGTCTTGTAGTGCACATACAGCCGCTCCGCGGTCCGGCGCAAGTTTCCTTGTTCGTCCAAGTAGCAGCGGAGGGTGTGCAAAAGCTGCCCGGTGGCCGGCGACGTGCTGTCGAGGAGCCGGCGGAGCCCGGGATTGATCGGCACGGCCGGCGGCCCCCCCGAACCCGCGGCAAAGGAGCTAAGGAAGGTGTAGACGCCCAGATCGTTGGGGTCGGACACCGTGCCCGCTCCCCGCAGCTGCCGCCCAAGGGCGAGAGAGCGGCACGCGACGCGGTAGCTTCCCGGCAGCTCCCGCCAGGAAGGAACGGGATCGCCGATGCCGATGGACACGGGAACGTCTTTCAGCCGCCTGCGGAGGTGCTGGTGGACGTCTTCGCACCAGGCCCGGACCGCCGCGGCGCCGAGGGGCTTGCCCTCTACGCCGCTGGTGAGAATGATCCGCACCCGCGATCCGCTGCCCGCGGCAAGACCGTTGCTCTTGCGAGCCACCGCCCGCGCCTCGTCCACGGCGGCGTCGCACAGCCGGTACAGTCCTTGGGCGTGCATGGCCTCTTGCTCCGGGGGATCGATCTGACAGACAATCGCCACGGCGCCGCCGCTCGGATTCCAGCGAACCTCCGCCGCCCGGGAGGCCAACGTCGCATCGGAAACCGAACCGGTGAGCAGGTCATCCACGAGATCCAGCTCGTAGCGGCGGGCGCTGCTCCGGCGAAAGACCTCGCTCATCACCGCATGGACGACGTCGATGTAGGGCACCGCGACCGGGAGCTCCAAGATCGGCAGGCCGAGCTTGTCCGCGGCTTCCAGCATCGCGTCGGGCAGCTGTTCCACGTACACCTTGGATTTGATGAGCAAGGCCGCGATCCCCGCGGCGGCAAGGCGCGCCACCATATCCACCTGCTCCGCCTCATCGTCCCGGACGGCGTACAGGCTGGTGATGACCAGTTCGTTGCCCCGCAGCCACCGGGTGACGTAAGGGGTTTCCATGACGGTGGCGCACTCGATGACCCGTTCAAGACCGGCCTTGCCCGCGAGGAGCCGCGCTCCCCGCAGGGCGGGCAGCGTCAGCACCGTGGCGACGGTAAGGCGTGACATGCGAACCCGATCCTCTCCATGGTGGTTCCTGGACGTTTCTTGGTCTCCCGCGGCGGTTCCTCCACGCGACATGCGGTCGTATGCAGGAGCATGCAGCATACGCGCCGTACTCTGCACCCATCGCAACACTCCTCAGGCCCCCGTTTCCCTCGTTCCCCGGCCCGGCAGAAGCGGTCAAGGTCAGGCCTGTCGCTCGCCGGCGGCGTCCAACGGAGGTGTCCCGTTGAATCTGACAGGCCGCGCCTGGCGAATGCTGGCGGTGCTCGTGGGCGTCGTCAGCCTCGGATCCATGGGCCGGTACGCCGTCGGCCCTTTGAGCCCGTTTATCATGGAACACTTCGGGTTGAGCAAAGCGCAGTTTGGGGTCTTGTCCTCCGCGGTCGGCCTGGGGGCGATGAGCACGGCTTACGTCGCCGGCGTGCTCGTGGACCGGGTCGGCGTGCGCCGCATGATCCTGCTCGGCTTGCTCGCCATCGGCGCGCCGCTGGCCGCGTTCTTGCTTCCCCTGGGCTTTCCGGGCAGCGTCGGCCTGCTGCTTTTGTGCGGGGCCGGCTTCAGCGCCATCTCGCCTCTGGCCAGCAACGGCACGGTCACCTGGTTTCCCCCCGAGAGCCGCGGCCTGACCGTCGGACTTACCCAAGCCGGCATACCGCTGGGCATCGCCCTTTCGGCCCTCGTCTTGCCCCGTCTCGCCCTGGCCACCAGCTGGAAGGTGGCCCTCGGCGCCCTCGGCCTGTCCGTGGCAGGCGCCGGTGTGGCGCTGCATGGGTTGTACCGCAGCGGGCCCCGGGCCCTGACAAGCGCCCCGCCGTCAGCCGGCGGCGACCGCCGCCGCTCGTCCCTAGGCCCCTTTTCGCTCATCCGAGAGGACAGCATGGTGTGGCTGTATGCCCTGACGCTCTCCATGGCCATTTGCCAAAACTCGGTCATCTCGTTCCTTGTGCCCTTCCTGCAAGACCGCTGGGCGGTGCCGGTGGTGACGGCCGGAACGCTTCTGAGCGTCTCCCAGTTTGCCGGCATGGCGGCGCGGCCGATCATGGGCTTGGTCAGTGACCGGGCGCTCGGCGGCCGGCGCAAAGGCCTGCTGGCCGGCCTCGCCTTGTGTGCGAGCGCCGCCCTGGCCCTTTTGGCTGTGAGCCCCGAGGGGCTGCCCGGCATCGTCATCGGGCTGCTCATGCTCATCGTCGGTATGACCACGCTGGGCTGGCCGGGACTTGTGCTCGCGTTGAGCCTGGAAAAGGCTCGGCCGGGCACGGGCGGCGCGGCGTCGGGGCTTGCCGTGGCGGCCATGATGACCGGCGCCCTGATCGGCCCGACCTTGTTCGGTTTCGTTGTTGACGTGGCTGCCTACCGGACAGGCTGGCTTGTATTGAGCTGCGGCCTCCTGTCGGTCACTAGCCTCTTCCTCCTGCGCTTCCGGGAACGGGCCGCTGGAGAAAGCACCGCCCCGGCAGAACCGTGAAGAAAGGGCCCTCGCAGGAGGGCCCTGTACGAACAAGCTATTTGGAAGGACACCGTCATCTACAGGGAAACGGCTTGGCCGATGCCGGCGGCCAGCGCCTTCTCATACACCATGCGGCCGGTGACGAGGTCTTGCGAGGCGTGGCCTACCGACTTAAAGACCGTGACCTCCTCGGCGCTGCGGCGGCCCGGGTGTTTCCCCTGGGCGATGAGACCGATCTCCACGATATCGCTCTCCCGGACGATCCCCTGCTTGAGCGGGATGGACAAGTCGCCGGGCACAAGCGCCCCGGCGCGGGAGTCCACCGCGATCACGCTCGCCCGGCGTATCGTCTCTTCATCCAGTTCCTGCATCCGCGGGTCGTGGGACCCGATGCCGTTGACGTGGCAGCCGGGCTTGAGCCATTCCCCGCGCACGACGGGCGTGTAAACGTTGGTGGAAGCCACGACGATGTCCGCGGGTTCGACGGCTTCCTGGGGGCTATCGACAACGGCAAAGGAGACTTCCTGCCCGTCGCGGTTGCGCGCGCCTTGGTGGCGCCGGCAAAAGTCCTCCGCCTTGGCCCGGGTGCGGTTGTACACGCGCACGTGCGTCACCGGCCGCACGGCCAGTACGGCCCAAACCTGGGCGTCGGCCTGGCCGCCGGTGCCGATGATGGCAAGCTCCGCCGCGTCCGGCCGGGCCAGGAGGTCCGTGGCGACGCCTGTGCCGGCGCCGGTGCGAAACGCGGTGAGGTACGTGGCTGCGATGAGGGCCAGCGGCACGCCCGTGGCCGGATCAAACAGCATCATCGTCCCGAGGGTGACCGGCAAGCCCCGGTCCCGGTTCGCGGGCATGACGGAGACGAACTTGACGCCGTAGCCTTGTGCCTCCGGCACGTAGCCAGGCATGACGAGGCCGACGCCCCCGTCGGCCGCGGGAACGTGATGGCGCAGCGGCACGTGCACCCGGCCTTCGGCCAGGGCGACGTACGCCTGCCGGCTCGCGGCGATGGCCTCGGGCATGGTGAGCAGCTTGGCTACGTCATCATCGGTCAGGATCAGCATTCCGTCTCCTCCTCCCCCCGCCGGCCGCGGCGGCGAATCGGCTCGGTCCACCGGCCCACCAGCGTGTTGTCAATGCCCAGCAGATCCAGGATGCGGCCGGTGAAATGGTCCAAGAGGTCGTCGATAGTCTGGGGCCGGTGGTAAAAGGAAGGCACGGGCGGCATGATGACAGCTCCGGCATGGTGCAGCCTCACCATGTTCTCCAGGTGAATCAGGTTGAACGGCGTTTCCCTGGGGACGAGGATAAGCGGCCGGCGCTCTTTTAAGGTCACGTCGGCCGCCCGCGCGATCAGGTTGTCCGAGAGCCCGTGGGCGATGGCCGCGAGCGTACGCATGCTGCACGGGGCGATGACCATGCCGTCGTGGCGAAAGGAGCCGCTGGAAACGGCCGCCGCCATGTTGTCGGCGGCGTAGACCCGCTGGGCCAGCGCCTTGACGTCGGCGACGGACCAAGACGTCTCGATGGCAATGGTCTTTTCCGCCCAAGGGCTCAGGATGAGGTGGACCTCGACGCCGGCCTGGTTTAGCGCCTGCAGGAGCCGGATGCCGTAGATGGGCCCCGAGGCGCCCGAGATAGCGACGACGAGGCGCTGCGCCGCTCCTTTCGTCCGCCCGCGCGGCGCGGGCCGCCCTTGTCCGCCCGCGTCCGGCCGCCCGGGCCCGCTCACGGCCGCCCGCCCCGTCCGGCCGGCGACCAGTACTTGCTCAAGTCGAGCTTCTCGATGCCCGGCACCTTGGGCGGCTGGAAGTCCTGCAGCTTGCCGAGGGGCGCCGTCGCGTCGATGCCCATCTTGGCCGTGGCCCGCTCGATGGGGGCCGACGGATCCAGCGTCGGGCTGTACATCTCCGGGACGACGATGACGTCCTTGTCGGGCTGGACGCGGGTGTTGATGGCCCACTCGACCTGCAGCATGTTAAACACGTCGATGTCCTCGTCGACCACCACGACGTGCTTCGCGCCCAAGGGTCCGGCCATAAGGGCCAGCATCAGGTTGCGGGCTTCGTAGGCATGGCGCTTCTTGATGGAAACGATGACGTGGTGCCGGCACGTGCCTCCGGGGGTCACGTTCACCGCCTTGACCTCGGGGCACACCTTGTGCGCCTCCCGGTACACCATGGCCGTGGCGGCCGGCTGCATCATCCAGTGGTTCTCCGTCATGGGCATCCCGGTGAGCGCGTTTTGGTAGATGGCCCGCCGCCGCATGGTGACGGCCTTGATGCGCATGACGGGCGCCTGCTTGACGGGGCTGTAGGTGCCGGGATATTCGCCGAAGGGACCGTCGGGCACCCGCTCGCCCGGGATCGTCTCGCCTTCGAGCACGATCTCGGTGTAGGCCGGCACCTCCACGGGGATCGTCTTGCATCGCACGAGCTCCACCGGCTCCCGGCCCAAGCCGCCGGCCACGGCGAATTCGTCGTGGCCCATGGGAACCCGGGCTTGGGATGCGACGCCGATGACGGGGTCAACGCCGATGGCGGTCGCGATGGGCGTGCCGCGGCCAAAGTCCTCGTTGCGCTGGATGATGCGGCCCAGGTGCCGGCCGGGCGGCGCGTAAACCGTCACCAAGTCCTTATCCAGGAGCAGCAGCCGGTGGATGGACAGGTTGCGCTGGCCGGTGTCCGGGTGCTTGGCAATCTGAATGCCGGCGGTGATGTACGGGCCGCCGTCCTTTTCATAGTGAAGCAGGATGGGCAGCTTGCGCAGGTCGATCTCGTCGCCCGTGAGCACGATCTCCTGGCACGGCCCTTCATCCACGATCCGGGGCTCGACGTAGTCTTCCTCGTGCTCAAGGTAGTAGCGAAACAGCTCTTCCTCCGGCACCCCAAGCGCCAGCGCGATGCGCCGCTTCGCGCCGTAGAGGTTGCTGAGCACCGGAAACTCGCTTTCCTTTACGTTTTCAAAGAGGAGCGCCGGCCCGTCCGCATCCGCCGCCTGCCGGGTCAAGCCGACAATCTCGTAGCGGGTCGAGAAAGGGTCCTTGATGCGGACCAGGTCTCCCATTTCCTCGAGCTTCTCAAGAAACAGCCGCAAGTCTTTCCACGCCATTGCCGTCAGCCTCCTCGTGCCGCCAGACACGCCCCGCGCCGCTCGCCGGCCCGGTTACCAGATGGTCTGGCCGCCGTCGATCATGAGAAACGCGCCGTTGACGAAATCCGCCTCGTCGGATGCAAGGAACACCGCAGCCCCCACCACGTCCTCCGGCACGCCGAGGCGGCCGACCGGGATGCGCCCGATGCGGGTGCGGCGGAATTCGGGATCCGCCAGGGTATGGCGGTTCAAGTCGGTTTCGATGGTGCCCGGCGAGATGCTGTTGACCCGGATGCCGTGGGGCCCAAGCTCCAGCGCCATCACGCGGGTCAGCATGTAGATCGCGCCTTTGGAGGCGCAGTAGTGGGCGTTGCCGGGCCACGCCTGCTCCTGGCGGGTGGAAGAGACGTTGATGATCTTCCCGGTCCGCCGGGGCACCATGTGCCTGGCCGCCTGCTGGCCGCAGAGGAAGTAGCCCTTGACGTTGGTCTCCATGACCCGGTCCCATTCTTCCTCCGGCAAGTCCACGAAGGGCGTGTTGTACATGATGCCCGCGTTGTTGACCAAGATGTCCAGCTGGCCAAAACGCTCAAGATACCGCGCGAACATCGCCTCGACGGCCGGCTTGCTGCGAACGTCCGCCTCAAAGGCCTCCGCGTCGCCGCCCATGGCCCGGATCTCCGCGACCGCCGACTCGGCTTCCGCGGCGCCGCCGCGGTAGTGAATCCCGACCCGGGCCCCTTCACGGGCAAGGCCGATGGCAATGGCGCGGCCAAGGCCGCGGCTTGCCCCCGTCACCAGGGCGCACTTGCCCTGCAGCTTCATGCTTGCTCCTCCCCTTTGTAGCGCGCATGCCAAGGAAGCCGCCACAGTGTTCCGGGCAGCTGCCGTCCCGCGGCGACGCCCAGCCGCCCCAGGACCGCCCACAAGATCGCCTGGTTGGTGGAGATGACCGGCAGGCCGGTGTCCTCCTCCAGCGCGGCGATCACGTCCAGCGTCCGGAAGTTGGTGGCGCTGATGACGAGGGCTTCCGCGCCGGGCACGGCCGCTTTGCGCGCCATCTCATAGGCTGTCCAACCGGGCTGGCGGTTCGTTTCGTACCATTCCCGGGCGTCGCAAGACCCAACGGCGAAGTCCCGGCTCTCGGCGGCGACCGTGGTGAAACCCATCCGCCCGAGGAACTCCTGCATGATAACGGTCCGCTCAGGTGTATATGGGGTAACCAGACCGATGCGGGAGACACCCAAGGCCCTTAAGGCCTCCACCATGGCGCCCGTGGCCGTCAAAGCCGGAAGGCCGGTTTCCCGCTCGATGGCTTCGGCAATCCAGCGGTTGGCGTCCACGCCTTGCAGAAAGCTCGTCTCCGCGCAGGCGTACACGACCGCGCTGGCCGCCATTTCGACAAAAACCCGGGACAAGCGCACGCCGTCGGCCGGCATTTCGCTGCGTTCGATGGTGGCCAGCCGGGCGCCGTGAAAGCTGACGCCCTCAAGGCCGAGGGAGTACAGCTCCGGCTCCATGACGGCGTTGTCCATGGGCAAAAGCAGCCCAATCCGGGCACGCCAGCCAAACATGGCGTTCACGCCCCCTTAAGCCCGCGAATCGGCCCGGCCGTGGGCCCCGTGGGCCGCGCCCGGCGTGAGGCCGACCGACTGGTCGTAGAGCGCCTTGGCCTCCTCGGCGCCCGTGACTTGTCCCCCATGCCGCAGGCAGTACTCGAAAAACTCCTCGTAGCGGCGGAGCATGTCGGGCCGGGAGGCGGAGATGGTGTGAAACAGCGTGTGAATCCACTGCGGGCGGCCTTCCTCGTCGGCGCGGGCCACGCACGCGTCCCAGATTTGGGCAAGCCGGTCAAGCCCGTTGGGCTCGAAGTCCACGTACAGGAAGTGGTGGTTCGTGCCGCCGCGGCCGTCGGCGCCGATGGGGATTTCAAAGACGCCTGCCGCCGACGGCGGCGCCGGCTGCGTGCGCCGCTCGGCATCGAGGTAGTATCCCGAGTAGGGTGCGCCGAGCCACGACGACTCCCGCCAGTGCTCCCCGTACCCAGGCGCGGCCGACAAGTCGATGTGGATGCCAAGCTCCGGCAGGAATCCGGTCAGGAACGGCGCGTAGGCGTACAGCCCGCCCCGGTAGGCGACCGGCCGCAGCCCGTGCGCGGCCAAATCCTGAAACCGCGCCCGCAGGACGCTTTTCATGTGGTCGGGGTAGCCGTTGAGGGTGGCCATGCCGCCGGCCACCTCTTCGTGGGTGTGCAGGCAAAGCTCCATGCCGAGCTCGACCGCGGACTCCCACAGCGACAGAAACGGTTCGTGGTAAAACGCCTCGCGGCAGTAGACGCCGGAGTGGATCGCGATGACGCCCTTGCCGCCGGTAACCCGCGCCATGAACGCGACGCTGGCCTCCGCCTCCTCGTAGCACAGGCGGAGCGGCGGGATGCCGACCTGGTAGTTCTTTTTGGGGTTCATCGGGCCAAATTCGACCCAGGTCGTGTCCAAGACGGGTACAAAGTAGACGGACGCGCTCACGCCCTCGCCTCCTTTGCCAGCGGCATGAATGGATTGTCCTGGGAAAGTCCGACCAGCTGCCCCGCCCGCCACAAAAGCGCCTGGTTGGTGGCGACGACGGGGATGGGCAGCGCGGCCCGCAGGTTGGGCAGGATCGGGAATGTCGGCAAGTCAGTGGCCAAAATGACCAGCGCGTCAGCGCCGGTCAGATCCAGCGACCGGGCGGCTTTGTAGACCTCGATGGGGTCGACGTTGCACACGGCCCGAAGGCCCGTGACTTCCAGGCTGTGCAGCGCCGTCACCTCAAAACCGCGCCGGCCAAAGGCCGGCGCAACCAGCGCCTGAATTTCCTTGCCGTAAGGGCACAGCACCGCGAGCCGCCGCGCCGCGACGGTTTCCAAGGCCGCGCAGACCGATCCAAAGGCCGTCGCCCCGGGGACATCGGCGATGGCGCTCGCCTTGCCCGCGAATTTCTCCTCCCAGTCGTCATGGACGAGGCTCGTGGACAAGCAGCCGTAAAGCACCGCGTCGACCCCGGTGATGGAAAACTCCTCCAGCGCCCGGTCCACCTGGGTGACCAGGTGCCGGAGCCCTTCGATGGAGCCGTGGCCGGTGCGGCTTGAGATCATGCGCGTCGCGTGGGCCGTCACGCCCGCCGGCGCCCACATGGCCGCCTCCGGCTCCAGCACCGTGTTGTTGGTGGGAAGCAGCATGCCAAGGCGTGCCCGCCACCCGTACATCCGCATCGCCCCCTTTGCATGGCAAGCCGCCGGCGATGCCGGTCCGGCTTGACCCGTCGTTACATCGCGCTCCAGGGCTTTTCCCAGACCGTCCAGGACGTGCCCAGCTCCCGCTCCCGGGCGCGGCGGTAAATCCCGGCCGCTACCGGCAAGTCGGTGGCCGCGATGCCGATGTGCTTGAACACGATGATCTCGTCGGGCGAGCGCCGGCCCTCTTTGGCGCCGACGACCACCTCGCCGAGCTCTCCGTAGATGTCATCATCCTTGATCTGGCCGGCCGCGTACATCTCGGGCAGCGTGCCGGTGCCGTGCTCCTTAAGCTGGCGCCAGTCGTCGACGATGACCTTGTCGGCCCGCAGGTACACTTCCGGGTACGCGTCGTGGGACGCCATGTCGACGTAGAAAGTCCCCGGCCGCAGCCAGTCCCAGGCCAAATACGGGTCGTGGGCGATGGTGGCCGTCACCACCACGTCCGCCGCCTGCACCGCGGGCTTCGGGTCGTCCACGGCCCGGGCCGACAGGCCCAAGGTCTCGGCGAGGTACGCCGCCGCCTGCTCGGCACGCTCGCGCACGAGGTCAAACACCTCGACTTCTTTCAGGGGCAGCACGGCGGCCAACGCCGCCACCTGCATGCGGCCCTGGGGACCGGCGCCGATGAGGCAGATGCGGCTTGAGTCCGGGCGGGCCAGGTAGCGGGCCCCGACGCCGCTCACGGCGCCGGTGCGCACGATGTTGACGATGGTGCCGTCCATCACGCACAGGGGCCAGCCGGTTTCGCCGTCATTGAGCACGATGAGCCCCGACGAACGGGGAATCCCCCGCTCCACGTTGTCGGGGATGGCCAGCACCCATTTGCAGCCGAACATATGGTAGTCCCCGCCCAGGTACCCGGGAAGGGCCATGACCAGGTCCCGGGGCTTGCCGGGGCGTCCCAGCTTGACCTTGGGCGGATTGGTGCAGTCGCCGAGCCCGTGCAGGCGAAAGCCTTCCTCGACGGCTTCCAGCAGAAAGTGGATGTCCGTTGCTCCGACTTGCAGGATTTCGTCTTGATTGAGCAACAGGCACTGGCAGCGCAACGACAATGTGGTCACCTCGAATGCATCTTTAGGCAGGTTCTTCAAACAAGCGGCCGCCCCCGCGGACGGGGCAACTCTCGCCCAAAAGGCGCAGGGCCGCCCAGCACGACGCCTGGTTGGACGTGACGACCGGGACCCCGAGGTCCGCCTCCAGGTACGGCAGCGCCTCCCACGCCCGGAAGTTGGTGCAGCTGATGAAAACGGCGTCGCACGGCTCCTTGAGTTCGTCCCGGACAAACCGGTAGATCTGGCCGGGTCCTACTTGCGGGATGCGCAGGCTCTCGAGGATCTGCATGCCGGTCGCCTGCGTCACCTCAAAACCGCTGGCTTGCAGAAACTCCCGCTCGGTTTCGTTGATCTCGTCCCGGTACGGCGTCAGCATGGCCACCCGGCGCGCGTTTAGGTGGCGCAAGGCTTCCACGACGGCTGTGGCGGTCGTTACCGTGGGGATGCCCGTCGCATCGGTCAGCCGCTGGCCGATGATCCGATCGCCGCCGGCACCTTCGAGGATCGTCGCCGCGGTGCAGCCGAACACGATGACGTCCGCCCGGGTATGGGCCAAGGCCTTCGCGGCCTCGAGACTGTCGGCCAGCACCTGATTTTCCGACTCATGCGTCGACTGCAGGCTGCGCCGGTAGACCCGGTGGGCGTGGGCCTGCAGTCCGGGGGGCAGGTACCGGCGGAAATCGGTTTCCATCACCACGTTGACCGATGGGATCAGGAGCCCGATGCGGGCCCGGATAACTTCAAACGCTCCCGCGTTCACGGCGTCCGCCCTCCCCTGCCGGCAGGAGGCGCGCCGGCCAGCGCGGCCTGGCGCTCCGCACGGGTACCGATGAAGTCGGCGGTCAAGGACACCGCCAGGAGGACAAAGGCGGCGATGTCGGTTTCAACCGCCGGATGGATGAGGAGAAGCGAAGCGACGACGTACACCAACCGGATCCACAACGGCGTAGGACGCAGCAAATAGCCGGCGCCCGCCGCGGCCAGCATGACCGTGCCGACGGTCGCGGTGAAGGCGGACCAGATAAGGATCCAAGGGTTGGACGCCCGGGCGAGCAGAACCGGGTTCATGGCAAAGAGGAACGGGACGATGAAGCCGGGCAGGGCGATGCGCACCGCCTGCCAGGCGAGCTTGAACGGGTTTGCCTGGGCGATGCCGGCCGCCGTGTACGACGCGATGGCCACGGGCGGCGTGATGTTGGAGAGCGATGCGAAGTAAAAGACGAACATGTGCGCTCCAATCGGCGAAACGCCCATGCGCACCAGCGCCGGGGCGAGGATGGTGGCGCCGATGACGTAGCACGCCGTAGCGGGCAGGCCCATGCTCATCACCAGCGAGGCCACCGCCGTCAGGGCCAGGGCGATGTACACGTTGTTGAACGAAAGGGACATGATGTTGAGCGACAACACTTGCCCGATGCCCGTCATGCCCGCGACGCCGACGATGATGCCGGCCGCCACCGCGGCCATGCACGCGCTCAAGGCGGACATGGCGCCGTCCTCCAAGGCCGCGAGGATGTCCCGCCACCCCATGCGATCCCGCTGCAGCCAGCTGGACACGATGACCGCGACGATGCCCAAAAACGCGGCGTAAATCGCGGTGCGGCCGGAGAGGAGCGCCCAGATGATGATCACCAGCGGGGCAAACAGGATGAGCCGCCTGGCCATATCGGTCATGACCGGCATGTCCTCGCGGGAGACGCCCCGCAGGCCGTTCTTGAGGGCGTAGTAGTGGACCCAGGCGTACACGGACACGTAGTAGAGGCCGGCCGGGATAAGCGCCGCGATCATGATCTGGCCGTAGGACATCCCCAGGTATTGGGCCATGATAAAGGCCGCCGCGCCCATGACGGGGGGCATGATCATGCCGCCGGTAGAGGCCACCGCTTCCACGGCGCCGGCGAAGGCCGGATCAAAGCCGGTCTTCTTCATCAAAGGGATGGTGAAGGCCCCTGTGGTCGCCACGTTGGCCGCGGCGCTGCCGGAGATGGAGCCCATGAGGGCGCTGGAGATGGTGGCCACTTTGGCCGGTCCGCCGGGCGATCGGCCGGCGAGGCGCACCGAAAGGTCCGTAAACAGCTGGCCGGCGCCGCTTTGGGCGAGGAACGACCCAAAGAGGACAAAGAGATAAATGTAGGTAGCCGCCACCTGCGTCGTCAGGCCGTAGATGCCTTCGTCCACCAGGTACATGCGCAGGAGAAAACGGTTCAGCGTAAACCCGTAATGCCCGAACTGGCCCGGGATGTACTGGCCAAAGAGGGCATACAGGATGGCGACGACGGGCAGGATGGCCATCCAGTGGCCGACGGACCGGCGGGCCGCTTCGATGACGAGCACCAAGGCCACGCCGCCCATGAAGTAGTCCATGGTCGTGCCCCGCAGCAGCGTCAGGGCCAAACGGTCCGTGGCAAACAGCGTGTAGACGCCCACCGCGACGCCGGCCGCCGCGAAAAGGTAGTCGTACCAGCGCACTCCTCGGGACGGAAACAGCGGGTACTTGAGGAACACGAGCGCCAGGAGAAAAGCGAGGAAGACCGCGCTCTGCTTAATGGAAACAAGCGATACGAGGCTGTTGGACCAGATCTCGTACAGGGAGAACCCGATGGCCAGAACGGTGATGAGCACCGCGGTCAACGACTTGGCCGCGCGCCCGTTCGCGCTGCTCCCCGGGCCGGTTCCGGCCGCCTCATGGGAACGATCCGCCATGTGATCCCCTCCAGGTGCCGGCCGGGCCGGGGGAGCCCCCGGCCCGGACAAGCACGGTCGATGTTAGTCGAGCAGGCCGGCTTCCCGCAGGTACCGCTCGGCGCCCGGGTGCAACGGCACGCTCAAGGTCAGCGCCGTCTTGGGGTTCTCAAAGGACCCGTTGTCCCAGCCGGGATACGTCTGGATGAGCCACTCCCGGTTTTCGTACATGGTCTTGACGATCCGGTAGGCCAGGTCTTCGCTCATCCGCTCGTGCACGACGAGGAAGCCGACGTGGCCGACGGTGTGGATGGGCTCGGTCTGGCCGGGATAGACGCCCGCCGGGATCGTCATGGGCGTGATCCACTGGGTGTAGGAGGTGATCTGCGCGATCTCTTCCGGCGACAGGCTCAGGAGCCGCACACGGGTGCCGGGACCGGCCAGGGCCTCGGAGATGGGGGCCAGCGGCGCGGCGCCGACCGCGATGGTGGCATCGGCGCGGCCGTTGCGAATGGCGTCGATGGCCTCGTTCTGGCCGAGGTAGTCGGGCACGATATCGGACAGCGTAATGCCAAACGCGCCCAGCACCACTTCATGGGTCACGACCGTGCCGCTGCCAAGGCGCCCGACGACAACCCGCTTGCCGCGCCACTCAGCCAGCGAGTTGATGCCGGATTCCCGGTCGACCAGCATCTGGTAGTGGTTCTCGACGCCCGGGACAAGAATCCGCAGTTCAGGATGGGCCTCGCCCGCAAAGGTGCCGGTGCCGAGGTAGGCATCCTCCAACACGTTGCTCTGCACCCACGCCATCTGCGCCTCGTTGAAGGCCAGCAGCGTGATGTTCTCGACCGAACCGCCGCTGGTGGACGCGGACACCTGCAGGCCCGGGATCTTCTCGCTCAGCAGCTGGGCCACCGCGATGCCCGCAGGGTAGTAGGCGCCGCCCGTCGTGGCCGTAGCCAGGTTCATCCTCTGGGCGGCCGCCATGGGTGCCACCGCCAGCAAAAGCGCCAGCAGCAGCGGGGCGATACCGATCGACCGTCGCACAACTCGCATGATTTTGGTTCCACTCCTTTTCCGTCAGGATTTGACAGAGGGGATTCTGAGGCGGCCGCCAGGCCACCTGTCCTCATTCGCGAGAATGTCGGATAGAAACTTTATCCTCTCTGGAGAAGGGAACGATCGGCGGAAGAATCCATGGTTTCACGCGCAACACCTGATAGGTGCCCGCGAGCGTTCGAAATGTTATCATGTTGCCATGCCGGACATGTTTCTCCACGCCGAGACGATTCTGGTGAACGGCCGCATTTGGCCGGGCCATCCTTCCCGGGAGCGGGTGGAGGCCTTGGCCGTATGGGGCGGGCGCGTCGTGGCGACGGGCAAGACCGAGGACGTGCTGCGCCTGGCGGGTCCTGCTACGCAGGTCATTGACCTTGGGGGACGCACCGCGATCCCCGCCTTCAACGACGCCCACGCCCACCCGATCCGCTTCGGCCAGCAAGGCACGCAGGTCGATGTAAGCCCGGGCGCCGTTCGATCTATCCGCGACATCCAGGACACGATCCGCCGAGCCGCGGCGGCGCGCCCGGCGGGGACGTGGATTCTCGCGTCCGGCTACAATGAGGCGCACTTGGCCGAAGGCCGCCACCCGACCCGGGAAGAACTCGACGAGGCGGCTCCGGAGCACCCAGTGTTCGTCACCCGCACCGATCTGCACATGGGGGTCGCCAACTCCCAGGCTTTGCGCCTTGCCGGCGTGCGGGAGGACGAACCCGACCCCCCGGGCGGCATGTTCCAGCGGCGGGATGGACGGCTCACGGGGCTGCTCATGGACAACGCGATGGAGCGGGTGCTCGGGCAAGTGCCGCCGCCCTCGGTCGATCAGCTTGTGGAAGCGCTCGCCTGGGCCATGCGGGAGTTTAACCGCTACGGCATTACGAGCGTCACCGACGCCGGGGTGGGCATGGCCGCCGGCACCGGCGACCTGCAGGCGTATTGGACCGCCCGGGAGCGGGGCCTGCTCACGGTGCGGTTTACCCTGGCGCTCCTGGGCGACAGCTCCCTCGGTGGCCAGGCGGTAGCCCCGTCCGTCCTGGAGGCGGGGCTGGGCACGGGCTTCGGCGATGAACACCTGCGCCTCGGGCCGGTAAAGTTTTTCGCCGACGGCAGCGCCAGCGGCGGCACCGCCGCGTTCACGGAACCGTACGTGGACGGTACGTCCTACGGCATCCTCACTTACAAACTCGACGACCTCATCGAGCGCATCCGGCCGTACCACGAGCGGGGCTGGCAAGTGGCCGTTCATGCCATCGGTGACGCGGCCGCAGACCAGGTGCTCACGGCGTACGAGACCGTGCTGCGGGAGTTCCCGCGACCCGGCGCGCGCCACCGCATCGAGCACTGCGGTTTCCTCCGGCCAGGCTTCATCGGGCGGCTCAAGCAGGCGGGCGTCGTGCCCGTGCCGCAGCCGGTCTTCGTCTACGTCTTCGCCGACAGCTACGGGCACCATCTCGGCGAAGCCCGGGTGCCCGGGGCGTACCCGATGCGCCGGTTTCTGGAGGCAGGACTCAACCCGTCGGCGAGCTCCGACGCGCCCATCTCGCCCGCCAACCCGCTTCTGGGCGTCTACGCCATGCTGACCCGCAGGAGCATGAGGGGGCGCGTCTACGGACCCGACCAGCGACTCGACATCTACGAAGCCCTCACGGCCTACACCGCGGGGAGCGCCTACACCACCTTTGACGAAACCCGCAAGGGCGCTCTCCGGCCCGGGTTCCTCGCGGACGTGGCTATCCTGTCCCGGGACATCTTTAGCATGAGCCCGGACGAGCTGCCCTCGGTGGAAGTCGATATGACGCTGTGCGGCGGCCGGATCGTGTACGACCGGCTCGGCGAAAGCGAGGCTGCGTCATGAAGCAGGCATATCTCGAAGCCATCCGCTCCCTCACTTTTCGCGAGGTGCCCGTCCCCGCACCCGGCCCCGGCGAGGTGCTGGTGCGGGTGCACGCGGCGTTGACGTGCGGCACCGACCTCAAGACTTACCGCCGCGGGCATGCCAAGCTCCCCGTGCCGGGACCATTGGGGCACGAAGCGTCGGGCGTCGTGGCCGTGGTGGGCCAAGGCGTGAGCGGGTTTCAAACGGGCGACGCGGTGATGTGGGTGCCGACGGCCCCTTGCCGCGCCTGCCCGGCGTGCGCGAAGGGGCTGTACAACCACTGCCAGCACCTGTTTAACGGCATCGCCCTCGGGACGTATGCCGACTACGTCTTGCTGCCCGCCAAGGTTGTTCGCCAGCACTTGTTCCGGAAACCGGAGCACCTGTCGTTTGCGGAAGCCGCGCTCCTGGAGCCGCTGGCCTGCATCGTGCGGGGCTGGCGACGCCTCGGCCGCCCGGAGAGCGTCGTCATCATCGGCGTGGGCGCCATCGGTCTGTTGCACGTCGCCGTGGGCAAGGCGCTCGGCTGCCCGTCGGTGACCGCCGTCGGGGGGCGGCAGAGCGGCCTTGAGCTCGCCCGGGCCCTCGGCGCCGACCGGGTGATCCAGGGCCACATGCCGGAGGCTGCGGACTCGCTGCCCAAAGGCTTCGATGCGCCGGAAGCGATCATCGAGTGCACGGGTCAGCCCGCCGTCTGGGAGCTTGCGCCGGGCCTGGTGCGGCCCGGGGGCCAAGCGCTGCTCTTTGGGGGCCTCACGGGCGATGCGCGGGTGAGCTTTTCGGCACGGCGAATTCACTATGATGAAGTGACGCTCCTCGGTTCGTTCCATTTCACGCCGAGCGACGTGGCGGAGGCGTACCGGCTGCTGACCCAGGAGAGCCTCGGCCTCGGGCGGCTCATCACCGGGGTTCGGCCGCTTACGGCTCTGCAGGAGACGTTTGACGACTTGGAGCAAGGACGCGGGGTCAAGTACGCCCTGATCCCGGAGGGGGTCGAGTGATGTCCGTGCCGGCCAACCCGGCGGCAGCGGCCGTGCCCGCGACGATGCGGGCGGCGGTCCTGCGCGGGCCGGGCGAAGTTGTCGTTGAAGAAGTCGACGTGCCTGCTCCCGGGCCCGGCGAGGCGCTGGTGCGCCTGCGGGCGTGCGGCATCTGCGGCAGCGATCTCATGGACTGGTATGTAGCCACAAAGGCGCCGGGCGTCTTTGGCCACGAGCCCTCCGGCGAAGTGGTGGCCGTCGGCCCGGGCGTCGACTGGCTGCGGCCCGGCGAGCGGGTGTTCGTGCACCACCACGCGCCGTGCATGGAGTGCGAAGTGTGCCGCCGGGGCGACCACGTGCACTGCCCTACCTGGAAACCGAACGTTCTCAAGCCCGGCGGGATGGCCGAGTACGCCGTCGTCGGCGCCCAGAGCGTCCGCCATGACACCCTGCCGCTCCCGCCCCACGTGTCCTTTGCCGCCGGCACCCTCGTGGAACCCGCGGCGTGCGTCGTCAAGGCGCTGCGCCGGGCGCGGTTTGCCCCCGGGATGCGGGTGGGCATCATCGGCCTCGGTTTCATCGGCCAGATGTTTGGCTTTCTGGCACGGGCGGGCGGCGCGGGCTTCATTGCCGGCTCGGATGTCCTGGAATCCCGGCGTGCTCTGGCGGCGGAGCACTGGGCCGACGAGGTGTGGGACGCCCGCTTGGCCGGGCCGGCGGCTTCGTTTGACCTGGTCGTCGTCACCCCCGCCTCCCCCGCGGCCATGCGGGCCGGCGTCGGGCTTGTACGTAACGGCGGGACGCTTCTCCTCTTTGCCCCGACGCCGCCCGGCCAAGATGTGGGCATGCCCGTGTTTGAGCTGTTTTTCCGGGAGATCACGGTGGTGACAAGCTACTCGGCGGGTCCGAGCGACACGCGGGCCGCGCTGGCGCACGTCGCCGCGGGACACCTGCCCGAGCACGTGCTCATCTCCCACCGCTTTCCCCTGGCGGAGGCGGCGGAGGCGTACCGGGCCGCCGGCCGCACGGGCGAAGTGCTCAAAGTCATCGTGACCATGGACTGAACGGGAGGCGTTTGCCCATGAGCCATACGGAAACCCGCGACGTCAAAGCGAATCCGGCGCACCTGTTCCGGCGCTTTGACCCGGCCGCCTACCGCTGGGACGGGGTGGAACTCGAAGAGTACAAGCTGCACCAGGGGACGCATCCGGGCGAAGGCTGGCGGGACATCACCCGCCAGGTGGTGGCCGGGCGGCACGGCGAGCCTTGCGCGTTTCGCGTCCGCTACTTCGAGGTCGGCCCCGGCGGCCATTCGTCCTTGGAGAAGCACCAGCACATCCACATCGTCATGACGCTGCGGGGCAAAGGCCGCGTCATCATCGGCGAGCAGGTGTATGAAACGCAGCCGTTTGACGTCATGTACGTGCCGCCCATGACGCCGCACCAGTTTGTGAACGACGGCGAAGAGCCGTTTGGGTTCGTCTGCGTCGTCGACGGCGACCGCGACCGGCCGCAGCCGTTGTCGCCCGAAGAGCTCGCGCGCCTGCGGGCAAACCCCGCCACCGCGGCCGTCATGCGGGCGTAAGCCCGGCGGCGCTGTCGGATCAGGGAGGGACGGCCGTGCGCTTTGTCGTGTTCGGCGGCAGCGGCGATATGGGCCGGCGGGCGGCCCTGGAGCTCGCCCGCACCCCCGGCGTGGAGCGGGTGACCATCGTGGGTCGCAGCCAAGCGTCGGCGGAGCGGGCCGAGGCCGGGATCCGGCGAGCGTTGGCGGCGTCCCCGGGTCAAGGGTCTCCCGGCACCGCGCTGGCCATCGCCGCCGTCGACGCCGCCGAAACACAGGCCGTCGTCCATCTCATGCGCGAGCATGATGTGGCCGTCGGTGCCTTGGGTCCGTTTTACCTCTATGAAGAGCACCTCGTGCGGGCCTCGGTCCAAGCCCGCACGCCTTACGCCAGCATCTGCGACGACGCCGATGCCACCGCGGCGGCGCTGAGCCTAGACGATGAGGCCCGCTCCGCCGGCGTACCGGTCCTGACCGGAATCGGCTGGACCCCCGGTCTGTCCAACCTGCTCGCCCTGCGGGCGGCCCGCCGGATGGAATCCACCGGCGCGGTCCGCATCGCGTGGGCGGGCGCTTCCGGGCCGTCGCCGGGACCGGCCGTCGTCTTCCACACCATGCACATCTTCAGCGGCGACATCACCACTTACAAAAATGGCCGGCACGAGCGCATCCGGGCCGGCAGCGAACCGGAGCCGGTCCGCTTTCCGGAGCCCCTCGGCACGCTCCCCGTCTGCCATGTGGGCCATCCGGAGCCGCTGACCCTGCCCCGCTACCTGCCCGGTGTAAAGGTCGTTTCCCTGAAAGGCGGCGTGGTCGAGCCGCTCCTGCACGGGCTGGCCGCCTGGACGGGCCGGATGGGGCTTACCGCGACCCACGGCCGGCGCGCGCTGATGTCCAAGCTGCTCAGGCCGTTCATCCCCCTCCTGTGCCGCATCGGCTCCCGCGGCAACTGGGCGGGCCTGGTGGTGCGTGTGGAGGGCGTGGAAGGCGGCAAGCCCAAAGTGATGGAGAGCGCGGCCATCGGGACCATGGACGCACTGACGTCCATCCCGCTGGCGATCGGCGCCTTGGCGCTCGCGCGGGGCGACATCCGGCGGGCGGGCGTTTTCCCTCCGGAAGCCGAGGGCAGCCTCGAGCCGGAACTGTTCCTGGCGCAGCTGGCGGAGCGCGGCGTGCACGTGACGCATACCGTGGAGTGACACGTCCACGGGAGGCGGGCGGATGATCCTCCTCAGCACAGGCCCGGTGGAGCGCGGCGAGGACACCGATCGCGTCCGGGTGCTAGCCTACAACACGAGCCCCTCGTGCCGGGCCCGCGTCGTTGTCGTCATCCGCAATCTCGGGCCTGCCTGGTGCCGCCGGATCCTGCTCGCGCAAACCCGGATCATACCGCCCCGCCGCACGGTGGCGTTTGACGCGGACTTGGGCCCGGCGCTTCGTTACGAAGTCCGGGCCCATGCTTCCTCCGGATCGGTTCTCTTTTACGTATCGGGATACCGGCCGGCCCGCTGGTGGCCGGGCACCGTCCCCGACCCGTCGGCCACGTTTCGCCACACCGAGCTGGTCCGGCTGCGCGAGTCCGCCCGGCACGGCGCCCCGGGGCCGCTAGGCGCGCCAGCTTGGCGTCGCCGAGTCACGCGTGCCGCCGCAGGCGGGCGTACGCCGCGGCGATGGCCGCCGCCAGGCGGGCGTTGTTGACCACCAAGGCCACATTGGCCTCCAGGCTCTCGCCGCCGGTAATGTCCTTGATTCGCGCGAGCAGAAACGGCGTCACCGCCTTGCCGGTGATGCCCCTCTCTTCCGCTTCGCCCATAGCCCGGGCGATGGCATCTTCGATAACGGCCCTCTCCACGGCGGCACTCTCCGGGATCGGATTGGCGACGATCATGCCCTGGGGAAACCCAAGGGCATCCTGGTAGACCATCTGCTGCGCGATGGCCTCCGGCGAGTCCACCTGGTGCTCAAGCGCCAGGCCGCTGTCGCGGCTGTAAAACGACGGGAACGAACCGGTCCGGTAGCCAAGGACCGGCACCGACAAGCTCTCCAGCAGCTCAAGCGTGACCGCGAGGTCAAGAAACGCCTTGGCGCCGCTGCACACCACCGTGACGCCGGACTGCGCCACGGCCGGCAAGTCCGCCGAGATGTCAAAATGGTGGGCGACCCCCCGGTGCGCGCCGCCGATGCCGCCGGTGGCAAACACCCGGATGCCCACGAGCCGGGCGATGGCCGCGGTGGCCGATACGGTCGTCCCGCCCGCGGCACCCGTCACCAGCACCCGGGCGATGTCCCGCTGGGCGACCTTGACCGCCGCCGGATCGGTGCCCAGGCGCAACAGCGCTTCCTCGTCGAGCCCGACGCGGATCTTGCCGTCCAACAGCGCAATGGTGGCCGGCACCGCGCCCCCTTCGCGCACCGCGGCCTCCACCCGGCGGGCCGTCTCTACGTTGACCGGATACGGCATTCCCTGCGCGATGATGCTGGACTCAAGCGCCACGACGGGCTCGCCTGCGGCAAGCGCCGCCTCCACTTCCGCATGAACCTGCACAAACTTGGGCCGGTCCGACGCCGCCCGGCCAATGCCTGTCCTCATATCTTTCGCCTCGCTCTCGTCCCGCGCTCGCGGCTGTCCTGCTGCACGGCTTCTCTGCACCATGGACGGCCCCACCGGCGCGTCATGTCGAGCCAAGCCGCTGGATGACCGCGGTGGACGCCTGGACGCCGGCCGCGACAGCGTCAGCGAGCGGCTTTCCCGCCAGGTAGGCGGCGAGGAACGCCGCGTCAAACGCGTCCCCGGCCCCGGTGGTGTCCACCACCTGCAAGGTTGCGGCGGGCACGTGGCACCTCTCCCCGCCGGCACGGGCCATGGCGCCGTCCTTATCCAGCTTGAGCACGACCACGGGAAACCGCTCGGCCAGCCGCTCGAGCATGATCTCGGGGTCGTCCGCACCCGTGAGCACCCGGGCCTCGTCGCGATTGGGCAGCACGATGCCCGCC
>CALFSR010000124.1 GCA_937916565.1 uncultured Bacillota bacterium | reverse complement strand
TAAACATCCTCTCCCCCGGGCCACGCTAGCAGCGCCGCCAGCTCGGATTGGACAAAAAGCCCGTACACGTCCCGGTAGCCGGCGCGCTTTTGGAGAACCTGGTTTCCCGCCGGGATCTGCGTAAGCGGGGAGACCTCCCGGAAAAACGGCTGCGCTAAAGTCTCATCGAGCCGGGCGAGCAAACTATTGGCTTCCGCAATCCCACGCTGGACCGGTGCGCCGCCTGCGGCCCCGGAGAGGGCGCTGGCCACATCCGCTGCGGTGTTGCGCCAATGGGCCAGCACGTGTTTGACGAACCGGTTGGGTATCGTATCGTAGGTTTCAAAGTACCGGTCGACCGGCATTTGTACGGGCAAGGATTCCACGGCGGTCCCGCCGCCTGCCCGCCAGGGCACCCTTTGACCGCCGCGCGCAATAGCCCGCGCAACGGTCGGGCCGCTCGGGATGGAATGGCCGGTCCTACGCAGTTCATGCTCCTCTCGCCACTCGCGATGCGGGCTGGACAAAATCTGCGATATGGCGCCGTCCAACGTGTCGTCTTCGATGATGCTCTTTAGGAAGGCAAACCGCTGGTAGAGCGTGGGCGCATCGAGGTCCCAGCGCGGAGAAAAGTAAGCCTCGGTTGGCGCGAAACGGCGCATGACGACTTCCGCGAAGACGTCCGCCAGGTCCCGCAGCATCCAACGGTAATGGGAGAGGTAGTCCAGCTTACGGGCCCGCACCTCGAGCTCGAAGGAGCCCAGTAGATGATCCCCGGCGCGGAGGGTAACCGGTAGGGTACCGGTGTACAGGCCCGTACGGATGCGGCCGGTACGCCCATGCACTTTATCCCGGCGGAAGATCTCCGGGCGGTCGGTAGTTATGTTACCAGGGGGCACGTCCGGCTCGAGCTGGATCTCATACCGGTACTCACACCCCTCGAGCAGCTGCACACCGGCCATGCCCGGCTCCAGCTCGGGATCGCCACGCCGGTCGAGAAGTGGTGGCGCTCCCGTGGAGGGCGTGTCGGGTAGTAGCTCGATGAGGACGGTACCCCACGTCCGGCCGGAACGATCCTTGATGGGCAGCTCAGCAGCGTCGACGTCCCACATCGCCTTACTCCGCGAAGCTGGTAAACTAGTTCGCCTGCAGGTTGCTCATCATGCGTTGCAGCTTGGCGAAGGAGCGCGCGAGCCGGGGAGCACCCTCGATGTTGGGCGGGTTCAACAGGTTAAGTCGCCGCAAGGCATCATCCGGGGCCGGTGCGGTTTCCGGGTAAAATGCAAACGCCCCGACCGCCTCCAAGACCGGCTCCAGCCGGCGGCGGTTGCCGTGGAGCCGGGGCAATACCTTTTGCATGAGGATGGCGTCGAGTGCCGCATCCACGCTCGACTCACCGGCCGCGGCCAGCATGGCCGCAAAGCGCAAGCTCTCCGTAAACACGCGGTGGCCAAACTCGAACCCGTACCGGTGCAAGATGGCGTGCAGCCGGCGCAGCTCTTCGCTGACGCGTTGTCTTTCCGGGTGCGGGTTGTCGACGTGCCAGTCGGGGTCAACGGCGATGGCGAGGAACCCCCGAACGAGCTCTCCTGGACCCGGGGGGCACGGGACAGGTCTGCGCAGCTGATCGCTTAAGTCCACGGTAGCGACGCGGAACTCCAGGGTATTGGCGCGGTCGAGTACTTTGGGTGAAAACATGTAGGTGGTCTCATCCACGTTGACGGTGCCGACGACGAACAGGTTGCGGGGGAAGGGGATGCGCGCCGGCTCACCGGCCATCCGCCATAGCCCGTCTTCTTCTCGAACGAGGTTGGGTAAGCACTCCTCTCCGGACTCCATGCCGGATAGCACGTCGGCGAAGTACCTCTCAACGTGGGCAAGGTTCATCTCGTCGAGGATGAGCAAGTAGGGCCAGTGCGGATCCCGGGCCGCCCGGAGCATGAATTCCAGAGCGAGCGGCACATGCCACGCACGGCGGCCGTTGCGCGGCTCAAGCAGCGCATCCTGATATCCGAAAAGGGCGTCCGATCCCGTCCAATCCGGTCGCACCGGCACGATAAGCACCCGCTCCTCACCGAGCCAACGGCCAAACTGCAGCGCTAGCTGGGTCTTGCCGGAGCCCGACAAACCCGTAAGGATCGCGAACGGCTTGGTGGCCAGGCTCGTCACAAACGCACGGACGAAGCTAGGATCGAAGAGCACGTTGCTTTGCTCCAGGTCTTGGTGGAAAGAGGCGGTGATAGCCTCAAGGTCTTGCAACGGTTCGGGTGGTAGCATCGTCGGACGCTCGCCCCTTTCGTTTCCGACGGCTCGAGCGGTGTTGAGCTCAGGCCAAATCGCGGCCAACTGCGTCCACTCGGGGTCTTCGAAGTACGTCTTGAGGGCGCCCAAGACATAGGGGCGGAGTCTAGCGTCCCTGATGCATTCGGCCCGATCGGTCGGGATTTCAATGTGTGTCTCCCGCAGTGCGCCCTGGTTGGGTGTTCCGTGCGATGTAAACGGCGACCCCTCTTGGGTGACGATGCTCCAGAAACCGTCATTGGTGAGATGGTAGTACGGGTACTCTGGGTGGGAAGAATCTGCGTGCACTGCTTGGGCAAACTGGCGGTAGTACCGGATCAGATTCCCCTCGGAAAAGGCAACCGGTGTTTCTTCAGCCATGCACCGAACAGCTGCCAACAACATCAGCGGCTTGTAGCGGCGTCTGACGCCTTGGTACACGCCGAGGTTCATGCCTCGAATCTCGGCTATAAACCGGCGGAGAGCTGCATGGTCGGGAGTGGGTGGTGCTGCTCCCGGCGCCACGACATCGGTAACCCAGGAGGGCCAGTTCGTCGCAAAGCTCGTGACCAGCTCCCGCAGGGCGTCGACTCCGAATCTGTAAAGGTACCCCTGCTGCACAGCCCCGGACGGTAGAAACGGATGCTCGGACGCGGGTAGATGAGTCAAAGTGGCCGCGACAGCCCTGGGTACGGGTGGAACGAGTGAACTATAGCTGGTTCGGATCAGATTCCCAACACGTTGACCGTATTCGCGGTTCGCATTGTCAGGGTACAACGCTTGTTCCGGCGCAGACTGCACGCGGCTGACGGCCCGGATGAAACCCTCGCTATAGTGGAGCACGATGTCACCCGGGCGGACCTGTTCCATACGACGCCAATGTACCGGCGTGGCACCACGCCGGTCTTGAAGCGGTGCCCAGAAATAGCCGCCACGCGACTCGCTGCGAAACGTTTGTCCTTGATTGACCCACCAGACTTCCAACACTCGGTGGACAGGCTGGTCGGAATCGGAGCCACGGGCACCCGTGGACTCTTGCGATCGCGTCGCGGACTTTGTCGTCGCGTACCAGAGAAGCGCGTCCAGAGTCCAAAGATCCGTCTGGAGCTCCCGGGCAAGCTGTAACAATAGGCGATTTACCTGCGCATACTGCTGCCCCGTACTCTGACCCCTCGGGAAGGACGGCCAAAGACCGAGGGAGCGGAGCGCCTCCTCCGACGTGTTGTTCCAGACGCCGTACTTTTCCGGATAAGCCACGTGCAGAACTGCTGTCGCTACGGCTTTGCCCATACCGGCAACCAACTCGATTGCGTAGTCCAACCGTTCCGAGAGCGGGCGCGCCTCATCCATCAGTGCGCTCAATGCCCGGCGTAGCCGTTCCATGTCACGGCATAGATCGTCTGCGTGGCGATGGAGGCCCGTCCAGTGCCTGTTGTTCTTGAAGAGAAGGAACTCCCGGAATTCTTGCTCTTGGAGGTGTGGAAGGTGCTCTGGTGAGAAAACCTTGCCGTATGTTTGCAGCACGGCGTCATGGGCAGTGACCATATCGCGGAACGCACGGTTGGTTGATGCCTTGACCAGCAGCGCCTTGAGATAGGTCAGGGCGCTCGTATCGGGGGCAGGTTTCGCCATCGTTTACCCGTCCTTCTTCGCGGCTTTCCCCGGGGAACCGCGACCCGGTCAACACGGCGCCATTCGGGGCGCTTCCGCGCTGAAGTGACGTCCATGACTCGGCGTGGCAGACGCCACGAAGCCGCGGGCTTGGGGAAGCTTGGTCTCGGACCGGGCATTGGCACAACCGATGTGCCAAGTCTTGTACCCATTCGGTAGTCCCGGCCGAACCGACTGACTCCGTTCGTTTCAGTTTCGGGTGCCCGGGACGTCGCAAATGTCGGCCCCCAGAAGCTCTTTGATGACCAACTTCCATAGGTCTGGGACTCCTTGTTGTGTCCCTTTGCCGCCGATGGTAACCCAGATGGCTCAGGTCTTACACACCATCTAGACCATCACCCGGGTTGACCGACTGACACGCGTCCCGTTAGATACGACAGATAAGAACTTCAAATTACCAAAGGACTTCCCCTTCATGCAACTAATTGCTCGGCAAGGACAAACAATGCAACTATGGGGTAAGTGGGACCTTCGCAGGCTGGTGACTGGTTCGGGATGACGCAGGCGGCAGCGGGCGCGGAGGATGGCGACGACGATGTAGTCGTTGTGGTCGCGCGGGGCGAGCGAGCCATGTTTAAGAAGGGTGAGGCAGCTGAAGAGGTGGTGGTGGCGGGCTTTCGCTATACGCCCAGGGGAATTGTGTATGATCTCGTTCATCCGGATGACACGCTCCAACGGTACGTGCCCTATGACCGGATTCGGCCGATCAATGGAGTGACGCACATGGTCAAGGGGAATCCTCTCAGCGGTGGGGAGACCCCGCTTGAGCCGAACGGTGAACGCGCCAAGGCCTTCGAAAACGGTATGGCCAATTCGTTGGGCGACTCGGAAGTCCAAGAAGCGTAGCAGGTCGGACCGGTGGCCGGCTGCATACGGCCTCTTCGGAGGTCTTCTTTTTACCACTTCGGCGTCGGCGTCTTGTGACCAGGCAGGTGGACCGGGTACGAGATCGAACCTGCTGAACCATGGAAAGTTAACACTGTCCAGGGCCAAGACGTAGTCGCCCGGGTAGGTGGTCAGAAAATGCAGGTGACGGTTCCGGTTGCTCCTGAGGTGCTGCGATGGGCATGTCGGCGGGCGCGCATCACTCCCGAAACGCTCCGTCGGCAGTTGCCAAAGGTCGAAAAGTGGTTTAGCGGAGAGGAGCAGCCCACGCTCCGCCAGCTTGAACGGATCGCTGAGTTGACAAGAACGCCTGTGGGTTTCTTCTTCCTCGCCGCTCCCCCGAGGGAAGAGGTTCCTATCCCGGACTTTCGCACGATTGGCAGTACCGGGATCGCCGAACCCTCGGCCGACCTGTTGGACACGATTTACCTTTGCCTCCAGCGCCAAGAGTGGTATCGGGAATTCGCTGTGGCCTCGGGCCAGCCTGAGCTCGAGTTTGTGGGATCCGCGCGGCCGAGCGACGATGTAGTGGCGACCGCGGAACAGATTCGCCAGGTACTTGGCTTCGACGTTGAGGCGCGACGCCAGCTGATCTCGTGGACGGAGGCCTTTCGTCAGTTTGTGCGCCAGGCCGAACAGCTGGGCGTATTGGTCATGACGAGTGCGGTGGTGGGAAACAACAACCACCGCAAGCTGGACCCAAATGAGTTTCGAGGGTTCGCGCTTTCCGACCGGTATGCACCGCTGGTCTTCGTCAACGGTGCAGATACGAGAGCCGCCCAGATGTTCACGATAGCTCACGAGCTCGCCCATCTATGGCTGGGGACGACCGCTCTAAGCGACGTGTCTCTCGTCGCTGCCAGCACCAATCACATTGAACAGTGGTGCAACGCTGTGGCCGCAGAAGTGCTCGTGCCCCTGTCCGCGTTGCGGCAGCGGCTGTCGCGTCACGAGACTCTCGACGCAACCGTTCAGCGGCTGGCGAGAGAGTTCAAGGTGAGCACGCTTGTGATTCTTAGGAGGCTGTACGACGCAGGCGAGATTACGCGGCGTGAGCTGCAGGTCAAATATACGGCCGAGCTTTCTCGGCTGCGTGTGACTCCTCGTTCGGAGGGAGGCGACTATTACCGAACTGCGCTCGCTAGGGTCGGCGAGCGCTTCGCTCGAGCGATTGTTGCCGCCGCTTGGGAAGGTCATACTTCCTTCACGGAGGCAATGCGACTGTTGGGATTAAGGAGGGTGAGCACCTTAGAAAGGTTGAGCCATCAGCTGGGGGTTATCACCTGATGGCATACCCATTGGACGCGAATGTCTTCATCACTGCGAAGAATCTGTAATACAGCTTTGATATCTGCCCCGCGTTCTGGGAATGGATTCTTAGGGAGCATGCGACAGGTAAGGTATTCAGTATCGACAAGGTACGCGACGAACTCTTAGCGGGAAATGATGAACTGGCCCAGTGGGCTGCCGGTCTACCAGATTCGTTCTTTCAGGTACCCGTGCCATCCGCACTTCCCGCATTTTCTCGGGTCGCTGAATGGGTGAACCAGAACCAGACGTACAGTCTGGCGGCCAAACATGCGTTTCTTCAGAGCCCCGACTATTACCTCGTGGCGCAAGCCTTAGCCGGGGGCCACACGGTTGTCACTCTGGAGGTGATTCGCAACACGGTTCACCAGGTTAAGATTCCTAATGTCTGCCTGGGTCTAGGTATCGCTTGCGTTACCCCCTTCGAAATGCTACGTCGCGAACGAGCGCGATTTGTTCTGGCCCAGAGTTAAAGCCATGAAGACTTTCGCTCTTGTTGACGGTCGGGTGCCCCAGTGGCGACTTGTACCCGCACCGAGAGAAGGCGGTTCGGACCTTTGGAGGCGCTATCGACGAATGCTTTGTGCGGGAGCAGACATGCCCCGGTGCTAGTCGCCATCACGTTGCCGGCTTCATGCTACGGAGACTTCCTGTGTGCGGCTACCTTCGGGTGCACGGCCGACGTACCCGGCCAGGGTTGGTACTGAGAAGGCTCAGACAGTCACGCACGGGCGGGCGGACTCGGCAGCGCCGCTAGCCGTAGCTCCAACCATCCCCAACGGATCCGTTCCTGTTCCAGGCGCACCTGGGGGCCAAGGAGGTCCCGGCGCAAGTCGTCAAACAGGGTGTATTCCTCCGTCGTGAGACGGGTGGGTTCGCCGTCGTAACGTTTGCCGTCCGGCTCTCGGACCCACAGGCTGCGATGGGCCATCAGCGTTTCCCGGTCCATGAGGAAGGATCGCACATGGGGCAGTACCGCCCGCAGGCGATTGTGCTCGTGCTCCTCATCGTCCTCCCGCCACCGCTCCGAAGCCGAGAACACAAACCAGCGGCGCACGTCCGTGACCTTGCGGGTCCAGCGCCGGTCAATCTCCGTCCAGCCCTCCCGCCCGCGGAAGCGCTCGATGAGCGCCTTCACCTGGAGGAACTTTTCCTCCGAATACCGGTCGTCCTCGCCCGTGGCCAGCGCGCCTTCGGTGCACGCGCGCAGCGCCTGCCGGAAGTCGCGGATTTCCGGGTCGGGCGTCGGCTCGGCCACGAGCAGGATGTATCGGCCGGGGTTGTAGTCGATCGACTTGAGCGAACGGTTAATGGCCTCGACCCGTTCCCGGATGGACTCCTGCTCCCTCTCGAGCTGGGCGTGAAACGCGGCCACCTCCCGGATCGTGTTTTCCCGCAGCAGTTCCCGGAAGCGGGCTTCGAAGCGGGGCAGGTCGTCGTCGAGCAATCGCCGGAGCATCTCCCGGTAGGCGTTGCCCGCGTCGATGCCCACGTCCGCCTCTTGGGTTTCGACGGGCCAGCGCATCTTGTACGTGCGCATGGCGTCGATGATCTGCTCTCGGAGGCGGCCGAGGCGCTTGTCAAGGGCGTCGATCTGGGCCTGGAGCCACTCCCGTACCTCCGTCTGGCGGCTGTCGCACGTCTCCACCGTCAGCTTGATGTCGCCCAATGCGCGCGGGACGAGCTCAGCCACCGCGGGAAACCGCCGCTCCCGCACGTCCACCGGCGTCCTCTCCACGACGGCATGCGCTTCCTGGAGCATCGATTGCGCCTGTCGCAAGCGCTCTTGCAGGACGGCCCGC
This sequence comes from uncultured Bacillota bacterium, assembly GCA_937916565.1. Lineage (GTDB taxonomy): Bacteria > Bacillota > Limnochordia > Limnochordales > ZCTH02-B6 > ZCTH02-B6. The sequence goes on along the minus strand of CALFSR010000124.1, from coordinate 4,333 downwards.
TCGTCCCGGGCCTCTTGCAGGGCCAGCTCGGTTTCGGCCATGGTGGCTTCCACGCGGGCCAGTTGCTCCTGGAGCACCCGCAGGCGATCTGACGTCTCTAGCAACGCTTCCCGCTCACGCGCCAGCTGTTCGGCCTCGACCACGGGCGTCCGCCAGTCCAGCAGCGAGTAGGTTTCGTAGGCCAGCAGGTGCACGGCGGTGTCCCGCCGCGCCAGGAGCCGGTGGTGCTCCTCCTGGGCCGCGCGGATCCTGCGCAGGACCTCGTCGCTTTGGGTCTTGAGGGACCGGGCCTGCTGCTCGAGAGCCGCGATCTTCGCGTCGTTGCTCCAGCCCAAGACGTAGCGAGACCGGTCGTCGATGGCGTGGCGGTCGTCCTTTTCGTGGCGCTCGCCTCCGCCTTTGATCTGGCCGGCCCGGGTGATGGCGCGCTCTTCCCGACGAAACTGGTCGAGGTCGTCGCAGCACGCGTAGTTGAAGCGGCGGGCCAGCTCCCGTTCGAGCCATGCGTAGAAGGGCGAATCGGAGCGGATGGCCAACTTGTAAAAGAGAGAGCGGGGATGAAGCCGGTCGCTGGACAGGGGCTCCAGGGGCTGCCCTGCCCGCACTCGGAAGTACACCAGGCGCCGGCCGAGATGCGTCCGGTCCACCCACTGGGCCACATGCCGGTAGAGCCGATCGGGCACGAGCAGGGAGAGGCCGAAGTTGTGCAGCAGCCGCTCGATGGCGCCTTCCCAGTCGGCTTCCTCCTCCCGCACCTGAATGAGCTCGCCGGCAAACGGCAACTCTTCCTCGGTAGCGCCCACCCCTGCCGCCAGCTCGGCGCGCAAGGCGAGCATATGGGAAGGAATTTTGGAACGGCGGCCCTTGAGCGACTCGATCTCGGCCGCGACATTGTCTAACTTTTCCTTTAGGCCGTGCAGCTGGACCTTGGCCTCCACCAGCCGGTTCTGTGCGTCGTCAGACCGGTCGCCCAGCGTAGCGAGCTCTTGCTGCGCGGCTTCCCGGTTGGCCGCGAAGGCTTCCTCGTCCACAGCTTCGTCGAGGCCGAGCCGCTGGGCCAGAATGTTGTACTCGGCCTCCCGCTGGCGCCGCTCCTCAGCTTCGATTTCCAGTCGGTTAATGCGCTGCTCGAGCTGGGCCAGGCGGTCGCCGCCGCTTTCGGCGACGGCTTGCCGGAGCTCGTCGCGTTGGGCCGTCTGCCGCGCCCGCTCCTCCTCCCGCTGGCCGATGCGCCGTCCCACGCGCTCGAGATCTCGTGCCAATCGCTCGATCCGCTCCCGCAGCAGGTCGGCCTTGCGCTGGGAAAACCACGGCCTCAGCGCTTCGCGGGTGGCCCGCAGGTCGTCGGCTTGGCTGGACAGTGCCGCGTGGCGGTCGAGGTCAGCCACGAGGGGCGTAAGGTGCTGGATCTGCTCCTTGGCCTTGAGCACCGCCTGGTGGGCCCGGTCGAGGTCCTCAAAGTGCTGGATGAGGGCGTCGACGCGTTCCTCGACGGGGAAGGCCTCCAGCATGTGCTCCCGCACGAAGTCGGTCAGGTTGCCCACCGACTTCATGGAAACCGTCTGATGAAACAGCTCCAGGGCCTGGTCGCTCCCGATGCCTAAGCGGCGGCGAAAGTCCGCGGCGTAGGGCGGGAAATGGTCGTAGACGCGGACGCCGGGACGATGGTGCAGCCGCCGGCGCAGCTCGCCGATGTCCGCGCCAAAGCCGGTGAAGTCGTCGGCAATGGCCAGCGGCCTGTCTGCCACCACGTACAGGCGATGGGGCGGCTCCTGCGGGTCCCTGAACCAAAACACCTGCGCCAGGCTGACGTCCAGATGGTAGCCGGCATTGTGAAAATGGGCGAGCAGCACCGAGTAGGAGCGGTGGTCCCGCAGGCCCACCGGCTTGGCGCCGTAATCCGTCCGCTCCGATTTGTAGTACCCGAGGACATAGGAGCGGAGGCTGCGCTCCCGCGCGTCGGCGCCTGCGGCTTTGTTGTACTGGACGCGCTGCGGCGGCACGAGCAGAGTAGTGATGGCGTCCACCAGCGTGGATTTTCCGGAGCCGATCTCTCCGGTCAGCAGGGCGTGCCTGCCTTCCGTCCGCAGCGTCCACACCTTCTTGTGAAAGGTGCCCCAGTTGAGCACCTCCACGCGGTGCAGCCGGAAGCCGGTTTGGCGATCATCGGTCGCGAAATCGAGCCGCCCGTTGTCCATCATCGGTGCATCCGCCCCGTCCCGGAAGTCGTCATTCGCCGCCGCTCCGCTCCTCGCCTTTGTCCTGGAGGCCCCGCTCGGCGTATTCCCTGTACGCCGCCAGCCGCTGCTCAAAAACGGCCAGCCATTGCGCGTCGACGAAGGCGGCAAAGGCGGCCAGGATGCGCCGGACTTCGTAGGTCTCGGCCTGCCCTTTGAGCGGGCGGACGAAGCCGAGCTGGACCGTCCGGTTGAGGGCCGTTTCCACCCGCCGCTGCAGGCGCACCTCGTCGGTAGTGGGCGGCAGGAAGAGCCGCATGGTCTCCACGATCTGCTCCTTGGTCAGGATGAGGCGTGGGTCGCCGCCCGAGGCGTCGTGTTCGGCCAGCCGCTTGCGCAGAAGGGCCAGCAGCAGGCTGACGTTGTACGGCAGCTGCCGCTCGGGGATGAGGCGGGGCAGCTCCGGCTCCTCCGGAGAGGGTGGCTGCTGGCGCAGAAAGGCGAATCCTTCGCCCTCGTCCAGGTGCAACTGAAGGCCGAGCACGGCCACGTATTCCCGCACCCGGGTTTCCAGGCGCAGCAACGCTCGCCATGCTCGGGGTTGCTCGTCCCGGTAGAGCACCCCCTTGAAGAGGGCGACGAGCGGCTCCGACAGGGAGAGCGGTTCCGCCGCGGGCGAATCGGCGCCGCCGTTCGTGCTCCGGCCGGTGCGGCCGTTCATGCTTGCGCCCCCTTACGGTCCGCTACGAAGATCGCCGTGGGAACCCGAGCCAGGCGCCGCCGGCCGTGAGCGTCGGTCCATTCTGCCGTGAAGCTGCGGGATTCGTCGATGACACCACGTCCCTCGGCGATCGAAAGCCACGCGACCAGTTCCGCTGCTCCCTGGCGCAAGGGATGCGCGGCCAAGAGCTCCTCGAGGGTGATCTGCCTCCGCGTTTGCAGGGCTTGGCGCAGGATGGCCCGCAGCCGGTCCTTGTCCACGTAGACCTGTTGAAACAGAGGGTCGGTCGTGACGTCCTCGTCCCCCTCGACAACCGGCTCGTGGACGATGGCCGCACGGAACGGCGGGCGAAAGAGCGGGCGATCCATAGGCAACCGGACATCCGGCGCCGGCGCGCTGATGGTCATCACCGGGTCCGGGAGCGGGTCAGCCCGCAGCGCGAGCGCATGTTGCTCAATCTGGCGGAGAAGCCCCATGATGCGGCGGTTTTCGAGCCAGGCTTGGTCGTCCAGGAAACGCCGCAGCTGCTCGGAAAGCCGCGCCACGGTGCGTTGGGTGGCTTCACCGGCGGTCAGCCAGTCGTAGTGGATGCGGCGCAGGCGCGGATCCGGATCCAGCGCTGCGATGGGCTCGAGTGCGAGGACGCGTTCCAACAGCCGGGAGAGCTCCTCCTGCCGGGCCGGCGACATGAGGAAATCCCAAAAGGCCTGGAAGCTCTTGCCTTGATCCGACGCCGTGATGGCGTCCCGCTCGCCCATGACCTCTTCCAGAACGGCGCCTTTGCCGCCTTCCCACGTCGCGATGCGCTCCCGCACCTGGCGGTCCAGGTCGCGGAAGTTCTGCTCCACCTGGCGAAAGTCCGCTAGCAGGGCCCGAGCGGTTTCCACGGCTTGGATGAACCGCTCCCGTAGCTGCGTCGGGTCCATGAGCGTGAACTGGCCGGCTCGGATGCGCTGGATCTCGGCATCGATGGCAGCGCGCCGGCGCTCCAGCTCGGCGATGCGGGCAACGGGGTCGGTTTCGGTACCTTGCGCAATGTCGCTCAGGAGGTCAAAAACCAGCTTGAGCCGGGACTCGGCCCCGACGAAACGGCGGTTTTCCAGCTGGGAAAGCCAGTGCATGGCCTGCTCCGCGGCGGGTGTGAGGTCATAATGGGGTTCGTCGGACCCCGGCGGGTAGCAGCGGCGCAGCCACCCGTAGCCATCGCTGGCCCATTCGGTGAGGTAATCGAGCGCCGCCCGGGCGGGGGCGTCCTGGCCCTGAGTTTCCCGCAGGTAGAAGAGGAAGTCGTCCAGCCGGGCCGCCAGCTCCTGCTCGGCTACGGCGCGGGCGTTGGGCTAGATGAAGCTCCGGTGCAGGAAAGCGATGATGAAAGGTGCGTGGTCGGAGGCCAAAAGCCGCCAGGCCGCATGGCGCTGCCGTAAGCGGCGAAGCT
>CALFSR010000123.1 GCA_937916565.1 uncultured Bacillota bacterium | reverse complement strand
GAACGCGACCAGCGTGTCGCCCGCGCCGGCATCGATCACGCCAGCGTTCTCCCCGGGGCCGACGACGACCGCCTCGCCCTTGGCCGGAAACCGCCTGAGCAGGCGTTTTGAGTGCTTGTAGGCGCAGTGCTCGGACCAGAGAACCGCAAACATGCCCAGTTCCACGCGGTTTGGGTCCCGGCCCAATAGCTCCCGGATACGCTCATATTCAGCGTCTTTGAGCCCCATGGCCCGCCACGGAGCGTGAACGCTCATACCCGTCGTGCACCTCCTGTTGTTGCGCCGGCCGCAGCTTGATCCCGGGAAACGGCCCGGGCGCCGGGTCCAGCCAGCCAATCCCGCACCGCGGCGAACATCGCAAGGCCGTCCGTGCTCGTCATGTACGCTTCCACCGCCCGCTCCGGGTGGGGCATGAGCCCGAGCACGTTGCCGGCTTCGTTGACGATGCCGGCGATGTTGCGGGCGGAACCGTTGGGGTTCGCCTCCGCCGTGACGGACCCACTTGGGTGGCAGTAGCGAAACACGACGCGCCGGGTCCGCTCAAGCTCATCCAGGACCTCGCCCGGGGCGACGTAGCACCCTTCGCCGTGGGCGATGGGCAGCCGGATCACCTGGCCCGGGGCGTAACGGCTCGTAAACGGCGTCTCCGTGTTTTCCACGACGAGGTGTACAGGGCGGCAGACGAAACGGCGGTCCCGGTTGCGCACGAGCGCCCCCGGCAGCATCCCCGCCTCGCACAAGATTTGAAAGCCGTTGCAAATCCCGAGCACCGGTCCACCCGCGGCAGCAAAGCGCCGCACGGCTTCCATGACGGGCGCGAAGCGGGCCAGCGCACCGGCCCGCAAGTAGTCGCCGTAGGAAAACCCGCCCGGCAACAAAACCAGGTCGGCATCTTGCAGGTTCGTCGCATCGTGGCGGACGTAGACGGCCCGCTCGCCGAGCACTTCGGCCACCGCCCGGTGGGCGTCGCGGTCGCAGTTGGAGCCGGGAAAGACAATGACGGCGCACTTCACCGCGATCCCCCCTGGGGCAGGACCGCCTCGACGGTGAACTGCTCGATGACGGGATTGGCCAGGACACGCCGGGCCATGTCTTCCGCCTGGTCCCGGGCCGCCGCCGCGGACGGTGCGACCACGTCCAGCCGGATCGCCTTGCCCACCCGCACGTCCCGGACGCCCGGGAACCCGAGCGTATGCAGGCCGTCTCGGACTGCCCGCCCTTGGGGATCCAGCATACCCTCTTTGGGAAAAACGCGCACACAAACCGTGAACACGGCCACGGACGAGACGGTTCCCTCTAGCCGCCGCAAGATCGTCTCGTAGCCTTCGCGCACCCCGCCCAAATCCCGGCGAAACCGGTCCTTGTCCAGCCGTTCGCCGCTGTCGGCGTCCCACACCCGCATAGTGTCGGGAGAGATCTCGTCGGCCACGAGCAGCTCGTCGCCGGCTAGGCCAAACTCGAGCTTGATGTCGACCAGCGTGAGCCCCGCCCTGGCAAAGCGCTCCGCGAGCACCTCGTTGGCGCGCCGGGCGATGGCCTCGATCCGCTCCAGGACGGCGTCGGAGGCGATGCCGAGGATCCGGATGTGGTCACGATTGACCAACGGGTCCCCAAGGTCGTCGCGCTTGTAGTAAAACTCCACGATGGGCTCGGGCAGCACTTCGCCTTCAGGCAAGCCCAGGCGGGCGCTGAGCGAGCCGGCCGCGCGGTTGCGCACAACGACTTCCAAGGGAAGAATCTGCACCAGCCGGCAAAGCAGCGCCGCGGGCCCACCATCGGCTACATAGTGCGTAGCCACCCCGGCCCGCTCCAGTTCTGAAAAGAGCAAGGCGGAGATCCGGCTATTCAACTCCCCTTTGCCGGATATCTCCGCCCGCTTTTGGCCGTTGCCCGCCGTGATGTCGTCCCGGAATCGAACCAGTACCCGGTCCGGCCGGTCCGTCCCGTACACCGTCTTTGCCTTACCCCGGTACAGGACGGGCGCCGCCGGCGAATCCGCGCCGTTCATGAACATAGCCTCCCGCCGGACTCCACATCGTTCGGATTCCGGTCGTTTTACGCCCCAATGTTACCAGATCGGCGCGGGAATGACAACCTAGTTTCCGTACATTCGGTTGCTCATCTCAGTTTTTGTTCGCCAAAATCCTGCCAAGCCGCTCCTCCCACCGGTCGCAAACGGCCAGCGCCTTGCGGGCGGCAATGCCGGCGTAGCGCTCGGGCTCGGCGATCACCGCCCGCTGCTCCGGCGACAGCCGGCCCAGGTACGGGGCGAGCTCGGCTTGCTCCTCGACGATCTCGGGGAGAGGCCGGCCTTCCCGCTCCGCTGCCAACGTGAGCCGCCGCACCGCCTCGTGCGCGTCAGGGTGGCCGGCGCTCGCCAGCAGGATGTAGAGCGGTTCTGCAATGATGTTGTCTTTGGACCGGGCGAAGTTGCGGGCCATGGCCGCCCGGTCCACCACGAGGCGCTCCGACTCGCGCCTTAGCCTGCCCGCCGCCAGGGCCAAGCCCGCGATCACCTCCACGACGAAGCGGCTCGACGCCGAGTTGGTCAGGTCCCGCTGGTGCTCGGAAATCTGGTCCATGTACACCGTCGTCATGCGGGGCATGAACGTCTTCCAAAGGCTTTTGACGTGCTCGAAGTTCCACGGGTTGCGCTTGTGGGGCATGGTGGACGAGCCGACCTGCAGCGGATCAAAAGCCTCCCCGGTTTCACCTATCTCGCTGCGCTGCAGGTGACGCATGTCGTCGGCGAAGTTGGCCAGCACGCCGAAGCAGCTGACGAGGGCGTGAACGTAGTCGGTGACGTACTCCGGCATCACGATCTGCGTCGCGTGCTCGCCGGGCTCAAGGCCAAGGCGCGCGAGCACTTCCCGTTCAAAGGCGTCCGGATCGGGGAAAAACAGCGCCGAGGCGTTGTACGCTCCGACCGCGCCGGCCATCTTGCCCCGCAGGTTGGCGGCAGCCTGCGCGATGCGTTCCATGCGCTCGCCCAGCCGCGCCACGTACTCGCTGACCGCGAAGCCAAAGGTAATCGGTACCGCGTGTTGCCCGTGGGTGCGGCCGATTTGAAGCGTCTCCGCTTCCCGCCGCGCCAGCGCGATCCAGGTTTCCAGAAGGCCGCCAAGGCGCGGCAGCAGCACCGATTGCGTCACCCCTCGATACTGCAGCGCGCGCGCCGTGTCCATGATGTCCATGGACGTGGCGGTGAAATGCACGTACGGCCGGGCCGCCTCGGGCAGCCGGTCGCGTATGGCGTTGACCAGGGCACGGATGTTGTGGCGCGTCGTGCGCTCCCGCTCATACACCTCCGCCGGCGTCACCTGCGCGGCCGCCGCCCGTACCGCCTGCGCCACCTCCGGCGCGCACAGGCCGCGGGCAGCCAGCGTTTCCGTCAGCGCCACCTCCACCTCGAGCTGGCAGCGGACAAAGGCGTCCTCCGACAAATACATCCGCAACTCCGCCGCGAGGTCGGGGTCGCTGACTTGGTAGCGATGGTCCAGGGGGCTGATGTTTTGAAAAACGTATGCGTCCACGGGGGCTGCTCCTCCTTCGCCGAGTAAGTTCCGGACGGACCGGGCGATCCCTTTGCACCCCTTCGCCGTCCCGCATATTGTGTTACATCCCATCACGCCCGCGGGGAGGTTCTCCCCTTTGAGCTGCCTCGTGATCTACGGGGAACGCGCGCCCCATCCCGCCCTGGTCAGGCGCTTGCCGGAATACGTGTTTTCCCAGGAATTCCAGCCCGGCGACTGGACGTGCGTCATCCGCTGGGGCGCCACCCATGGCTACGACAACGGCCAGTGGGTCGTCAACGCACGGGACGCCATCCTCAACGCCACCGGACCGGAGTGCCACACCATGCTGCGCCTGAACAACATCCCCGCCGTGCCGGGACTCGAAGCCCGCTGGCGGGTGTTCGTCTTTGACTTGCGCACGCTGGCGGTTATGGTCTGGTCGGGGCGACGGCTGCGGCACGGACCCATCGGAAGCTCTCGCCTATTGGCCCGGGTGCGGCACATCGCGCGCCGGGCTTGCTACGCGCTGGGCCTGCATTTCGGCGCGGTCGACGTCGGAGTCGCCTCCGGGGGCCAGCTGGCCGTCGTCCGGGTCGTGCCCGCCCCGTCGCTGGACGCCCGGCTGGCGCGGCGTTTCGCTCACGCCATGGAAACGTATGCGGCGGCCGTAGCCGACGCCCGGGCGGCAGCCGCCGGCGAAACGCCCGGGCGTGAAGTCGTGCTCGGCGCGGACCCCGAGTTCATCCTCCGCAGCCGGGTGAGCGGTCGCACCGTCAGCGCCTCCCGCTTTTTCACCCGCTTCGGCACGGTCGGCCTCGACCGGGCGTGTTTCATGCGCCACGGGGTGCTGGTCTACCCTCTGGCCGAGGTCCGGCCTGATCCCAGCCCTGACCCGCTGCAGCTGGTCGAAAACTTGCGGCAGGCCATCGCCCGGGCCGCGAGCACCGTGCGCGGCTACCGGATCAACTTCGAGGCCGGCGGCACGTCGCTCAGGCGCTTCTCCATCGGCGGCCACGTTCACTTCAGCAACATTCGCCTCTCCACCGACCTCTTGCAAGCCCTGGACAACTACCTGGCCTTACCGGTGCTGTTTCTCGAAAACCCGCGCAGTTCCCGCCTGCGCCGGCCGCGCTACGGCTTTTTGGGCGACTGGCGCTCCCAGCCCCACGGCGGCTTTGAATACCGCACGCCGGGCAGCTGGCTCATCTCGCCCCAGTACGCCCAGGCCGTCCTCTGTTTGGCCAAGGTGGTCGCCACCGACTACCCGCGCCTGCGCCGCAACGTCTTCCTGTCCTTGGCCAACCAGCGCGCCTTTTACCGGGCCGACAAGCCGGCTCTGCGGCCGAGCTTCCTGCAGATATGGCGGGATCTGCAGCAAGCGCCGTCGTTCCACGAGTTCCGGGAGCAAATCGACCTCATCCGCCAAATGGTTGCCGAGGAACGGCGTTGGAACGAGCGAGTCGACCTCAAGCGCCGGTGGCTTGCGGGCTAAGCCTTGAGCCGTCGCCGGCCCCCCGGCGGCCTACGCCCCGGAGGGCTGGCGATGGCCCGGGGCGGAACACCCTCCGGCCCGCCTCCATAACATACATCGAGGTCCACCCAGGAGGAGGAGAGTGATTGATCTCATGAGCGCCTTGCGGGAGATCTTTGTCAAGGCGGTCTGTGCCCGGGGAAAGCGAGGGTTTGTGAGGACCCACCGCTTCCGCACCAAGTACCATCCCGATGACCTCTTGGGCTGCCGCATCACCAACCACCGGGTGACGGCGGTCCTGACGGGCGGCGGAGGCGTGGCGGTGCAAGGGTCTTACGACATCCACGTCTGGTACGCCTACACGGGCAACGGCGACGGATCGGACTCCGGGCGCGGCAAGGTCCACACGGCCGTCTCCGTGCAGTCGGTGGAGTTTGACGAGCACCTGCCCGTGCAGTACCTGACCGGCTCGGCGGGTGCGGTGCTGCACCCTGAGTGCCGGATCGCGTGCACCAGGCAGCCCCGGGCGCGGGAGATCGCGCTGGACGCGGACGGGGTCGTGCAGGTCTTGGTCGAGGACGGCTACGCGGCGGAGGTGATCGGGGAGACGACGTTGTGGGTGCCGGTGTACGCGAGCGTCGGTTCCGGCGGCGATGACAAGAAGACGCTCGAGCTCTGGGAGATTATGGACAGCGAGCTCGATGAAGAGTTCGAGGACGACCTCGGCGACGACGAGTTCGACGGTAACGCCGTTGAGGAGCTGGCCGAAGAGCACGCCGACCGCTGACCGCCTCGGGCGACGGGCAGGCTCAAAGCCCAGGGCTCGCCGCGACGGGAAAGGGGACCCCCCACAGTATGCCGGTAGTCCACCCCGTCCTCATCGGTGCCGCCCCACACCTGGGCCGCCATGAAGTCGTCTTGCCGGCTTCCGTGGCGGCCCGCCTGGGGCTCTCCGGGGGCGAGATCGAGATCGCCGCCGGCCCCATAAAGGAAGCCGCCCGCGCCGTCGTCGCCCCGGACCGGACCGGACAGTCGACTCCATGGGTGCTCATGGACGCTGGACTCCTAAACCGGCTCCGGATCCCCCACGGGGCACGGCTGCATTTGCGCAAAGATCCCGTCCGGCGCGAACTGGCCATCGGACCCTTTGTGGGCATCCTGGCCCTGCGGGTCCGCGGCGGAACACTCTACGGAGAACATGATCCCTTCTTTCGCGCTTTGACCCGCTGGGGCGAACGGCTTGCCGTCGGGGCGTATGTGTTCGCGCCGCGCGACGTGGACTGGGAGCGCAAGTGCGTGTACGGCTATACGTACAGCGGCGTCTGGCCTCTTGGGCGCTGGCGGCGCAGCGCGTTCCCCATCCCCGATGTGGTCTACGACCGCATTCAAACCCGGCGCACGGAATGGAGCGCCCCCTACATGCGCTTCCGGGAGCGCCTCGGCCGGCAAGTGCCGGCGTGGTTCAACGCCACGGGCTTTTTCGACAAGTGGCGCATGCACCAGGAGCTGTCCCGCAGTGCGTTTCTCGCCCGCCTCTTGCCGCCGACGGAGCGCTACAGCGGCCCGGCGCAGCTCGAGCGATTCTTAAGCGGCTCGCGGACGGCGTTCCTCAAGCCCATCGGCGGCAGCCTGGGACTTGGGATCATCTGCGTGCGCCGGACGGGTTCCGGGTACAGCGTGGCCTACCAGCTCAAGGACCGAGCCATCGTGCAGCCCGTGACCACCTTGGCCGCCGCGGGGGCCCGGGTCGCGCGGGCCGTTCGCGGCCGCCCGTACATCATCCAGCAGGGCGTGCCCCTGGCGACGTGGCGGGGACGGCCTTTTGACATTCGCATCCTGCTCCAGCGCAGCAACCGGGGCCACTGGGCGTTGACCAAGATGTACGTGCGGATTGCGGCACCGGGCAACTTCACCGCCAATTTGAGCCGCGGCGGCCAGGGCGCCCGCGCCGGACCGCTTTTGCGCCGGGTCTTCGGCGCCCGGGCCGGGGCGCTGCTGCGCCAGCTGCACGAAACGGGCCTCGCGTGCGCCCGGGAGATCGAGCACACACTGGCCGGCCCCATCGGAGAACTCGGCCTGGATCTCGGCGTCGACCGGCGGGGCCGGATCTGGCTGATCGAGGTCAACTCGAAGCCGTTCCTGCAAATGACGCGGGAGGCCGGTTCCCCCCGCACACGAAGCCTGTCGGTACAGCGGCCGCTTCGCTTTGCCCGCTGGCTGGCGGGGTTCGAAAACGGTGCCCCGGCCTGTGATCCGCCGGGCGAACTGACAGAAAGGGAGCGAACGTAACGATGCCGCGGGCAGTCTTGGGCATCTTAACGACGTATCCGGACGGTTCGTCGGTACGGGGCCCCCGCTGGCCCCAGTGGCGCACCTTCGCGGAGCTGTGCCGGGCCGGCCGGGAACACGGAGTGCTGGTATATGTGTTCTCACCCGGAGGCATCGACTGGCGGCGCCGGAAAGTCATGGGGTGGCGGGCCGGCGCCGGCAGCGCCCGGCACTGGTACTTCGGCTCGTTTCCGATGCCGGACGTCGTCTACAACCGCATCCCGACCCGCACCGCCGAATCCAGGCCCGCGGTGCGGCAGTGCTTGCGCCGGCTCATGGCGGAGCTGGAGGGGCGCGTCTACAACCCCCACTACCTCAACAAGTCCATGCTCGCCCGGGCTCTTGGGCGGGATCCCGAGCTAGCCCATCACCTGCCGGCCACAATCCCGCTCAAGGACGGGGCGCGGCTGCGCCGCTTCGTCGAGCAGCACAGGCGGGTATACTTGAAAGCCGTCGGCGGCAGCCTGGGCAACGGCACGATGGAGATCAGTCCCGCGGGCAGCGGGCGCTGGCGCCTACGCTACAACCTCGGGCCCGGACGTACCCGCACCACCGTGTTCTCCGGTTGGGGATCGTTGTGGGAAGCCGTCTTGAGGCTTGTGCGCGGGCGGCCCTACTTGGCCCAGCAGGGAATCGCCCTCGCCCGGGTCAACGGTCGTCCCTTTGACCTGCGGCTGCTGGTGCAAAAGCAACCCGACGGGCAGTGGCGCTTTACGGGAGGGGCGGCCCGAGTCGCCGGTCCCGGTCAGATCACGACCCACGTGCCTCGGGGAGGGCGCCGCATGTCCATGGAAGCCGCCCTCACCGCGGCGTTCGGTGCGGACACCACCCGCGTGCTGGTCGAGCGCGCGGCCGATCTGGCGGAGCGGGCGGCCCGGGCCATGGAGAGCGCCCTTGGCCGTGATTTCGTGGAGATGACCATGGATCTTGGCGTCGATGGCCAGGAACGCATGTGGGTGTTCGAACTCAACTCCAAGCCTCTCCGCTTTGACGAGCGGGACATCCAGCAGCGCTGGATCGAAAACCTCGTTCATTACGTTTGCGCCACGGCCGCTGAGACCCGTCCATCGATGGGCGCTGGCCGGTACGCCCCGGACAGGCTGGACTGGAACCGGCGGTGGGACCGGGCAGCCGGCGGTGGTTACGTCGATCCGCCCGTGCGGGCCGCCCGCAGCCACGCCTAGAAGTGGCGGAAGCCGCCTTCGGCTACGGGCACCCGTTCCCCGCCCGGCATGCGCAGAGAGATTCCCTGCTCCGGGGGCACGATCTCGCCGATGACGGTGCATCGTACGCCCGAACGCGGCAGAGCCTGGGTGCCGTCCCGCAGGAACGATGTGGTGAACAGAAGCTCGTAGTCTTCGCCGCCGTGCAGGGCGATGTCTATCGGGTCAAGGCCCGCCGCGGCCGCGACGGCGCGCACGTCATCCGACAGCGGCAGCGACGCCGCGTCGATGACGGCGCCCACGCGGCTCGCAGCGCACAGCCGCTGAAGGTCGCCGGCCAGCCCGTCGCTCAGGTCAATCGCGGCCGTAGCGATTCCCCGGCTCAGCTCCCGGCCGGCTTCGACCCGGGGCACCGGCCTCCAGTGCGCGTGCAGTAGGCGCGTGCGGGTGTCGGGCGGGACACGGAGATCGGGTCGCTCTAGCAGCAGAAGCCCAGCCGCGGCGTCCCCGATGCGGTGGGTGACGCAGATCCGATCCCCGACCCGGGCACCCTTGCGCAAGAGCAACCGCTGCTCCTCCACCTCGCCCAGGAGCGCGATGCTGACCGTCAACACCGGCGCCTTGACCGTGTCCCCTCCTACAAGGCTCGCCCCAAACGCCCCCGCCTCATCGCTCATACCCGCATACAGCCGGTCTATCCGCTCTACGGGCGTCGCAGGCGGCACGCCCAGCGATACGGTCGCGAAAGTGGGCGTTCCGCCCATGGCCGCGATGTCGCTCAAGTTGGCGGCCATCGCCTTGCGGCCCAGGTTGTACGGATCCGCGTCCGGGAAAAAGTGGACGCCTTCCACCAGCATGTCGGCGGTAAACAGCGTCCTGTAGCCCAACGGCCCCGCCAGCACCGCCGCGTCGTCGCCGATGCCGACAAACAGCCCCGGGCGGGACTGCTGCCAGCGCCGCAGCTGCTCGATGAGACCAAACTCGCCGACATTTTCTACCGTCCGGTTCACAGCACATCACGGCTCCCGCGGTGCTCGATGGGCACGCCCGCCCGGCAGAGCGGGCATTGGTCGGCGTCCCAGTGCGGCACGTCCAGGGAAACCAGGTATTCAACCGGCACCCCGAAATCTAGCGCCTGTCCCCCGCTGCGGTCGGCGATCAACGCCACGCCGACGATGTCCGCACCCGCCCGCCGGGCGACGCCGAGCGCTTCCCGTACCGACCCGCCGGTCGTGACCACGTCCTCCACCACCAGGCAGCGCTCACCCGGCCGCAGCTTAAAGCCGCGCCGGAGCGTCAAGTTGCCCCATTGCCGCTCGGCGAAAACCGCCCGGACGCCGAGCTGGCGGGCGATCTCGTACGCCACAATGATCCCGCCCACTGCCGGACCGAGTACCACCTCGACGCCCGCGCCGCGAAAGCGGTCGGCTAGCATTCGCATGATGGGCTCAGTCAAGTCCGGACGCTCCAGAAGCCGGAACTTCTCGACGTACATGTCGCTGTGCTGGCCGGAGGTAAGCAAGAAGTGGCCCTTGAGCACCGCACCGCTGGCAAGCAGCGTCTCCATCACGTCAATCGTCGACATGTGCATTCCCTCCTTGGTGACCCGCGGCGGCCGCCCCTCGTTTCCCCGAGACGGCCTCCCACA
>CALFSR010000122.1 GCA_937916565.1 uncultured Bacillota bacterium | reverse complement strand
GAAAGGCAGAAGCAAGCGGCCATGAGCCGCCGCGGCCTACTGCGCAACGTAATGTGGGCGTCCGCGGGCGTGTTCGCGGTGCAGGCGGCTGTGACCGGCTTGGCCATGTTTTGGCCGCGCAAAGTTCAGGGTTTCGGCAGCGTCATCGACGCCGGGCCGATCGACGAGTTTCCTGTAGGGACCGTGACCCGCATCCGCGACGGGCGGTTTTACGTGTCGCGCCTGCCGGAAGGGGTGCTAGCCCTGTACTGGCGGTGCCCGCACCTTGGGTGCACGGTGCCGTGGAACGAGGGACAGAAGCTCTTTATCTGCCCTTGCCACGGATCGGTGTATGAGCCCACGGGACAAAACATCGCCGGTCCCGCCCCGCGGCCGTTGGATGTCATGCGGGTCGAGATCCGCGACGGGCGGCTTCTGGTGGACACGGGCAACATCCGCCAGCGGGACCGCCATCGTCCCGAAGACGTGACGCCCGTCTAAGGAGGGCTGCAGGGTGTACCACGTATCTGACGCCGTCGAGCTCTTGTTGGTGTTCACGACGTTTTTCTTGAGCCTTGCGGTCATGTACTTTGCTCAGAAGTGGATTGACCGGGACAAAGGCGCCGCGGATGACGAAGACTGACGGCTCAGGCCTCGGGTGAAAGGAGTCGTTCCCTTGTGAGCGGGAGAAGGTACGTCGTCGTCCTCGTGCTGGTCTGGGTGCTGATCCTCACGTGGGGTCTTTACCTCGCTTTTGAGGGGACCCGTATGGCCAGGGCCGAGGAAGAGCATTACGAGGACCTGGTACATCGGGGAATGCTCACCTTCGCTGAAAACTGCGTGGTCTGCCACGGGGCCGCGGGCCAGGGCTTCGTCGGGCCGCCCCTCAACCGCGAGGAGTTTCGGGGCCATCCTGCCGAGGACAAGGATGTGTTCGATTTCATCGTCAGCACGGTGCGGGACGGGCGTCCGGGCACGACGACGCCGCGGTGGGAGCGGCTGGTGACCGGCGAGTGGGCGTCCTACACGGCCATGCCGACGTTTGGCGCGGTGCACGGCGGGCCTTTGAACGAGCTGTACCTGAGGGCCGTCGCGACCTTTATCATGATGGGCGACTGGCATGAGGTGGCGTCGCACATCCCCGCACCGGAGATTCCGGCGGATCGAGAGGTGCTTCTGAGCCGGCTGCCGGACGCCCGGTCCCTGACGCCGGAACAGAACCGGGCGGCCAAGGAGATCTTCGTTGATCGGGGCTGCATCGCGTGCCACAGCATGAACGGCGTCGGCGGCAAGGTCGGGCCGGATATCACCCAGGTGGGTGCCTGGACGCAGCTCACGCCGGTTGAGGAATGGGAAGCGTTCCTCTATGAGTGGGTCAAGAACCCGCCGGCGGTGGAAAACCGGGCTCCGGTGTACTGGTCCAACTACAGCGGCCCGCTGCCGTACGCGGCGGCCGGCTCCGCCGACATGCGCACGGCAACGGGGCAGACGGTCGGGTCGATCAACGGCACCACGACCGCGGCTTCCAATGCTGCGGCCCACAGCGTCTGGGAATCGCTGGCTCTGCCCAACCCGGTTCCGCTGAATCCGACCCAGATGCCGCCGATGCCCATGACCGACGAGGAGCGGGAGGTCCTGGTGCACTGGCTGGCGCGCCTTGGGCGGTAAGGAATAGGGGGACGGCCCTTTGGTCCGGGTAATCCCGCTGTTGGTTGTGGCGTTCATCGTGGGCAGCCTGTTCCGGATGGCCAATGAGTTTGGCGTAGGGCTGTTCCGCATGTTCGGCACCTTCGGGATTGCCGTCATGGGCGTGCTGGCCACCAGGATCGTGACGGGCTGGCAGGTGGAGGGTGCCCTGCGGGAGCTGGGGGCCCTGCTCAAACGCCGCCCGCAGGGCTGGCGGGTGGAGGACGCCTCCGGCGACGACCGGAGCTGGCAGGGCTGCCTCGCCGGGCAAGGTCGCACCCTTGCCGTGGTTACGACGCCGGTCGCCAACTACAGCCGGGGTAGATCGCTCGCCCGGGCTCTCGGTGCGGCGGCGGCGCGAGCCAAGGCGCTGGCCGCGGCCCGGCAGGCCACGGATGAGCGTCCCGTGACGCCATGCGTCGTCCTGCTCCGGCGGCGGGCCGATGACGAGGCACAGAGTGCCGCCGGGGACGTGCTCGTGCTGGACCTGGATGGACTCGCGGCGGAGCTTGGGCGGGAGTCCCCCGCCGGCGGGTTTGCAAGCGGCGCGGCGCCTCTGTTATAATGCCGCTAAGCGCGGGAACGCGGGTCCCTTAGGGAGGGCGTGACATTGGCGCATTTCATCACCGAGGCGTGCATCGGCTGTACCGCCTGCGCAAAGGTGTGCCCTGTCAGTTGCATCAGCGGCGACCGCAAGGAGCGGCACGTCATCGATCCGACGCTCTGCATCGACTGCCATGCGTGCAGCTATGCCTGCCCGGTTGAGTGCATTGAGGATCAATACGGCAACCTCTTGCCCCGTATCCCCAAGCGCGGCAACTGGCCCAAGCCGGTGGTGGATCCGGATCACTGCACGGGGTGCACGTTTTGCGTGGACATCTGCCCCTTCGACTGCCTTGCCGTAGCGGACGGGCCGTTCCACGGCACCGCCGAGCTGGTCGATCCCAAGTCGTGCGTCGGGTGCAAGCTGTGCGAGAGCGTTTGCGCGAAGAACGCGATTAAGGTGGTGCCGCCGGACCAGGCGGACACCGCCTTCGCTGCGTAGGGCTCGTCTCGGGCCAAACGCCCCCTCCCGGTTTGGCCGGGCAGGGGGCGTTCCTGTTTTGTTGTACCTCTCTTGCAAGGACCCCTGGGGCTGCCGCAGGGGGTGTAGCACGCACAATCTCGGAAGGGAGGCCTGACCGTGCCCGCTGGACATGACGTGATGACGCGCGCCGCCGCTTGGGAGCTGCTGACGGAATACACCAAGAGCGAAAGCCTGCGCCGCCACGCCTTGGCCGTGGAAGCGGCCATGAGGGCGTATGCCCGGCGGTTTGGCGAGGACGAGGAGCGGTGGGGGATCACCGGGCTTCTGCACGACTTCGACTACGAGCGCTGGCCCGACCCCGCCGACCACCCGCTCAAGGGTGCGGCCATCCTAGAGGAGCTTGGATATCCCGAGGACGTGATCTACGCGATCAAGAGCCACGCGGAATACTTGAACCTGCCGCGGCGCGACCTCATGTCAAAGACGATGTATGCGGTGGATGAAATGTCGGGTTTCGTCATGGCGGTCGCCTTTGTTCGCCCCAACAAGAGCCTTCACGAAGTCGAGGTCTCCTCGGTGAAGAAGAAGATGAAGGACAAGGCGTTCGCCAAGGGCGTTCACCGGCAGCAGCTGATCGAAAGCGCAGCAGAACTCGGCGTGGATCTCGACGACCACATCCAGACGGTGATCGAGGCGCTGCGCAACATCGCCCCGGCCTTGGGGCTCGATGGGCAGGCTGGCGCAGCCGGAGCGGCTGCCTCGGGCTGATGGCAGGGGATCCCGATGCGGTCCGCGGCAAAGCCCTTTGACCTCGAGCGCCTACCGACTGTGGCCGAGGCGCGCCTGCGCCTGCTGCAAGCGCTTCCGCCATACCGGCCTCCCGAGGAGCAGGTGCCCCTCGCGCAGGCTTTAGGGCGCGTGCTCGCCCGGGAAGTGCGGGCTGCCCAAGACATCCCCGCCTTTGCCCGCTCGCTCGTCGACGGCTACGCCCTGCGGGCGGAGGACGTGGCGCCGGCCCGTGACCCGGAAGTTCCGTTGACCGTGCGCGGCCGCGTCCGCATGGGCCACGCGGCCGCCGCGGTCGTCGGGCCCCAAGAGGCGGTGTGGGTGCCGACCGGCGGGATGGTTCCGCCCGGGGCGGATGCCGTCGTTCCCGTCGAGCAGACGATGCCCGCGGGCGACGCTGCGGGCCCGGACGGCTTACCGGGGGCCATCACCGTGCGGGCTTGCGTGCGCCCGGGAGACAACGTGCTGCCTGCCGCCGCCGACGCGGCGGCGGGAGAGGTCGTGCTCAGGCCCGGCCGCCGCCTCCGTCCCCAGGACGTGGGCGTTCTCGCCTCGGTCGGTTGTCTGGTCCCGTGGGTGTACCGGCGGCCCGTGGTCGCCATCCTGTCAACGGGTGACGAGCTCGTTCCTCCCGACCGGGAGCCGGGCCTAGGACAGGTCCGCGACGCCAACGCGTACTCGCTGGCCAGCGCCGTGCAGGCCGACGGCGGCGTGCCTCTCCTGCTCGGGATCGTGGCCGATGACGCCGGCGCTTGGCGCAGGGCCCTGGTAGAGGCGCTCGACTGCGACCTCGTGCTCGTCTCAGGCGGCAGTTCCGTAGGGCTTGATGACGTTGCAGGCGACGTCTTGGCCAGCTTCGGGCCGCCGGGCGTGCTGGTGCACGGCGTGCGCATGGCGCCGGGCAAACCGACGATCCTGGCGCTCATCGGCGACCGGCCTGTGTTCGGCTTGCCGGGAAACCCGGTTTCCGCGCTCATTGCGTACGACCTGTTTGTCCGGCCCGCCCTGCGCTGGCGGATGGGATGCCTGCCTGCCGGGCCGTGGCACCCTGTGGTCCGGGCGCGGCTCGCTCGGCCCATTCACGCCCCCCGGGGCCGGGAACTGCACGCGCGGGTTCGATTGACGGTTGTCGATGGGGAGGTTGTGGCCGAGCCGCTTCCGGGCGGGTCGGCGCAGCTCGGGTCGCTGGCCAGGGCCGACGGGCTCGTCACCGTCCCCCTCGAGCGGGGCAGCCTGCCGGCGGGTGAGACCGTGGAAGTGCGCCTCCTATTTGACCCCGCGTGACAGGCGTTGCATAGTTTCTCGTCGAACTGTATACTCATACATTCCCTGCGAGTAGGTGAACATGTGAAGGACGTGCTGTCCCTCAAGGAGATGCCGGCGGAGTCAATCCGCGCCGTCGTGGAGCTTGCCCGGGACGTCAAGCGGTCGCCGGAGCGGTATGCTTCGGCGCTGTCTGGCCGCAACCTGTTGCTGCTCTTTCAGAAGACGTCAACGCGGACACGCCTTTCATTTGAGCTCGGGATCCAGGAACTCGGCGGGCGCGCGGTCGTCATGGACTGGGACAAGTCCAACTTCGCCATTTCGCCCATCCGCTACGAAGCCCGTTACGTCTCCCGCCACGTCCATATCATCATGGCGCGGCTCTTGCGCCACCGGGACGTACGGGAGCTGGCCGCTTCGGCGCCCGTCCCGGTCATCAACGGCTGCTGCGAGCGGTATCACCCGACGCAGGGGCTGGCGGACCTGTTGACGATTTATGAGCGCACCGGTACGTTTGACGGCGTGACCATCGCGTACGTCGGCATCCACAATAACGTGGCCAACTGCTTGACGGCGGGGGCGACCAAGGTCGGCGCGCGGGTAATCCTGGTGACCCCTGAAGTCAACCCCGCCTCCTGGGATGAGGAGCTTATGCAGGCGGCGCGGGCGACCGGCCGGCTGGAGGTCACCACGGATCCCAAGGCCGTGCAGCGGGCGGATTTCGTGTACACCGATACGTGGGTAGACATGGAGCATTTCCACAATCCGGCGTACGCGGAGGAGAAGGAGCGGCGCCTTAAGGTCATGCTCCCGTACCAGGTAAACCGCAGCCTGCTGGATGGGCACGACCCGTACATCATGCACGACATGCCCATCCACCCGGGGCTTGAGATTGCCGAGGACGTGATCGAGTCCGAGCGCAGCCTCATCTACGACCAGGCGGAAAACCGGCTGCACGCGGAGAAGGCGCTTATGCTGCACTTGCTCGGCTAGTCAAACCAGAAGCGCTGATTTTTCCAAGGATCGCCATAATTGTGGTACCCGCGCTGTTCCCAAAAGCCGGGTTTGTCGACGGCCGAAAACTCGACGCCCCGAACCCACTTGGCGCTCTTCCAGAAGTACAGGTGGGGGATGACGGCGCGCAAGGGAAAGCCGTGCTCGGGCGTGAGGTCAGCGCCGTTGTGCCGGTAGGCCAGCAGGGAGTGCTCCCGCAGGCAGTCGGCCAGCGGGATGTTGGTCGTATACCCGCCGTCGCAGTGGAGGATGACGAAGCGGGCCTCGGGCTTCACTTCGGCAAGGTGCGCGATCTCGCTGAAGCGAACGCCCTCAAAGACGTTGTCGAGCTTGCTCCAGTGGGTGACGCAGTGGATGTCGCAGTGGACTTGAGCCGCGGGCAGCCCGCGGAACTCCTCGTAGGTGAGCACCAAGGGGCGGTCCACCTCGCCGAACACCCTCAGGTCCCACGTTGCCGGATCAAACGGCGGCACCTCGCCCTCGTGCAGCACGGGCCAACCGTCGGTGAGCGTCTGTCCCGGCGGAATCCGGTCCAGCTCTTGCGCCATGAAAGCACCTCCCTGCGCTGTCGGTGAAGCTCCGCCGCCGGCGGCAGGCCTCGTGCCGGCGCGCCCCGGACGTATTATATCACTCGGCCGGTCCTTGCCGCCATGCAGGACGCGTAGGCTGATGGCGTCAAGCCACCACCGCTGTCGGCCTGCTGGTACGCCTCCGCAGCAGGCGCTGCCCCGCCCGGCAGCAGCCATTTGCTCCGGGTCGTAGTGCCGGTCAAGGTGACGGGAGCCTAAGCTGCAGCCCGGTTTCCGCTCATCGTCCCTTTATCGCGTGGTCTAGGCTTGCGTTGTAGAATTTCAGGTGCTATATTAACGTCGTTGATCTCCAACGCAATGATTGTGAAGGGGTGGCGGTTGTGCCGGAAAGCGTGGGGGCGGAAGCGGAGCGGACTCGCCGATCCTTGGTGCAGTTCTTCGCCATCACCTTTGGCCTGACCTGGGGATTGGCGCTGCTGCTCATCTTGTTTCCAGAGCAAATCATTGGCCTGTTGGGCGAGATCCACATGGGTCATCCCCTGTTCATCCTGGCCGTGTATTCGCCGGGGATCGCCGGTGTGATCGGCGTCTGGCGTCTATACGGTGCCGCGGGCCTCGCCCGGTTTCTCCGGCGGCTCACCATGTGGCGGGCTCCCGGGGTGTGGTGGCTGTTCCTCATCTTGGGGATACCCGCCATCATGTACGGCGGTGCGGCCCTGGCGGGGACCGCGGGTCAGCCGTTTCCCTTCAGTCCGTGGTTCCACGTGTTCCCGGCCCTGGTGCAGGCGCTGTTTTTGGGCCCCGTAGAAGAGTTGGGCTGGCGCGGCCTGGCCTTGCCCCTGCTCCAGCGGCGCATGGCACCCCTATGGGCGGGGCTGGTTCTCGGCTTGATCTGGGCCGTGTGGCATACCCCCGCCTTTCTGATCGGCGGCACGCCCCAAAGCGCGTGGGACTTCGCTCCCTATTTCCTCGGCGTCATCGCCATCTCCGTGGTGATGACGGCCCTTGCCAACGCCACCCGTGGGAGTTTGCTGACGGACGTCATCTGCCACTTCCAGTTCAACAATCCTATCTGGCCCGACGCTCAGCCGTGGGACACGTATTTGCTGGTCGTGGTCGCGGCCCTCATCGTCTGGTTTCAGCGGGAGACCATGCTCCGGCCCGGCGCCGGGGTGACGGAGGTCCTGGCGCAGGAGGGCGTCCGGCGCGTGCGGCCGGCCGTGGCACAGTAGGGCGTCCAAGTCTACCCCCGGCCGGAACGCGGGGAGCAGGGCGCCGGTGCCCAACGCGCCCGGCGCACCACGGACCATAGCCGGCGTGGCCGCGGGGCGGGCCGCGAGGGCCGCCCCGGCTAACTCCGCACTCCCTTGATGCGCCGAGGAACGTCCGCTCTGCAAGAGCATACCTTCCCATGCAGGAACTTTGCCAGTGATCAAGAAGATTGCGTCACCCCTTTTCTGGTGAATAATGGCAGACCGTGCTGGTTGCGGGCCCTCCGCCTTTATCGCCCGAAAAGTGTGAGCAGTCCTTGCCCAGGGAGTGGTGCCCCATGCAACAGCTGGTGCGAAGGCGGGCGATGGTGGGCCTGCTGGCGCTAGTTCTGCTCATCCCCACCGTGACCGCTTACGCGGATGACCCCCCGACGTCGGAACCGGGCCCGGCAACGGAACCCGTTCAAATCGGCAGCTACGCCTTAGGTCGCAGCATTGGCCTGCTGATCCTGGACGAGGGGTTCGAGGTCGACGAGGCGCTCCTCTTCCAGGGCATCCTGGACGCGCTGCGGGACCGCGAACCGCCGTACACCCTGGACCAGTTGCGGGACGGGCTGACGGCCCTCCACCGTGCCCGCGATGAACGGCTGTTTCGTGCCGAAGCCGAGTGGAACCTGGCCTACGCGGAAGCGTTTCTCAATGCCAACCGCGAGCGGGATGGGGTGTATGAGACGGCGTCGGGCCTGCAGTACGAGGTCCTGCGTCCCGGCTCCGGACCCACGCCCAGCGCGGATGACACCGTCCGGGTTCACTACCTCGGACAGTTTGCCGGCGGCGTCGAGTTCGACTCCTCCTACCGGCGTGGCGTTCCGTCATCATTCGCCGTCAACGACGTCATCGCGGGCTGGGCGGAGGCGCTGCAGTTGATGCCGGTCGGTTCCATGTGGCGCATCTACGTCCCGCCCCAGCTGGCCTACGGGGAGGAGGGCGCGGGGCCGATTGGGCCCAACGAGCTGCTTATTTTCACCATCGAGTTGCTGGCGATCGTGGGGGAGGAC
>CALFSR010000121.1 GCA_937916565.1 uncultured Bacillota bacterium | reverse complement strand
CGCACGCACGCTCAAGAACGTGGGCCGCTGGCACATCGTCAGCGGCCCTTTCGCACGCCGCTCCTTATCCCGTTCCCAAGTGACGGCGCGGCGATGCGTCCCTTGAGATGTGCCAATCGTCTCGAGGACGTACAAACCGTGCAGACAGTGGGAAACTCGTCGCAAAGGAGGCTTGTCCGGACATGTCCCGCTCGCGTGCGAAACCTGTTCCTTTGAAGCTCCCGCTGGCCGCTCTCGCCTTCGCAGCTTTCCTCTTCCTGCTGCTGCCGCCGGCCGCGGGCGCCGCCGCCCTGGAAAGCGGGCCGACGGCCCGGGGCAGCGTGGAACAGGTGTACGTAATCGGCGCCCAGCCCGGCAGCGCGGCCACGCTGCTGGACGCGGCAGGCAGAGTCGTGCAGGTCGGCAAGATCGACGAGTTCGGCGCACTCCTCTTCCGCGGGGTCACGCCGGGCGAGGGCTACACGGTGGAGCTGGCTGCCGCCGGCGGTTTCACCCGGCTCGGCCCGATCCGGGTTCTCTCTCGGGACGCAAGGCCTGATTCCTCCCTTTACCGGCAAACGTTGTCGCCGGGATTCGGGTACTTTGAAGTGCGCGACGGCGCGAAGCTGGCCTACCAGCTCCTGCTGCCCGACCCTGAACTGTTTGGCCCCGGTCCCTACCCCGTCGTCATCGACTATTCCGGCTACGAACCGTCGCAACGGATCTACGACGGGCTCGACCAGGCTTTCTTGAGCCTCGGCTACGCGGTCGTCGGCGTCAACATGCGGGGCACGACGTGCTCCTTTGGCGCCTTCGATTACTTTGAGTGGCTGCAAGCCCTCGACGGCTACGACATGGTCGAGATCATCGCCGCTCAGGAGTGGGCCGACGGCGTGGCGCTGGTCGGCAAGTCGTACCCGGGCATCTCCCAGCTGTTTGTGGCGGCCACCAAGCCCCCTTCTCTGCGGGCCATCGTGCCCGGCCACGTCGTAGGCGACTACTACCGGGACGTCGTCTACCCCGGCGGCATCCAAAACATTGCCTACGCGGTCGCCTGGGCGACCCGGCAGGAAGCCATCGCCGCCTACCCGAGCGGTTATCCGTGGGTGCAGGAGCGTATCGCTCAAGGCGACGACGTGTGCGGCGAAAACCAGGCCTTGCGCAAGCAAAACGCCCCTCTAGTGCAGCTGCTGGCGGCCAACACCTTCGATACGGCTTTCTGGCAGGAGCGGTCGCCTTGGCACTTCGTCGACCGGATTACGGTCCCGACCCTGCTCATCAACACCTGGCAGGACGACACCACCGGTGGCCGTCCTGCGCTTTTGCTCGAGCGATTTAGTCCTCACACCAAGGTGCGTTTCGTCGGCACCAACGGCGACCACGGCGAGTATTACGGGCCGGCTGTCTTTGCCGACATCGAGCGTTTCCTGTCGTACTACGTCAAGCGCGAGATCCCGGCCGTCGACGCAGGCCGCTTTGCGACCTTTGAGGAGGCGCTGGCCGCGTACGAGGCGGAGGATCCCATCAAGATCTACTGGGAAACCGGCGCCGAAGGCGGGCGGGTGCCGGCTGCGAGCACCACGTACTCCGCCTGGCCGATTCCCCAGACCGAGGTATACAGCCTATACTTCCAGCCTGACGGAGGCCTCGCGCCTAAGCCGCCCGGCGGCGGCGCCGAAGCGACGGCGTACCGCTACGATCCCGCCGCCAACCCGCCGATGTTTGACGCGCGCCAAGGATGGCCGCACCCGGCGGACGGCACGGCAGCCGTGTTTGTGACCGAGCCGCTCACCGAGGACATGGTGTTCCTCGGCTCCGGGGCGGTGGAGCTGTGGCTCGCCTCCGAAGGCGTCGACACCGACGTGGAGGTCGTCTTGTCGGAGATTCGGCCCGATGGACAGGAGATGTTCGTCCAAATGGGCTGGCTGCGGGCAAGCCATCGTGCCGAAGACCCGGGGCTTTCGACGGCGTTGCGGCCGTACCACACGCACCGGGAGACGGACCTCATGCCGCTCGTGCCCGGCGAGTACAGCCTGCTCCGGGTGGAGCTGTTCCCCTTTGGCCACATCTTCCGGGCGGGTTCCCGCATCAAGGTCTCTGTGGAGGCGCCCGGAGGGAATCGGGAGCGCTGGGCGTTCGGCGTAATTCCCGGAGTCATGACCAACCGGATCGCCCACACGCCGGCCATGCCGTCCCGGATCCTGTTGCCGCGGATCCCGGCCTTTGAGGGTATACCGCCCATGCCGCAGTGCGGATTGGTGCGCAACCAACCGTGCCGGTAGGGAACGCCGGGCGCCCGGCGGCGTGGGCGACCCGGGTGCGCGAATAGGCCCCCGGCGCAGCCACCGGCGGTAACAGGTGAAAAGAGGCAGGGCCTCGTGGAGGGACAGCTCCGATCCCTGCACGAGGCCCTTTCTCACGCCACGGCGATCCTTCCGCCGGCGGCTCTAGCCAGGTCAGACCCGCTTACCTCACAGCTCCGCCGCTTCCCAGTTGGTGACCAGATACCCGCGGGCGCTCTTGCGCAGCGTCACCGCCACCGGCGGCGTGCTCTCCTCGCCTTCACCGCCTGGCCGCGGGCGCCAAAGGCGTACGATGAGGACTTCATCGAAGACTTCTACCCGTCGCTCCGCTATCTCGAGCTCACCTAAAGCCCACCCGGGGTCGATCTGCCCCGCGTACGTGGCAAGCCACCGGCTTACGTCCTCGGTCCGCGTCGGCATGACCAGCGTGCGCAAGCTGGCCTCGTCACCCGCCCACAATGCCTGGGCAAACCGGCGGGCCGCCTCTTCGGGACTTCCCTCCGGGCCGGCAAGCCCCAGCACGGCAGGACCCTGGGGCGTCCGGTCCCAGGCGTCGGTCGCGAGCACGAGACGCAGCTCGAAGATACGCTGGGACAAGGGCGGGTGGGTCTGGTACAGCTGCTGCCAGATGGAATCCGGCGGCAAGCCGCGGCGCTGGTCGTCCATGAGCTCCAAGGCCTCTACCAGGCCCCGGGGGTCATAGCCAACCCGCTGCGCCAGGCGCAAGCCCATCAGGTCCGCGTCGGTCTCCTGCTCCCGGCTGAACGCGTACATGAACAAGTCCCGCATCTCGAGCAAGCCGCCCCAATCGGCCTGGCCCTGCGTGCTGGATAGAACGCCGAGGGCCAGCACCGCGAACGCGCTCCAAATACTTTGGTTGATGCGGTGCGGAATATGGCCGAGGAGGCCATGGGCGATCTCGTGGCCGATGACGCCGCCAAGCTGGTCATCGGTCGGCAAGAGTTCAAGAAGGCCGGTGGTCACCGAAATCTCGTACTTCTGGTTAATCCACGCGTTGGCGACCTTTTCCTGGACCACCTGGATGGAGTAGTTCTCCAGTTCCGGGTAGTCGGCCGCCAGCGTGCCGGTGAACCGCTCGAAGACGGCTCGGGTGCGAGCCTCCATCTCGGGCGGGATGACCGCCTCGGCCGCGGCGACCCTTGCCGACGCCGGGCCTAGCTGCACCACGAGCAGCAGTGCCGCCAGCCAAAACGGGGTGAAACCCTGGGTTGGACACGCCCGGCGATGGCGCAAGGCGTCCTCCCTCCCCTGCCTGAAGTCTGCCTCAATCCTACCTCCGCAGGCAGTCAACGTCAACATTGGTGAAGGCTGGCCGATGCGCGCGTGGGAAATGATGGTACAATAAGGGCCAGGGAGGGAACGTGCATGCGCCTGCAGCGCGAAGAGCTCGAAGCCCTCTGGGACGCCGCCGAGGAAGCGGCCGCCGCGCGGCAGTTGGAGCAGTTCGGCGGCTTGGTCAAGCTGCTCTTGGGCTATCTGTTGCTGGAAACCTTTGGACCGGAGTACTTGAGCCTGATTCCCGACACCATCGGGGAGCCGTCGCCCCACCGGCTCCGCACCGCCCGGCCATACTTCTTTGACGCCCTGCGCGCCGAAGACCCGGAGGATGCGCGGGACTTTGCCCAGCAGTGCCTGCAGCTGGCCGTGCCCAAGGTGCAGCGCATCTGGCGGCAGTCCTCCCTCTTTTCCACCCCCCGCCCCGGCAATCTCGGGCTGTAAGCTCACCCGCCGGGCTTAGGCCTCCCGCCGCTCAGGCCGCACGCCGCGGCGCCCGCGCTATATCCCGACCTATCCGTCGACGGGCAACGTCAACCGTACTCGCGGCTCGCGGCCTTGCCGATCCACCTCGACGATGGTGGCCTCCTCAAGGTCGGCCACGGCTCGTTCAACGCCCGCCCGGTCCGCGCCGGGCACGTGCCGGACGATGTCGCCTAGGACAGCCTCGCCGCCGGCGCCTTGCAGGAAGCGAACGATATCCCGCGCCGCGCCGCCAAGCTCGCCCGTAGGCGGGTGCCGCAAGTCCGGTCCGTGTCCCCGGTTGGAGGCCGTCCCTCGGAATCCGCTGTCGCGCCATTCCCGTTCGCTCATCGCCATCCCCCGCTCGCGGTCTTTGCCGGTTTTAGTCGGCATATAGTTTCCCCACAGCGCATCGTGTGGGAGGTGGGTTTCATGGCGGCGCTGGCAGCGGCGGGCCAAGTCATCTTGAGCCTCTACTTCCTCTATAACGGGGCCAGCCATTTCTTGCGGTTTCAAGCCTTGCGGGGATACGCGTCGGCCAAGGGGGTTCCGGCGCCGGGAGCGGCCGTGGCCGTCAGCGGCTTGATGCTGCTCGCCGGCGGATTGTCGCTCCTGCTCGAGTACCAGGTGACCGCCGGGGCACTGCTGCTCGCCTTGTTTCTCCTGCCCACGGCATTCCTCGTGCACAACTTCTGGAAAGTCGAAGACGCGGCGGCACGGGCCAACGAGCTGGCCCACTTTCTCAAGAACATAGCCCTGGCGGCCGCGGTGCTGCAGCTGGCTTTCCTTTTGGCCTGACGCGAAATGGGTTGCGGGCACCGGCTGGCCGTGCGGGGGAGGAATCGCTTCTTCCTTAGCGGCGCCCCTTGCGGTAGGTCTCCACCGCCCGGATAAAGCCGTCCACATCCTCGGGCCCGAGGAGGACGCGGCCGGTAGTGGTTTCCAAAAGGACCATCGGAGGAGCCAGCACGGCCGCATACAGCTTGACAGGCCCGAGCTCGCGGGCGGTGAAGTTTCCGGCGTGGTATCCGGGCAAACTCGCTCCCATCGTTCGCCACAGCCGAGGCACCTGGTCGAGCCGCTGCACGGATTTGATGCTCTCCCACCGGTAAAGCCGGCGGCCGAGATGGTGCACGGCAATCCCTTCCGGCCCTACGCGGAAGTGCATCCCCTTGGCTCCGGACGTCACGAGCCAGGGCAACACGATGCCAGGAGGCAGCGTGACAAGAAGCGACAACCACAAAAGCGGATCAGCGAAAAGCGACGGCCCCGGCGGCGGCTCAAAGACGACCTCATCGGTCCCCGCGTCATCCGCATCCCACTGGCCCGCTTGCGCAGCCCGCACCAACGCCACAAACCGGTCGGGGTCGGCGGGACTCAACACGTACCGGGTGCCCGCGCGGGCTGTGGCGGCATCCGCCGCGACATCGACATAGACCAGCTCACGCCCGCTCGTCGTCAGCCGGTACACCCGCTCACCGTCCATGCGGTACCAGCCCATCTGCAAGCCGCGCACCGCCGCGCCGAAGGAGCGCACGACCCGGTCAGGCTCGGGTAGGCGGCCGACGCCGGCAACTTCCGCCGCCGGCACGACGATGCGCCCCCAGCCCGTATCCACCACGAGGCCCGCCTCACTGACGCGGTAGGCCAGGTGGTGCTGCACGTACCCGTAGTACACAAACATGCCCAAGGGCAACAGGCACAACAGAAGCACGCCGGCCAGGACCACCCCGGCCCATGGGCCGCGAACCACCGGCGGGCGGAAAACGCGTTCCTCCCGGGCCGGCTTGCGCGAGTCGGACATTCACCCTCACCTCTGGTCCAGCTTGCACCACTTAAACCGGCGGCACCCGTCGCTGCCGCACGTTCGATAACGCAGCGCGCGAGGTCTTTCCTTCCCCTGTTTCTCGCCCGTTCCTTCCTCTGTTTCTCGCCCGGGAACCAGCCGTCCTGTCGGGTGCCGCGCGTAGACGGCGGTCGGGCACCTTAGGCGGCCGCTGTCGTCCGCGCAACGGGCCGAGGCAGGTCAGAGACCGCGACGGCACGAATGTGAGGCAGTGTGCCACGAATGGACCGCCTCCCGGCGCCATCTGCTGCAGCCGTCACCGGCATGTTGCGAGGTTGTGCCCGTGCCCGCGGACTCGCCTGTCACGCCATCGTCCGACGCCCCTTCCGGCATCGTCTTAACCGGTGAGTTTCGCCGCGCCCTTAAGCTGCTTGAGGAATCCGATGCACCTGTATTCGTCACCGGCGCAGCCGGCACCGGCAAGTCAACCCTGCTGCAGCATTTCCGCGAGCGAACGCTCAAGAACGTGGCCGTCCTGGCCCCCACAGGCGTCGCCGCCATCAACGTGCAGGGCGAAACGATCCACTCCTTTTTCCGGTTTCGGCCGGACATCACCGTGGACCGTGTGAGCGTAGCCCGGGGCGGCCAGCGGGAGTTGTACAGGCACCTGGACATGATCGTGATCGACGAGATCTCCATGGTGCGAGCCGATCTGCTCGACTGCGTCGCCCGCTCGCTGGAGCTCAACGGACCCGAACCCGGAGCGCCCTTTGGCGGCGTGCGGGTCGTCTTCTTCGGCGATCTGTACCAGTTGCCGCCGGTGGTGCGCCCCGACGAAGAGCACCTTTTCCGGACGTATTACGCGAGCCCGTACTTCTTTAGCGCCCACTGCCTCGAAGATGTGGAGGTGACGTGGGTCGAGCTCACGGAAGGATTTCGTCAAAACGACGACGTGTTTCTGGACATCCTAAACGCCATCCGCGACGCTGCGGTGACCGAGCGGCACCTCGCCCTGCTCAACAGCCGCGTGGTGCAAAACGCGGACCCGTTGGCATACAGCGACTACGTCTTCTTGACCACCATCAACGCCCGGGCGGCGCAGATCAACAACGAGCAGCTGCAGCGCCTGCCGGGGCGGGTGCACACGTTCCAGGCGAGGGTCAGCGGCGACTTCCAGCCGAGCGCCGACCCGACGGAGCGGGTCTTGCAACTGAAACCGGGCGCCCGGGTCATGCTGCTCAACAACGACCCGGAAGGCCGGTGGGTCAACGGCACGATGGCCGTCGTGCGGCGCATACGTCCCGACGATGAAGAGATCGTCGTCGCGCTGCCCGACGGAAGCGAGGAAGTCGTGGAGCCTTTCCAGTGGGACCTGTTCCGGTTTCAGCTGGAGGACGGCATGCTGCGGCCGGTGTCGGTGGGACAGTTTACGCAGCTGCCGGTGCGCCTGGCGTGGGCCGTAACGATTCACAAGAGCCAGGGGCTCACTCTAGATCGGGTCGTGCTGGACCTCTCCCGGCCCACGTTTGCCCACGGGCAGCTGTACGTGGCCCTAAGCCGGGTGCGGTCCCTCGAAAACCTGGTGTTGACGCGCCCGGTGAAACCGGGCCACATCCGGCTTGACCCGCGGGTGCGGGCGGTCACCGAGGCGCGGCGGCTGACTGCCTTACCCGGTTAAGTCTTTGCCCCCGTTCCCGGGGGAACGACGCACGGTGAATGGTGAGTAAGGGCGCAACCATCATGCGTGCGCCGCGAGGGATTTGCCGGATGATACCATCTGGTTGTGCCCGGACTACCGCACCCGGGCGTACATCCAGGCATCCTGCGGTTCCGCCGACAGGTTGGGCCAGATGTGCCAGCGGCGGAGCAGGCCTTCCCGCTGCATCCCGAGTTTTTCCAGGACCCGCGCGGAAGCGCCGTTTTCCAGGTTGCACGTGGCCCAGACGCGATAGATCCCGGGCTCGCCCTTAAGCCAATCCATGACGGCCATGCCGGCCTCGGTCATCAGGCCTTTTCCCCAGTGGCTGCGGGCCAGCACGTACCCAAGCTCCGCCTTGAACTCGTCGGGACGGACGGCGATCATCCCGATGGCTTCGTCGGACTCCCGCGGGGTGATGACCCAGGCGAACTCCGTGCCCTCCTCCCACCTTTCCATCGACTCCCTCAGGAACGACTCGGTTTCCGCGACTCCCCCGTGCGGGCGCCACAGGAGATAGCGGGTCACCTCGGGGTCCTGCGCGTAGTTGCGGAAAATCGCTTCGGCGTCGCTGAGCGCGGGTCGTCTGAGCGTCAACCGTTCGGTGACAAACGCCGGCGGTACAAAGATCATCGCGTCACCCCCCACGAGCCAATTTGACGTTGAACTTTTTAAAATTAATTAAAGGACTCCCGCCCGCGGCCTAGAAACCGTTGACAGCAGGCTGCAGCTCTGCCCCGTTGCCTAGACCAACCGACACCCCGGCCTATCGGCCAGAGAGGAGCACCAGCGTGGTGGAAATCGTCAACGTTTTGCGCGAGCAGGTTCCTGCGCTTCGGTTCATCGGCCGGCGCTACACCCATGCGGACCGGGACGCCACGGGCGGATTCACGGCTCGCTGGCAAGAGTGGTTTGCCGCGGACCGGTTCTCCGTTCTCGAAGCCATAGGACCCGCGCCCGAACACGGCGACGCTCGCTTTGGGCTCATGCGCTTTACTACGGCGGGCGAGTTCGAATACTGGATCGGCATGTTCTTCCCGGCCGGCACCCCGGTGCCCGGCGGGTTTGAGTTCGTCGACGTGCCCGCGTGCACCTTCGGGACGTGCTGGCTTTACGGGCAGCCGGACACCGGCGAGTTGTACGGCGAAACCGCCCACAGATTGTGCCTGGAGCAACTCCAGCGCCAGGGTTGGCGTATCGCGGAGGCGCCTTGGTTCATGGAACGCTATAACCACCCCCGCTTCACGACACCCGACGCCCACGGCAAGGTAGTTCTGGATTACTGCGTCCAGTTGGCCGATTGAGGCGCAAGGAAACCGCAAGCCCCCGGACCCCCCGGGGGCCTTCCATCTCCGTCGGCTTCTCGCGCGGTGCGGCGGCCTGAACCATAGCCGTCGCGCCGTGCGCCTTTACACCAGCAGTTCCGGCCGGTCGCTGCAGACAGCGTCTACCCCCAGCTTGCGCAAGCCCGCGATGACCTCAGGGCGTTCTTCGTGCCAGACGACAAGACCCTTGCCGGCACGATGGACCCGCTCCACGTCGTCGCCGGTCAGGGCCTGATCCGGCCGGGGGCCGGCGTCCTCCCAGCAAAGGTGCAGGTACGTCCCGCCGATGGCCTCCAGGTCGACCAGCAGTGCTGCCACATCCCGCACGGGCAGCCCGACCAGCCACGCCGTGGCCAGTTCGGGGGCCAGGTCCCGGACGGTGCGAATATCCTCGGCCCGGGTTGAACCGATAATAGCCGCCCACGGCTCAAAGTGCTCGCGGATCGCGGCTATCGTCGCCGGCACGGCGGCGCTGTCCTTTATGTCAAGGTACACGCCTAGACCGTGAACGCGGCAGAGGGCGAGCGCGTCCACGAGGCGCAGTATACCTTCTCCCAGGGCGTTGCCCGTGGCGGGGTCCAGCAGCTGGAGCCGGGCGAGTTCCTCCCACGTGTGATCGGCCACCGCGCCCCGGCCGGTGGTGACCCGCTCGAGATGGGCGTCGTGGATGACCACAGGCACCCCGTCCCGGGACAAACGCACATCAAGCTCCACCATATCCGCGCCCAGCTCGGCCGCAAGCCGGATCCCCGCGGCGCTGTTTTCGGGGGCGTGACCCGCCGCCCCCCGGTGCCCGATCCGCAGCCAGCGGCGCTCCTCCGGAGGGAATCGCCGGGCGAGCTGCTCCGCCCACCAGGCGACACGCCCGGGGATAGCACCTTCCAAGGCGCCCCAGGGCAACAGGTGCTCGGCCCCGATGGAGAAACGGCGTTGAAAGGCAAAGGACGGCACGAACCTGCGCCCTTGGAGGTACGTGTGCACCAGGCGATCGGCGAACGGCGACTTCGCGGACATCCGCCCGGCGAACAGAGGCGTCACCCAGACCCCGCCGCTGCCTGCAAGCCGGCTGCAGGCCAAAGCGACGCTTTCCCGGACCGGCTCAAAGTCCGCGGGCTGAGCGCCGATGGCGTGCTTGCCGGGTTTGACGTACACCAACGGGTGGGTCCCTTCCAGGACCGCTCCGCCGGGACCACCCAGGCGCAGGTCATGCCAGCCGCCGTGCCAACTGGCTTCGGCCCTCACCGGCCTCCCGGCCGCGTCCACATACACCCATACGTGCTCCAACTCATACAGGTGTTGGATATCCCAATCCCACCAGATCGCGTACTCGATGGCCAGCACGGCGCCGGCCGGCTCGGACGGCGCAGGCGTAGCTTCAGGCGAGGCGGGCGCCGTCCCGCCCACCACGATGTCCCGCGGAAACGACGGGGAAGCGCCGCTTCGGCGAAACACGGTGTAGCCGACGGCGTCGGGCAGGAACGGCTCCCGGTCGTCCAGGAGCAGGATGGGAGCGTACCGGAGAGCCAGCTCCAAGTCGCCCTGGTCGTGCACCACCCGGGGCCAAGGCGGCGGTGCCTCATGGGTGCGGGACATATCGACGTCAGGCGGTTCCAGCTCGTCGGCGCCGGGTGTTCCCGGCGACGAACCAGGGTCAAGGGAGCGCATCCTTATCAGGCTCCTCTCTCCACGGCGCCGGGGGCGGCCAAGCCTACGTCGAGCGGCAGGCGCGCCTCGGTCCGTGCGTCAAACAGGTGTTGCCTAGCCCAGTCCCACCGGAGCCAGACGCGTTCGCCGATCCGCATATCGGCTCTGCCCGGCACCAGCGCCCGGATAGGCTGCTGCCCGACCCGCACATCCACCAGCGTGTCACGCCCCAGCGGTTCCAGCATATACACCTCGCCCACCGGCATGCCCTCCACGGGCTGCGTGGACAGTTGCACGTGCTCGGGCCGCACGCCCAGGACGACGTCTTTGCCGGACGCCTGCTCGAGGCCCGCCTGCGCCCGAGCCGGCAGGGGCAACGTCAGGTCAACGCTTGCCAGCTGCGGCGTGCCGCCACTTGTTCGATACTCCATGCGCACCAGGTTCATGGGCGGATCGCCGATAAAAGACGCCACGAACAGATTTGCCGGCTGCTCGTACAGCTCCATAGGCGTGCTCAGCTGCTCGATGAGCCCCGCCCGCATGACCGCGACCCGGTCGGCCATGGTCATGGCCTCAATTTGATCGTGGGTCACGAGAATCGTGGTGATCCCCAGTTCCCGCTGCAGCCGCTTGAGCTCGGTGCGGGTTTCGATGCGAAGCCGGGCGTCCAAGTTGCTGAGCGGCTCGTCCAGCAACAAGAGTTCAGGCTCCTTGACCAGCGCCCGGCACAACGCCACCCGCTGCTGCTGGCCGCCGGAGAGTTGGGACGGCTTCCGCTGCAAGTACTCTTCGATCTGCGCGATCCGGGCGACCTCCCGCACGCGCCGGTCGATCTCGTCCCGGCGCACCTTGCGCAGCCGCAGCGGAAACGCGATGTTGTCGTACACGGTCATGTGGGGATAAAGGGCGTAGCTTTGAAACACCAGCCCGACGCCGCGCCCTTTGGGCGGGACATCGTTGACCCGTTCGTCGTCAAAGAAGATGTCGCCGGCCGTGGGCTTGTAGATCCCCGCGAGCATGAGCAAAATGGTCGTCTTGCCGCAGCCGCTCGGCCCAAGCAGCGCCAGCAGCTCGCCGTCTTGAATTTCCAAGTCGACGCCTTTGACGGCCTGCACTGCCCCGAAACTTTTTGTTAGCCGCCGCAACCGGATGCGGGCCACGTTCAGCTTCCCCCCTTCGTGCCGCCGATCGTTACGCGCATCAAGTACTTTTGCGTGAACAGGAAGAACAGCAGGACCGGTGCGATGTAAAACAACGCGGTTGCAGACAGCAACCCGTAGTCTAAGAAGCGGAAGTCGTCGACGATGGCGTTGATGTAGCTGGCCAGCGTCCATGCGCTCTTGTCCTGGATGAAGGTGATGACGTACACGTACTCGGACCAACCGTAGATGAAGGAGAAGATGGAGATGGACGCAATGCCCGGCATGACCTGCGGCAGCATCACCTTGTACCACGTTTGTATCCGGGACGCCCCGTCCACCAGGGCCGACATTTCCACATCCCATGAGATCCCGTCATAAAACCCCTTCATCACCCAGATCCCCAAAGGCAGCATCAGCGCCGCCTTGACGAGAAAGACGCCGGGGATGCTGTTGAGCAGCCCGAGCCAGCGCAGCACGTAGTAGGTGGCGATGAGCAGCGTAATCCCGGGAAACGCGTGCAGCACCAAGGTCAACGCCAAAAAGGCGCTGCGGCCGCGAAACGCCATGCGCGAGAGCACGTAGCCAGTGGGCGTGGCAACCGCCACCATGGTCACGGTCATGCCGATCGCCAGCCACAAGGTGTTCCACGTCGTGCGCCACAGGTCGGGATAGTAGTTGGAAGGCGGCTGAAACAAAAACCGCCAGTGCTTGGTCGTAAATCCGCTCGGCCAAACGCCGAAGGCGAGCTCGGTGCTGAACGAGTTGAGGATGAGCCAGCCATAGCCGATGACGAGGGGCAGCGACACGACGATGAGAAACGCGTAGACGGCCACGGTGAGCGCCCGCTGCTGCCGCCTAAGCGCGCGCCCGTTGTTCCTTCGCACGGTCCCGCCGGCGCCCGGCGGGTGAGCGTGCCCGGTCCCGGCCACGTCACATCACCTCGATCTTGGGTTCCGCCATCATCTCGCGGAAGCGGAACACCCGCCAGTACACGATCGATGCGATCGTCCCGATGACCACCAGCACGATGGACAGCGCGGCGCCGTAGCCAAACTCGTAGTTGGCGAAGTAGCCGCCGAAGGCCAGGTTGTAGGCGTACAGCGACCAGACCGTGGTGGCGAAGTACGGACCGCCGCCGGTGATGATCAAGATGTACTCATAAGACGTCAGCAACGACAACGTCTGGTAGGCGGTGACAAACAGCAGCGGCCAGCGGATGAGCGGCAGCGTGACAAACCGGACTTGCTGCAGCCACGTCGCCCCGTCGGCCAGCGCCGCCCACTGGTAGTCCCGGGGGATGGACTTGATGGCCGAGTAAAAGATGACCATGCCGAACGAAGCGCCGATAATGCCGTTGGTCACCACGATGACCGCCATGGGATAGTCCGTCACCCAGTTGACCGGCCGGCTGCCGGCCAACGCCAGCAAGCTGTTGAGCAGGCCGGCCCGGGTCGGATCCAAGATCCACATCCAGATGATGCCGTACACGATGGGCGGGGTGAACCGGGGCAAAAGCCAAAGCGCCTGGAACACCCGGCCGACCCGGTCGGGGACGTAGGACGTCACCAGCGCCAAGAGGACGGCCAAGCCGACGTTGAAAAAGGCCAACGTGGCGACGGTATAAACGACGGTGTTTTGCAGGATACGGGGCAGCAGGAAGTCCTCGAACATCCGGGCGAAGGTGGCAAACCCGACGAAATTCCAGCGCAGCCGGAAGTCCATGTCGGTGAAGCTCATGGCCGCCGTCATCACCGCCGGGACGAAATAAAACACCACGGTGACGATGAGGGCGGGCAGGAACAGGGCGATCAGCGCAAGCCTCTGTCCCCGGGACACAAGCATTCCCCCCTCCGAGGACGGGAACGGGGAGCCTGCTTCTGGCAGGCCCCCCGCCCGGGTTGTCATCGGATCATCGGACGATCAGGTCGTCGCCCAGCTGGCTGCGAAGACGACGCTCCAGCTCCTGCAAGGCCTGCTCGGGCCGGAGCATGCCGGCCTCCACCGCGCCGATGGCCTCATACAACGCCGTGTTGTAGAAGCCCGTTGCCTCGTGGGCCGGCAGGAAGATCTGGTCGGGCACCAGGGTGGCCGCCATGGAGAGGTACGTGCTTTCGGCAAACGTCGGGAAGGCGGTCTGCGAGCGGCGGATGGCCAGCTTGGCGCCTTGCAGGGCGTGGTTGGTGTTGAGGTCCACGTCCGAAGCGACGGCGATCAGCAAGGCCGCCAAGTCCTTGTGCCGCGACGCCTGGGTGATCATGTACGCCTGCGGCTGGCCCGCCTGATTGGGCCGGCCGTCCGGGCTGCCCGCCGGGATGAGCGTAAACGTGATGTTCTCAAAGAGGTAGTCCTCGGTTACGCCCAGGTCCCGCTGCCACTCGGCCCAGTTCCACATGCCGCCGGTAATCTGGACGCTGGCCTCGCCGTCCACCACCAGGCTGCGATGCACCGTCGGCCACGCCCACGAAGTCATGCCGACCGGGGTCAGCCTTTCTTCCTGGGTCAGAGTCCGGAACAGGTTCAGCGTTTGCAGCACGGCCTGCCGGTCAAGGATGAGCTTGCCGGTGTCCGGGTCCACGTACTCACCGCCGAACGCGACGATGAACTGGAAGAAGTCGGGGCCGGCCGTCGGCCGGTGGATGATGGGCCACTCGGAGATCCCGGCGTCCCGCAGCTGCTTGCCCAGCTCCACCAGATCCTGAAGCGTGAACTCCTTGTCCCGCACCCGCCGCGGCAGATCCGCGATGGCTTCGTCGCTCCAGCCGAGGGCCTTGAGATGATCCTTGCGGTAAAACACCATGCGGACCTCGATGTCCTGCGGCACGCCCCACCGCTGCCCGGCGAAGGTGACCGAATCCCAAAGATGCGGGAAGAAATCTTCAAAGGTGCCGTCCCAGTACCGTTCGATGTACTGGTCCATCGGGATGATCCAGCCGGCGCTCGCCCAAGTGGGGATGTCCAGGTGGCTTGAGTTGATGATGTCCGGAATCGCATTGGGGTCGCCGCTTTCAAAGGCCAAGATGGCCCGGCGGCGGTACGAATCCCACGTCTCGGTCCAGAAGTCGGCCTCCACCTGGACCCGGACATTGGCGCCCGCGGCTTCCAAGTACTTGTTCAGCCGCTCAGCCGCCAAGACCAGGTTCTCCGCGCGATAGAAAGCCGGCGTGTCGGGGCCGATGGTCCACGCCCGCAGGGTGACGACCTCTTGGGCGTAGGCCGCCGGAGCGGCACCGGCCAGTACCAACGCGAACAGGGCAATCACGAGGCACCACGCAGAAACGCGCAAGGCTCCCACAGTCTAGACACCCTCCTCGTCCATGTTGTCGCCGTCAGACTACCCGCAGCGCGAAGACGGTTGCGACACAGACCGGAGACACCCTCACCTCCTCGCCGCCTCACCTAGTTGGAAGCGCTTTCTTTTTCTTGACGTTTCTACCCTGCGCTCAGAATTCCTTTCGCAACCATAGTAGTATTTACAGTGAATTTACATATTGGCGCGGCGGTAATCCTTTGTTGCGCCGGCGGCCGGCGGCTACGCGGCAGGCGGACGGCTAATGCAGCCGCCGCCACTCCTCCACCCACAGCCGCATGCGCTGGGTGAGGGCGGCGTAGTCGTGGGTCTTGGCCACATCCTGCATGAGGGGGCTGGCAGCACCCACCATGCTGGCACCGGCGGCCACCCAGTCCTTGACCGTGGCGAGCTGCACGCCGCCGGATGGGCACCACAGTGACACCGATGTCAAGCAGGCGGTTTAGCGTTTGCATCTTCATGCCGGCTTGGCCTCCTTCTGCTGGCCACGGGGTCTCATCCTCCGCAACCTCCTGGCGCTAGAGCGCCCCCGCTCCCCGGAGCGCCCGGGCGATGTCCTCCCGGGCAGCCGCATCGAGCCGTGGCTGCGGCGCCAGCGGCTCGCCCACGTCAAATCCTTGCAGCTCCAGGGCCGTCTTGACCGCGCCGGCCAGCGAGTACTTCTGAAACACCTCGTTGACAGGCCATAGGCGCCGCTGCAGCGCCATGGCCTCCTCCCAGCGGCCGGCCCGGCACAGCTCGTACAGCTCCACGCTCTGACGGGGTATGATGCACGCCGGCCCCGCCATCCACCCCACCCCGCCCAGCATCATGACGAAAACCGGGATGTGGGCCGAGGCGGCGAACAGCCGGATGCGATGGCCGAGCCGGTTCGAGATGCTCAAAAGGCGCCCCGTGTTTCCGGTGGCGTCCTTGATGTAGCGGATGTTGTCGACGCCGGCTAGCTGCTCGAG
This sequence comes from uncultured Bacillota bacterium, assembly GCA_937916565.1. Taxonomy (GTDB): domain Bacteria; phylum Bacillota; class Limnochordia; order Limnochordales; family ZCTH02-B6; genus ZCTH02-B6. The sequence continues at coordinate 1,388 of CALFSR010000121.1, read as the reverse complement.
AACCCCGACGCTCAAGTCGACGCCCGTAAACCGGGGGTTGTTGTACAGGATCACCGGGCAGTCAAGGGCATCGGCCACGTCCCGGAAGTATCCGGCCACATCGGTTTCCTTGAGGGGAAAGTAGCTGGAGAGGATGAGCACGATGCCGTCGGCGCCCAGCTCCCTGTAGGCGAGGCTTTCCTCGATGGCCGCCGCCGTCGACGCGCTTTCGACCCCGGGGACGACGGGCACGCGCCCGGCAGCCTCCTCCGCCACGATGCGCACGATCTCGCGCCGCTGCTCCCGGCTCAGGTACGCGACTTCCCCCGTGCTGCCGAGGGGCGTCAGGCCATGCACGCCTTGGTCGATCAGGTGGCGCACGAGCCGGCGCAGGGTCGACTCTTTCACCGACCCGTCCGCGTCGATGGGAGACACGAGGTACGGAAACACGCCCGAGAACCCGGCATCACTCACGAAAGACCCCTCCTGCACGGCCCGGTTCAACGAGGCCGCCGTCTTCGCGTTCGATCGGTTCCGCTCCCGTGGGGTCGTCCCCTGCCCGCGAAGGAGCCCTCTGCCGGGCGCAGGCGACGGTGCAGGTCCAAGCCCGGGGATGACTCCCGGCGGGTTGACAGTCCCAGACGGTTGGTCTAGGCTCGAGGTGGCGGCCCCGGAGGGCTGGGCCATACTCCCCCGCGAAGGGCTTGATCCCTATCACTGTCAACTCGCAAGGTCAATCCGCCAAGCTGGTCATCGACGTCTGGGCCGATGTCATCTGCCCGTGGTGCTACATCGGCGAGCACAGGCTTGAAAAGGCGCTCGCGCAGTTTCCCCATGCCGATGAGGTGGAGCTGCGCATGCACTCGTTTCTGCTGGACCCGTCGCTGACCGATGAAGTGAAGCCGACGGCCGAGTACCTGGCCGCCAAGTACAACGTCCCGGTGGAACAAGCCCGGGCCATGGACGCCCGTGCCGCCCAGGAGGCGGCCCGCGACGGGCTTCCCTACTCCTCCGACCGGCCGCTGCGCAGCACCATCGACATGCTGCGTTTGGTGCATCTTGGCAACGAATACGGGTGGAGCGTCGGCTGGCGCTACATGCGGGCTATGCAGGCGGAGCTTTTCGGCGGCAACCCCGACGCGTTCGATCACAGCACGCTCGTGCGCCTCGGTGAGGGGCTCGGCATTCCCGCCGACGACATCCGGGACGTGCTGTCGACGGACCGGTTCACCGGCGCCGTCTTGCGGGACCACCAGTTCGCCGTCCAGCTGGGCGCGCGGGGCGTGCCCTTCACGGTGCTCGCCAACCGGTTTGCGATTCCCGGCGCCGTCCCGACGGAGCATTACGCCCAAGTCCTCACCCACGTATGGGAGCAGCTCCGCGGCTGAGGCGCCCAATCCGCACCGCGT
>CALFSR010000120.1 GCA_937916565.1 uncultured Bacillota bacterium | reverse complement strand
ATCTTGGTGACGACGCCGGCGCCGACGGTGCGGCCGCCCTCGCGAATCGCGAAGCGCAAGCCTTCCTCCAGCGCGATGGGCGTAATCAACTCCACCGTCATCTGCACGTTGTCGCCGGGCATCACCATCTCCATCCCCTGCGGCAACTGCACCGAACCCGTCACGTCCGTCGTCCGGAAGTAGAACTGCGGCCGGTACCCGTTGAAGAACGGCGTGTGCCGCCCGCCTTCCTCCCTGCTCAGCACGTACACTTCCGCATGGAACTTCGTGTGCGGCGTAATGCTCCCGGGCTTCGCCAGCACCTGCCCGCGCTCGATCTCGTCCCGGTCCACGCCCCGCAGCAGCACGCCGATGTTGTCGCCCGCCTGCGCCTCGTCCAGCAGCTTCCGGAACATCTCCAGCCCCGTCGCCACCGTCTTGCGCGTCGCACGGATCCCGACGATCTCCACTTCGTCGCCAACCTTGACCCGGCCACGCTCCACGCGGCCCGTCGCCACCGTACCCCGGCCCGTGATGCTGAACACGTCCTCAACGGGCATCAGGAACGGCTTGTCAACCTCCCGCTGCGGCGTCGGGATGTACTCATCCACCGCATCCAACAGCTGCTGCAGCTTCGCACACCACTCGCCCGGCTGCCCCTTTTCCAGCTCCTCCATGGCCTTCAAACCCGAGCCCGCAATCACCGGAATCTCGTCGCCAGGGAACTCGTACTGGCTCAAAAGATCCCGCACTTCCATCTCCACGAGCTCCAGAAGCTCCGGGTCATCCACCATGTCCGCCTTGTTCAGCCACACCACGATGGCCGGCACGCCCACCTGCCGAGCCAGCAGGATGTGCTCCCGCGTCTGCGGCATCGGCCCGTCCGCCGCGCTCACCACCAGGATCGCACCGTCCATCTGCGCCGCTCCCGTGATCATGTTCTTCACGTAGTCGGCGTGCCCAGGGCAGTCCACGTGCGCATAGTGCCGCTTGTCCGTCTCGTACTCCACGTGCGACGTGTTGATCGTGATCCCGCGCTCCCGCTCCTCGGGCGCGTTGTCGATCTCCTCGAACTTCCGCTTCTGCGCCAAGCCCTTATACGCCAGGTACTGCGTGATCGCCGCCGTCGTCGTCGTCTTCCCGTGGTCCACGTGACCGATCGTCCCCACGTTCGCGTGCGGCTTTGTCCGCTCAAACTTCTGCTTCGCCATGCCGTTCCACTCCTTTGCAGCATGCACCCCGAGCGGGCAGGTAAAAGGTCACCGGTGAAAATCCGGACATAGTATTCGCTCCCTTGCAGGCTTTTCCTCCCAAAGGCCCGTGGAGCCGAGGCTCGCCCCCGGTTTCGACCCGATCCCGGCAGGAAAGTGCCTCCTGCGGACGGAACTCCTCGCCAACGTTGCATAGGGGCCTGGCTCGGATGATCCGAGAGGTGTGGCACAAAACCGGCATATATATTGGAAGGACCAGGGGGAAGCCGCTCCGTGTCCCCTGGATTTCGCCCGCGTTTCGTGGAGTACGGCGCGAGCCTAAGTTTGGAGGCAGAGTCCATGGTCACATGTTTGCGGACAAAAGGCCGCGCCGTGGCGGCGGTTATCCTCACGGTCCTGTTCCTGCTGGCGGCCCATCCGGCTGCTGCGGACCCGGCAGGCGATGAACGCCCCTCCGTTGCCGTCGTTTTGGGCGGCGGCGCGGCCCGGGGCTTAAGCCACATCGGTCTGCTCCGGGCATTGGCCGAGGCCGGCATCCCGGTCGATATGGTCGTCGGGACCAGCATGGGAAGCCTTGTGGCGGGCATGTACGCGGCGGGGCTTTCCGTCGACAACCTTGAATACCTGGTCACCACCATGGACCTTGGCAACCTGTTTGAACCGCTGCTGCCTCCTCGGGGAGGCATTGTGGGCACCGAACGGCTCGAGCGCTTCATCAACTACTTGACCAACAATGCCACCTTCGACAGCGTCCCGGTGCCGTTCTATTCCGTCGTCACCCACCTTGAGTCCGGGCAGGAGGTTGTCTGGCATACGGGCCTTATCAGCCGGGGCATGCGTGCCAGCATGTCCATCCCCGGTACGTTCCCGCCAGTGGAGCTCGACGGCGAGTATTACGTGGACGGGGGCGTGGCCGCCATGGTCCCGGTGGAAGCCGCGCGCCAGCTGGGCGCCGACTTCGTCATCGCTGTCGACGTACGGGGCCAGCGGGTTGACCCGATCGACGTCGACAATCCGATGGCCGTGCTCAACGCCGCCCTGGGCCACCTCCTAAAGGCCAACGCGGACGCGCAGCTCGGCAAGGCGGACGTCATCATCTTCCCTGATATCCCGTCGGACTCGGGCCTTGACTATGACCGGGCCGCCGAGTTCATCGCCGCCGGGTACGCCGCGGCGCAAAAAGCATTGCCCGAAATTCGCGAGCGCCTTTTGGCTCTGGATCCGGACTTCCCGTTCGGATCACAGCCACCGCCTCCGGGATGGCCGCAGGATGAGTTCGCAGAACTGGTAACGGAGGCTTATTCGCTGGCCACCAGCGACGTGCAGGTCCAGCAGCTCGCGGCGCTGCCTTCTTTCGAAATGCGCGGCGGCGAGCCGTCCCGGCTCCAGCTGGGTGTCGACGTACCCCTCGGTACCCTTGGCCGCCAGCGGCTGCTGGGAACATACTCCCTCCAGGGAACGAGCACGTCGTGGGTGCATACGTTCGGCCTCGGGGTCGGCACGTGCCGTGGCTTGTGCGCGGCCGCCTTTGTGCGCCGGGCCCACACCGACGCCCACTGGAGCCCGGGGGTGTTGCTGGAAGGTGTTATCGGCGACTTCCACTACGCCGTCGAGTGGGAACGGCAGGCGGACGTGGATCACGCCGCCTGGCACGGCGAGATCATGTACCCCCTCACGGCGGAGGCGCTGGTGCGGGGGCGACAGATCTACGTGCAAGCCCACGTCGACCCGCGGGGGATGTACGGGCCTCCCAGCGACGCCGTCCGGGCGGACGCCCTCCTGCGCTGGTACCTTCCGGCGGAAAAGCGCAACGTGCTCGGGATCTTCCGGGGAGCAACCCACTGGTACGCCGGCGCGGGGCTCACGGCCGCCTGGAACGGCGCTCCCACGTACGCGCCGCTCCTTGAAGCCGGCCTTGTGGCCGATGAATACCTCTTTGGCCTGTACCCCTTGCGCCTGCGGCTTGCGCTCACCTACCGGGGCGACGCCTCGTGGGGCTTCCGCATCTCGCTGGGCGAGTGAGTGCTGGGCGGCGCGGAGATAACCTGATGCAGGTGCTCGAGGGCCCGCTCCAGGTGGCGGTAATAGGTGGCCCGGCTGACATGCAGCTGGGCCGCGGCTGCCGCCGGCACCAGCCCTTCAGCAACCGAGCGCAGGACATCCCGGTCATAGGCCGTGAGCGGCGGGACAAGCGGTCCGCCCGGGGCTAGCAGGCGCTGCACGCGTAAGCGCAGCGCCTCTGGGTCCCAACCCAAGGCGGCCGGCAATGGGCTGCGCCGCCACTGCTCCGGCTCATGCAGGGCGCCGGTGAGGCGCCGCAGCTCGGGCAAAGATGCGAGAGCCCGGGCGTAGCCGGCCTCACGCTTGCCCTCCATGCGCGCGAGCAGCGAGACGACCCACGGGCCAAAGCGGCCATCCCGCAGATCGAGCGTGTGCACCCGGCGACGGGGCCCCGGTCCGGGCCCGGCACCCATGTAGCGGGTGAAGCCTAATTGCGTAAGCAAGGACACGAGCCCCGGATGAGAACCGCAGACGATGGCGCGCGTCCCTTCGCCAAGGCGTGCCAGTCCGTCCCGGATCAGGATGCCGGTCAGCTCCTGATCCGAATACTCTTCGTGCTCCGCGTCAGCCCCGAGAAGCAATGCAAAGTACGTATCCGCCTTTTCCGGCGGCAGCGCCGCCAGGCGATCATACTCCCACGGGAAGAGCCGCCGCAGAGTTCCCGGTGCGACCTCCTCCACGCACGCAACCGTATCCCGCGCCAGGAGCGGTGCGGCCATAAACGCCGCCGGCCTGCCGTCGCTACCGACCACGACCCGGCAGCCTTCGGGAAACTGAAACACGATCCGTTCCAGCAGTTCCTCGTATCTGGCAGGGTCCGGGAGGGGCAGCGGCTGGTTGCCCCAATCCCGCAAGAGCTTCTTGAGGCGCGGCAGATCCTCCGGCACCGGGCTCCGGCTGGGGCTGGAGCGCCACGTGGACAGATTGGCGTAGCTCGGCACGGAAGGCAGGGCGTCGGCGCAAAGCTCGAGCAGCGACGCCGCGGCCGTTCCTCGTGCGGCCCGGGTCCCCTCGGCAAGGCGCGGCAACAACGCTGCCACGGCCCGCTCCCGGGAGCGCCGGAAGCGCTCCGGATCCCGCTGGCGGAGCTCCTCCAGGAGATACCGGCGGGCCACTTCGTGCAAACGGTAGCCTGTAGCCGTACGCTGGACGAAAGAGAGCCGTTCGAGCGCCACCAGGTCCTGCAGGGGCACCGGACGGCCTAAGATGCGGCGCAGGAGGTCGGGGTCGGCTTCGCCGACAAAGGCTAGGACGTCGAGCACCTGTTCGAGCTCGGCGCCGGCCACCTCCCGCAGGAGGTTCGCGGTCACAGCGTGGACAACCGGACCGACCGGCGGGTCGCTCGCCCCGGGCCGCGCTTGGTAGGCGTGGGCCGCCACCGAAAGCGCCAGCGGCAGTCCCCCGGCTTGGCGCACCAGTTCGTCGACGGCACCGCCCGGGACCCCCACCCGCTGCAGGTAGTCGCGGGCTTCTGCCGCGGTGAGCGGTTGCATGGCCAAGGCCCGCAGCCTCTGGCGCCAGACGGGATCACTGTGCCAGCCGCCGGGAAGCTGCTGCCGCGAAGCAAGGACGATAAGATGGCCAACGGCGGGCAGCTCAGCCAGAAACCCGTCCCGGAACCATCCGTCAAGGGCCTCCAGCTCCTCGTAGTTGTCGATGCACCAGACGACCCGCGGACCGGCGGCCCGGGCCCACGAAGCAACAGCCGCCAAAGACCGCCCCGGGGAAACCTCTCCGGGCGGCTCTTCTCCCGAGGCGGACGGTACCGGCGCGGAAGCGACCACCGTGGCCGTTGTGAGGTAGGCGAGCAAGCCCGCGGGGGTACGGGTGCACGCCCGGCCGTCGACCCACACCGTGCGCGCCCCCGCTCGCCGGGCGCGGTAGGCCATCTGGCGAAGAAGGGTCGACTTGCCGATGCCGCCCATCCCCGTCACGGAAAAGACGCCCGTCGGCCCCTCCGGCGCGGAAAGCCACTCGTCCAAGGCGGCCAGTTCCCGCTCTCGCCCGACGAACAGGTGCTCCCAGGCCCGTGCGTGGGCATCGTGCAGTGTCTCCACGTCTGCATCCCCCGGCCTGCTGCGGCCGCGACCCCAATGGCCGGTTTCATTAGCTTCGACCTGTCCCGGTGACCTCCTGCACCGGTCGTCGCGGCGGTGCAACCTCTGCCGAGCCGAAGGAGGAGCAGGCTGCCGCATGGCCACAGCACCGGGCCGGCTTGCAGGCACACCGGATGTCCATATCGCCGACAGGCTGTCTCGGAGACGCCTTTCGCTGGAGATAGGCATACAAAAGCCCCCTCGGAAGCCTTCTTCCGAAGGGGCTTTTCCCTGGAGCCCGCAACCGGACTTGAACCGGTGACCTCTTCCTTACCATGGAAGCGCTCTACCTGCTGAGCTATGCGGGCTTGTTGGCCGCAGCCACCTCGCGGGCAGCTGCGGCCGTTGTTTGGTTGCGGGGGCCGGATTCGAACCGACAACCTTCGGGTTATGAGCCCGACGAGCTACCATTGCTCCACCCCGCGGCGTGTGGTGGAGGGGGCAGGATTTGAACCTGCGAAGGCTGCGCCGGCAGATTTACAGTCTGCTCCCTTTGGCCACTCGGGAACCCCTCCACGTATTCAGTTGTCCCCGTCCCTTTCGGGCAGCGCAAAATTCATTGTACCATCGTCCGTGCCGCCCGTCAAGGGTTACCTGGAGCTGGGGATGGGACTCGAACCCACAACCTGAGGTTTACAAAACCCCTGCTCTACCCATTGAGCTACCCCAGCCCGGCGCCGCCCCGCCGTCGCCCGGCGGGCGTCTTTCGCACCTTCCATTGTACGCCGCCGCGGCTCACCTGTCCAGCCGCCAGGCTACCAACGGTTCTCGTGGTCCCGCTTCTCCAGGTAGCGCTCCAGCTTGCGCTTCACCCGCTGCAGCGCGTTGTCAATGGACTTGACGTGCCGGTTGAGTTCCTCGGCGATCTCCTGGTAGGACTTGCCTTCCAGGTAGTACATGAGCACCTTCCACTCTAGCTCGCTGAGAAACTCGCTCATGCGCTTCTCGATGTCCAGGAACTCTTCCCGGCTGATGACGAGTTCCTCCGGGTCGCTGACCTTGTTCCCATGGATGACGTCCATCAGCGTCCGGTCGGATTCCTCGTCATAGATAGGTTTGTTCAGCGAAACGTAGGAGTTTAGCGGAATATGCTTCTGGCGGGTGGCGGTCTTGATCGCGGTGATGATCTGCCTGGTGATGCACAGCTCCGCGAAGGCCCGAAATGAGGCGAGCTTGTCCGCCCGGAAATCCCGGATGGCCTTGTAAAGGCCAATCATGCCTTCTTGGATGATGTCCTCGCGGTCGGCGCCTATGAGAAAGTAGCTCCGGGCTTTGGCCCGCACGAAGTTCCGGTACTTATGGATAAGGAACTCGAGCGCAAGGTTGTCACCGTCGCGGGCGAACTCCACCACAACTTCATCCGCAAGAGCTTCGTAGTTGTGGTACGAAGCCCGCTCCGCTGATGCGCTCACGCAAATCGCCTCCGCCGGAAACCAAGAGATGGAAACCGTTCGCCGTCCCTAGCGGTGGGCCAGGCGCTACGATTTGTGAAGAAGTTCCACCCGCGGCGGCAAAACGCTTCACGCTCGACGCCCGCAGGCCGAAAGGTCCTTGAGGGCTTGCAATCTAGCGCTATTATAATCGACGCCCATGACCGGATCAACCGCTGCCCCCGGCGGGCACGCGGCCGTACCTTTGTCTTGCAATTTCGAAGAGAATAATCGCCCCCGCTACGCCTGCGTTGAGAGAGTTCACTTTCCCCCGCATCGGGATGCGCACCAGAAAGTCGCACGACTCCCGGACAAGCCGTCCGAGACCCTTGTCCTCCCCGCCGACGACGACGGCCAGGGGCCCCGTGAGGTCGGCGTGCCACAAGTCGCGCTGGCCGGTCATGTCGGCCCCGACAACCCACAGCCCCCGCTCCTTTAGGGCCCGGATGGCCTGGACCAGGTTAGGCACCTGGGCGACGGGCACGTGCTCCACTGCGCCCGCCGACGTGCGGGCCACGGTCATGGTCAGCCCGGCCGATCGCCGCTTCGGGACGACGACGCCGTGCGCCCCGGCCCCGTCGGCCGAGCGCAGGAGCGATCCGAGGTTATGGGGGTCCTGGACCTCGTCCAGCAAGACGATCAAGGGCGGCTCCCCCCGCTCTTCGGCCCGGGCCAGCAGCGCGTCCAGCGGTACATACGCCCGCGGCGCCGCGACAGCCACCACTCCCTGGTGCACCTGGCCGGCCGCCATGCGGTCCAGCCGCCGCCGCTCCACGTGCTGCACCGCGATGCCCCGCTCCGCCGCCAGGCGGAGAATCTCCCCAATCGGAGCGCCGCTCGCTCCTTCTGCGACCAACAGGCGCTCCACCGGCCGGCCGGCCAAAAGGGCCTCCCGTACAGGATTGCGGCCGGCGATCAGTCCCTCGCTCATAGGTTCACTCCCGCCCGCTCATGCGCTCCAGCAGTTCGGCGAGGCGCTCGACCTGCCCCGTCCAATATAAGTACCCCAACAGGCACTCAAAGCCGGTGCTGAAACGGTAATCGCTCGCCTCCGCGGCGCGGGGGCCCTGTGGACTGGCGTTGCGTCCCCGCCGCACCATCTCCCGCTCCGCTTCCGTCAGCTCGGCTTCAATCCGGCGCAGCCGGCCGGCCTGGGCGGCCGCCCGCACCTGTTCCACCGCCTGGCGGTGAATGTCGGCCAGCTTCTGCTCGCGGCCGGTGACAAGTTGTGTGCGCACGTGCAGCTCCCAGACGGCGTCGCCCAAGTAGGCAAGGTGGAGCGGGGAAGGAAGCCGGTGCTCTGCGGCAGCCGGCCCGTCCGGCGCCGGCTGCCCGGCCGGTGCTCCCGGAACACCGGCCGCCGCCCGGCCTCGCACCGCGGCAACACGCCTCAACCACCGGGCGAAACGGCCGGCCGTCTCAGGCCCGTCAGCCACGAACACCCGCCCCGCTCGAAGTGGGCTTGTCGTCCTCCACCAGCTTCCAGCGGCTGCCCGCCGGCGTATCCTCGACGATAACGCCCAGCTGGCGCAGGCGATCCCGGATCTGATCTGCGGTGGCCCAGTCCTTGCGGGCCCGGGCCTGCTGCCGCACCTCAAGGAGCAGCTCCAGGACTCCCTGGAGAAGCCCGGCGCTCACCCCGGGCGTGGCGGCGGCCGCCTCGTCCACGATGCCCAGCAGCCACCCGCCGAAGCGTTCAAACAGCGCCTCGGCCTCCAGCAACAGAGCCAGTTCCTCCGGCCGCACCGCCCCCCGGCGCATCAGGTGCTGGCGGAACCCGTTCGTCTCCCTCGCGAGGTCAAACAACCCCGCGATGGCCACCGGTGTGTTAAAATCGTCGGCCATCGCCGCATCGAAGCGCGCGGGGGCCTCACGCACGGCCTGCAGGTAGCGCCGGCCGTCGGCGTCCAGCTCCTCAGGCGACAACCGGGTCACCTCCACCCGGGTGCTGCTCCCTTGAGCGGCCGCTCCGGTCATACCTTGGGCGGCAAGGAACGTGCTGAGCTCGGCCACGGCACCGCTGAGCCGCTGCCACCCGCGCCGTGCCTCGCTTAGCGCCTGCTCCGAAAACTCCACCGGGCTCCTGTAGTGCGTGTTCAGAAGCAAAAACCGGATGAGGGCAGCCGGGTAACGCTCGAGGAGGTCTTCAATCCCGACCACATTGCCCAAGGACTTGGACATCTTCTCGGCGCCCATGTTGACGAGCCCATTGTGCACCCAAAAGCGGACAAAGGGCGGCTCGCCCGTGTACGCCTCCGACTGGGCGATTTCGTTTTCGTGATGCGGAAATACGAGGTCCATGCCGCCGCCGTGGAAGTCAAACCCGTTGCCCAGGTAGGCCAGGGACATGGCGGAGCACTCGATGTGCCAACCTGGACGGCCCGGTCCCCATGGGCTCTCCCAGGCGGGCTCGCCGGGTTTGGCCGCCTTCCAGAGGGCGAAATCCATCGGGTTGCGCTTGCGCTCATCGGTCTCAAACCGGGTGCCGGCCAAAAGCTCTTCGAGCCGCTGGCCGCTGAGCTTGCCGTAATCGGGGAACCGGGTCACATCGAAAAACACGTCCCCGTCGGCGGCGTACGCGAAACCCTTCCTCTCCAGGGTGGCGATCATCTCAATGATCTCCGGCATGTGCTCGCTAACCCGCGGATAGTGGTCCGCAGGTTCGATGCCGAGCCGTCCCATGGCGGCCAGGTACTGCGCCGCGTAGTGGGCGGCCAGCTTGAGCGGCTCTTCTCCCCGCTCCCGGGCCCGCTGGATAATCTTGTCATCCACGTCGGTAAAGTTCTGCACCAGCGTGACGCGAAAGCCGCGCCACTGGAGGTATTTCCGGATTACGGACCAAAAGAGCGCCGGCCGGGCATGGCCGATGTGGGCCTCCGCGTAAGGCGTCACCCCGCAGGCGTAGATCCGTACATGCCCCGGTTCCGCGGGCTCGAATTCATCCTTGCGGCGGGTGAGCGTGTTGTACACCCGGATGCGGGCTGGTGCGCGCTCGTGCGCGAGCCACCCCGCCGGCCATCCGGCCTCCCCTTTCGAAGACGTCTCCGACATCTCCGTTCCCTCCTGTCACTGCTCGGGGGACTTTTCCGCCGTCAGACGCTCCGCGGCCAGCCCGTCCGCGGGCGGTGGCACGATCATTCGAGCGGCTTGCTCGGCCAACTGCCCCTCCAGTTCCCGCACCCGGGCCTCGAGGGCGTCGATCTGGCGCTGCATCCCCCGGAAAACCTTTTCCAGCGGGTCAGGCAAATTGGCATGGTCCAAATCGATGGTGTCCACCCGGCGGCCGCCCTCCCGGACAACCCGCCCCGGTACCCCGACCACCGTGGAATCAGGCGGCACCTCGGCCAGCACGACGGAACCGGCACCGATGCGGCTGTTGTCGCCGACCTTGAAACTTCCGAGCACCTTGGCGCCCGTGGCGATCACGACGTTGTTGCCGATGGTCGGGTGACGCTTGCCCTTCTCCTTGCCCGTCCCGCCGAGTACCACCCCTTGATACAGGGTGACGTCCTCCCCGATCTCGGCGGTTTCGCCGATGACGACGCCCATCCCGTGGTCGATGAAGCACCCCGGTCCAATGCGGGCGGCGGGGTGTATCTCTATGCCGGTCAAAAAGCGGTTGAAGTGGGCGACGATACGGGCGATGAGCAGCAACCGGCGCCGCCACAGCCAGTGCGCCAGGCGGTGCAGTAGCAGGGCGTGGAAACCCGGATATACGAGCACCACTTCCAGCCAGTGGCGGGCGGCCGGATCCCGGGTCAGCGCCGCGTTGACGTC
>CALFSR010000119.1 GCA_937916565.1 uncultured Bacillota bacterium | reverse complement strand
CCGCCGCGGCCCGCTAGGTTTCGTCGCTATTCCACCGACACGCCGTACATGAAGATCTGCTCGTTGGCCCTGGGCTCCCAGCCGTGCACCCGGGTGCTCTGGCCGTAGAGATCCCGCTGGGCATACAGGAACAGCCACGGAGCGTCCTCATGGACGATCCGGCTCAGCTGCCGGTAGATGGCGAGCCGCTCGGCCGGGTCGACCACGGTGGCGCCGAGGTCGATGAGGCGGTCCACTTCCGGGTTGGCGTAGCGGGAGTTGAGGTCGCCGCTGCGCAAAAGCGGCTGGAACACGAAGTGACCGTCAAGGCCCGCCACGTTGCCCCAGCCGAGCATGTACATCTCGGCGAGCTTGCCCCGGTTGTTGGTGATGTTGGAGTACGTGCCCCACTCGAGAATCTGCAGGTCAACCTCGATGCCGACTTCCGCGAGCTGCGCGGCGATGGCCTGGGCCACCAGCGAGTCCTGCAGGTAGCGGCCGCTCGGCGCCATAAAGGTCAGGCGGAAGCCGTTGGGATAGCCCGCCTCGGCCAGGAGCTGCCGGGCCTTGGCCGGGTCGTACGGATACGGCTCCAGCGAATCGTCATAGCCGAAGTGCAGCTCGTGGATGGCCGACGCCATCGGGTAGCCGTTGCCGTCCAGCACCGCCTCGATGATGGCGTCCACGTCCACCGCGTAGTTGATGGCGTGCCGCACCCGCACATCCTGCAGCGGGCTCTCCGGATACTCCTCCAGGTTAAACGCCACGTACACGAACCGGGCCGACTTGACCGTCGCGAGCTCCGTGGTCGGGTTCGCGTCGATGGCCGCGGCCAGTTGCGGCGTCACGTTGGTGATGACGTCCACCGTGCCGGTCAAAAGCTCCGCCACCCGGGTGTAGTCCTCCGGGATGGGCCGGAACACGATGCGGGAAAGCTGCGGCGCGCCGCCCCAGAAGTCGGGGTTGGCTTCCACCACGAACTGGTCGTCCCGGCGCCACTGGACGAACTTGAAGGGACCCGTGCCCACCGGGTTGCGGGCGAAGTACTCGTCGCCGTGCTCCTGGATGTAGCGCGGGGGCACGATGGGAAGCCGCGTCAGCGACGCGGGCAAGATGGGCGACGGGCCGTTGGTGTAAATGCGCACCGTCAGCGGGTCGACGACCTCCACCCGCTCGATCTGGGTGAACTGCGTGCGCAGCGGCGAGCGCTGCTCGGGGTTCAAGATGCGCTCGACGGAGAACTTGACGGCCTCGGCGTCAAAGGGCTCGCCGTTGTGAAACCGCACGCCCTCCCGCAGGCGCACTTCCCACGTGGTGTCATCCAGCGGCCGGTACTCGGTGGCCAGCCACGGCGCGATCTGGTAGTTCTCATCGATGGTCAGCAGGTTGTCAAAGATGTGCTCCAGGACGCTGCGGGTCGCGATGTTGTTGTGCATGTGCGGGTCGGTGGTGACCACATCCACCCCTTGCGCGACCGTGAGCGTTCCCCGGGATTGCGCTCCCGCCATGCCGGCAACCAGCACCAGCAAAAGCAACGTCGACAACGCCAGCCTTGCGGTTCTTCTCAACTTAGGCACCCTCCCCTGTTTGTCTTGAACTCCAAACCCGTGCTCGCCGCCGGTCTCAAGGCACGCCGCGCCGGCTGCAAGGCCCATGCCGGCCTCATCGCGCGGCCGCGCCCTGCCCGTCCCCCGCCGGCGGCGCGGGGAAGTCCTCTTGCGTGGCCTTCCGGAACGCCCACGTAAAGACGTCCTCGGGCTTGCGGCCGGCCCAGTCCCAGTTCTGGAAGTCGGCGAACATGGCGGCCGCCTCTTCCTGTTCCCGGCGGTACAGCTCCTCCTCGTCCACCCCGACGACGCGGCCGCCCTCGACGACGGTGCGCCCGTCGATGATCGACAGGTCTACCATGTCGCCGACGCCGCACTCGATGAGGCTCTTCACGGGATCCCAGACGGGCCCCACCCGCAAGCTGCGCATGTTGATCACGAGGATATCGGCCTTGTAGCCGGGAGCCAGGGCGCCGATCTGCCCCTGCAAGCCGACCGCGCGGGCGCCGCCCAGCGTCGCCGCGTTGAACACCTCACGGCTCGTGCCGACCGTCACGTCCTCGTCGATCACCTTGTTGAACGGGCCGACGAAGCCCATTTCCCGGATGATGTCCCTCGGGAAAGAATCCGTGCCGATGGAGACGTTGATGCCCCGCCGCACGTACTTAGAGAACGAGTGCAGGATGTGCGACCGGCGGGAGCTCGCCACCGGGCAGTGGGCGACGCTGGCGCCGGAGCGGACGATGAGTTCGAGATCGTCGCCGGGGAAATGCGTCGCCGGGTGGGCGGTCGTGAAGCAGCAGTGGCCGAGGATCGTCCGGGGCCCGAGCAAGCCCACCTCGTCCAGGAGCTCCACCGGGGTCTTGGCGAACTGGCCCACGATGCGGTGAAACTCCATCAAGTTTTGGGCCGTGTGAATGGACACGCCCACGTCGATCTCCCGAGCCTTTTCCGCGGACAGGCGCATGAGCTCGGTCGTGCAGGAGTCCACCTGCATGGGATAGAGCATCCCTTGGATGCGCCCGTTGAACTTGCCCCGGTGGCGCTGGATGAAGTCCACGGCCTGGTCGAGCCGCCGGCGGCCCCGCTCGTCGTCGAAGTCAAAGTACAGGCGGTTGTTCTCGAAGTAATGCTCGGCCGAGCGGTAGCCGACGCCGAAGAAACCGCGAATCCCGAGGGCGCCTGCGACCTCGACCAGCTTCTCGGCGATCTCGGGCGTCGTGCCCACCTCGACGCAGGTCGTCGTCCCCCACTTGAGCAGTTCGACAATGGTGACCAAGGCTGCGATCTCGGGGTCCTCCGGGCGCATCTTGCGGCCCTTGCCCGGCGTGCGGTAATTGAGGTAGCCGGCACCGAAAAACTCCCGCTTGCCGTAGTCGGACACGAAGCGGAACTGGCTCAGCGTCCCCGCGTGCAGATGCGTGTTGATGAAACCGGGCGTCACCAGCTTGCCGGTGGCGTCGATCTCTTTGTCCGCGGGCCCGTCGTAGTTGAAACCGACGTAGGCGATGCGATCGTCGTCATAGACGACGACGCCCTTTTCAATAATAACGTGCTCCTGCCCGTTGAAACCGACGACGGTGCCGTTGCGGATGACCGTGCGCATGGGATGACCCCCTCCTGTGGTGTTGGAACCCCCTGTGGACCGCGCCATATGGCTGCATACACTCGTGGACATGTAGGGTAAAAAAATATACCCTTCAATACAAGGCGCCGCGCCGGAACCCTTTAGCTCAACCGGATAAACGGGATGCGAGTTGCTGGGATTGTGCGCCAGTCAGGTACGAAAGCCGCTAGCCGCCGCATAGCGGGAGTAGAGCGGAGCGGGCCGGTCCCGCTCCGCTCCTCCTGTTTCTATCCCTGCCACAAGGCGAAGTACGCGCCCACCGGGTCCTGCACGACGGCAAAACGGCCGCCCTCCACCTCCGAAACCTTGAGGACGCGGCCGCCTTCCTCCTTGACGCGCCGGACGCTTTCATCCAAGTCGCCGATGGAGAGGTAAATGAGCCAGACGGGCGGCAAGTCGGCGTTGGGCCCGCGGGCGTAGCAGATGCCGGCGCAAGGCGTCCCGTCCTCCCCGAGCATCGCGTAATCCGCGTATGCTTCTTGGCCGTCCTGCACCGCCATGTCCTGAACGGACCATCCGACGACCTGTCGGTAGAAATCCCGCGCCGCCGCCGCGTCGGGAACCGTCAAATCGAGCCAGGCGATGCGGCCGACGGAGGCGGATTGATCCGCGGAAAGCCTTGCGGACGGCGGCATCTGCTCCGGCGAGGCGACAGGGACGAGACCAAAGGCGGCGCCGAACGGATCTTGAAGCACCGCCCACAGGCTGCGGCCGTCGTTGTCCTTGCCGTGCATCAGCTCGGCCGCGCCTTTCTCCAGCGCCCGCTGGACGCTGGCCGCCACGTCGGCGACTTGGATGTGGGGCATCCACTGCAGCGGCAAGTGTTCGAACTCAAACCGCCGCGGTCCGACCCCGACGATGGGCACGCCCAAGTTGTTGAGCAGGTCCTCCTGCCACAACGGCTGCGATCCCGTCCCCAGCACCCGGGAGTAAAACCGGAGTTCCCGCTCGTGCTCGGGCACGGCGATGTCCGCGCTGAAAACGGCCCCATTCTGCGGAACAAACAATTCGCTCATGTCCTCGCCCCTGTCTGGTAGAATATGGTGCTTGCCGCCGGCATGTTGCCTCCGGGTTGTTCCACCTTTAGCCGCCGGCGGGGCTCACCCCTTTAAGGTTTGCGCTGCCTGAGGCGCTGCGTCTGTGCGGCCAGCGCTCCCGCTCCGGCGACGAGAATGAACAGGACGAGGACATACGGGATGAGCACGATATTTCCCACCGTGGTCGAGAGGAACCACTCCCTCGCCGGTCCCAGGAAAATCCACAACTGCGACATGAGACCCAAGGCGCAGATGAGCAGCAGCCGGTTGTTGCGCTCAATCAGGGGCTGGACGTCGTTGAACAGCTCCGGCCGCCGATCGCCCGTGTACTCTGCACGCCAGATGTACCAGCCGGTGCTGGTGGCCACAAGTTCCCACCCTGCGTCGCTATAGAGCGTGTAGTAGTCGCCACTGACCTCGGCGGGGAAGTCGACGCAGTAGCGAACCTTCTTGGGCCTGCCCCGGCGAAAGCGGCAGCGCAGCAAGAGCCGGTCCGCCTTTTCCAGGTGCCAGCCGCGGGACGCCTGCTCCTCCAACCACTCCTCCAGTCGTTCGGTGGACCAGGACGACCACCAAAACCAACGCACCATCGTGTCGCCGTCCCGGGTAAACGTCTCCGCGCTCACGGTCTTGACACCTCCAAGGCAGCCACGCCGTTGGCCACCAGCTCTTTAAGCCGCGCCAGTTCCTCTTGGAGCAGCGTTCGGCCGGCGTCGGTAACGACATACACTTTCCGCCGGTTTTCCTCGACCACCACGGCGATGAGGCCGTCTTTCTCCATCCTCGACAAACTGCCGTACAGAGTCCCCGGGCCCAGCACCAGCCGCCCGCCCGTAATGGTCTCCACGTGCTGCATGATGCCGTATCCGTGCCGCGGTACGGTCAGCGAGAGCAGGATGTAGTAGGCCGCCTCGGACATTGGCAAATAGGATCGTTGCACGGCTGTCAGCGCCACGGGCATCCCACCCCCGTCAACGGGACTTCTCGGGCTATGTCCAGCACTGATATATCGTCATCCGTTATATCTCGAAGCCAATATACCGCGCACCGATATATCGTGTCAAGACATAGTGACGGGACCCGGATCGGGTCGACGGCGAGGTAGACAGCCTCCCATGGAGAGGTCCGGCTTCACATGGAGAGGTCAGTGAAAGGGCAGGGGTGCCATGGAGGCGGATGCGCGGAGCGAGGATCGGCTGGTGCCGGGGGAAGTCGCCGGCTGGACGGCTTGGCGGCCCGGCGCCCCACCGGCGGCGACGGCTGCACCCGGGCAGGCCCACACGAGGAAGAGGCGGCGCGGGGCTCCCGTCGCGGGTATGCCCCCGCCGCCTTCCAAGCGAGCGTCAGATACCTAGGTAAGCGGTGCGAATCGATTCGTCGGCCAGCAGTTCGTCCGCCGTGCCCGCCTTGACCAGGCGGCCGGTTTCCAGGACGTAGCCGCGCTCGGCCATGGCCAGGGCGACGTTGAGGTCCTGCTCCACGAGGAGTATCGCCAGATCCCGCTCGCGGTGGATGCGGGTCACGATCTCCACCAGGCGGTCGACGATGACCGGGGCGAGGCCCAAGGACAACTCATCCAGCAAGAGAAGCCGCGGCCGGCCCATAAGCCCCCGGCCGATGGCGCACATCTGCTGCTCGCCGCCGCTCATGGTGCCCGCGAGCTGGCCGCGCTTTTTCGTAAGCTCCGGAAAGAGCGAATAGACCCAGTCCAGATCTTCCCGGATGGCACGAAGCCCGTCACGACGGGCGTAGGCGCCCATCATCAAGTTTTCGTGCACCGTCATGCCGGCGAAAAGCTGCCGGCCTTCGGGGACGAGCACGATGCCCCGGCGCACGGCGTCGGCCGCCGCCTGGCCCGCCACATCAGCGCCGTCAAAGACGATGCGGCCGCCCTTTGGCTTAAGGGCCCCCGCGATGGTCTTAAGGGCGGTGGACTTGCCGGCGCCGTTGGAGCCGACGAGGGCGGCGACTTGCCGGTCGTAGACCTCCAGGTCCACGTCCCAGAGCACCTGCACCTCGCCGTAGGCGACCTCAAGGCCCTCCACCTTAAGGAGCGGCGGCCCGGCCGGATGCGGCGCCCCGGGAGCACCCGCCCCCTGCTGCAAAGTTGCGTCCGCCATGCCGTCACGCCCCCTTCCCTTGCGCAAACCGCCGGCCGAGGTAGGCGGTGATGACGTTCTCATCCTGCGCCACCGCCTGCGGCGGTCCCTCGGCGATCTTGCGGCCGTAGTGCAGGACGATGATGCGGTCGGAAATGCCCATGATGGCCTTCATGACATGCTCGATGACGATGATGGTGACGCCCCGGGCGTTGATGGTCTTGACGAGCTCCATAAGGCGCTCGACTTCCTTGAGGTTGAGGCCCGCCATGACCTCATCCAGGAGCAGGATGCGGGGGTTTAGGGCCAGCGCCCGGGCGAGCTCGAGCCGCTTGCGCAGCGCGATGTTGAGCTCGTCGGTGTAGCTGTTCATGCGGTCGCCCAGGCCGACCAGCTCCAGCACTTCCCCGGCGAGTTCGAGCGCCTCGCGGGCCGGCACACCCCGGCCTTCCCGGGCAAACATGGCGCCCATGGCCACGTTTTCCCGCAGCGTCATGCCCGCGAAGGGCTTGACGATTTGGAACGTCCGGGCGATCCCAAGCCGCGCGATGTCCCACGGGGGGAGACCCTTGATGGAACGGCCGTCCAGCAGCATGTCGCCGCGGCTCAAAGGAATGAGGCCGCTGATGAGGTTCATCAACGTCGTCTTGCCCGCGCCGTTGGGGCCGATGAGGCCCAGCACTTCCCCGGATCGTACTTCAAAGTCAACGTCCATCACCGCGGCGACGCCGCCGAAAAAGCGGGTCACGCCGCGGCCGACAAGAAGCGGCGTCCGCTCACCCATCGGCCCGCACCTCCTTCGCGCGCCGGCGGCGCTGCCCGCCCAAGAGCCGCCCGACCAGGTTCATGAACCCTTGCGGGATAAACAGGACGACCAAGACGACGACGATGCCGAGCACGAGCATGTGGGCCTCGAGGAACCGGCCCCAGATGAGCTCGGAGAGAAGCTCCAGGGCAAACGCCCCCACGACCGGGCCGATAACCGTGCCCGCGCCGCCCAGGATGGCCATGATGTACGTCTTGACGGACATGGTGATGTCAAAGACGTAAGGAGGCTCAAGAAACGCGAGCCAGTACGCGTACGCCCCGCCGACAAGTCCCGTCAGCCCGGCCGAAATCGTCCAGGCGATGACCTTGTAGCGGGTCGTGTTGACGCCCATGACGCTGGCGCCTTCCTGGTCCGCCTTGAGCGCCCGCAGGCCATAGCCGAGCCTGTTGCGGGAGATGACCCACACGGTGAACACGGACAAGACCATGAGGCCGAGCATGAGGTAGTAGAAAAACATGCGCTCTTCCTCGATGCCGCCCGGGTAAAAGGGCACGATGGTGCCCCGGCCGCCGCCGGTGAGGCGGTCCAAATTGGTCACCAGCTCGCTCGTGGCGTGGTTGATGCCGATGGTGGCGATACCGAAGTAGGCGCCCCGGAGCCTGAGGACCGCGGTCCCCAGCAGCGCGGCGTAGACGGCGGCCAGCACCCCGGCCGCGGCCAGCGCCACGAAGAAGCCCGTGTTGTATTTCACCATCAGCACCGCCACCGTGTAGGCTCCGGTGCCGAAAAACACGATGTTGCCCAGAGCCGGGTAGCCCGCGAAGCCGACCATGATGTTGATGGCCGACGCGAGCGCCGCGTACATAAGCAGCCCCGTAATGACCCGCACCCAGTACCCGGACAGGTAAAACGGAGGCAGCACCGCCAGTACCGCCAAAAGGGCGGCCACCACAACCCAGGCCGCGCGGCGGGCGGGGCTTGGCTCAGGCGCCGGCGGATGGATTTTCCGTTGGTGACTCGCACTCGAGCCCGTCACGCTCACAGGTCCATTCACCTCCTACCCCGTCGGGAAGCGCCTTAGCCGACGCCGCCGAAGAACCGCCGGCCCAAAAGCCCCTGCGGCCGCACGATGAGGATGATGACCAAGAGGCTGAAGCTTACCGCTTCGGACCAGCCGATGCCGACGGTCACCGTGGCAAAGCTCTCGGCAAGCCCAAGCAGCACGCCCCCCAGCAGCGCCCCGGGGATGCTGCCCAAGCCCCCGAGCACGGTGATGACGAAGGCCCGGGTCAAAAAGACGTTCCCCACTTGAGGCTGGATGGTGTACACCACGCTGATCATGGACCCGGCCGCGGCCGCGAGGGCCGCGCCAATGGCATAGGTGAGGGCGTAGATGCGCTCGATGCGCACGCCCGTGAGCTCCGCCGCCGCCGGGTTCAGCGCCGTCGCCTGGATGGCGTTGCCCATCCGGGTCCTGGACAAAAAGAGCGAAAAGAGAATGACGAACACGATGGCCAGGACAAAGACGGCCAGGCGCACGTACGGCACCATGACGCCGCCGAGGGCGAGGCCTTGCCCCGCGTAGGCCGGGGTCACCGAGCGGTAGTCGGCCGACCACAGCATGAGGGCGGCGTTTTGGAGGATGAGGTCAATGCCGAACGTGAGCACCAGCGTCATCACCAGGCCGTAGCGGATGACCCGGTTGAGGACGAGGGACGCCACCAGATAACCAAAGACAAACAACACCGCCATGGCGGCCGGGATGGACAGAAAAGGATCCCAGCCGTACAACTGGTACAGCCAATAGGACACGTAGGCACCCAGCATGATGTAGGCCGCATGGGCGATGTTGACGACGTTCATGACGCCCCAGACGAGGGAGAAACCGACCGCCACCAGGGCGTACAGGCCGCCGGTCAGCAGCCCATTGACCACGATCTGGCTCATCCATGTTCACCCCGCTCGCGCCGGCGAAACGAAGGCGGGGAGAGCGGCGCACCACCGCCGGCTCTCCCCGTCCGTGGGCGACCCGCCTGGAGAATTTGTGCGGGTGCGCGCGGCCAGCGTTACCAGGTCGGTTTCGGATAGATGATGGAGCCCTGGCTGATGCTCTCGGGCCAAAGCACGACCATCTGACCGTTCTGAATCTGGAAACCGGCCGCGGCGCCGGCCACGTTGACGCCGTTCTCGTTGAAGCGGATGGGCCCGAACATCGTCATCTCGTCGAGCTGCAGCAGCTGCTGCCGCACCGCCTCGGTGTCAAGGGTGCCGGCCCGCTCGATGGCCAGCTGCAGGAGGTAGCCGGCCACGGAGGAGCTGGCCGCATGGTAGGTCGGCGTGTAGCCGAAGCGGGCTTCAAACTCCGCCGCGTACTCGGCCGCGGTGCCAAAGAACGGATCCTCCCACGCCATCATCGGCGCCCACCATTCGCCGCCCATGATGCCTTCCGCGTCCTGGCCCAGGTTGATGCGGAAGTCGGGAATGCTGGCGGCAACGGTGAAGCCCATGATCACCGGGTTGTAGCGGAGGTCCTTGGCCTGGCGGACGATGAGAAGGCCGTCCTGCAGGAACCCGGTGGAGAGCAGCACCTCGGCGCCGGCGTTCCGGATAGCCGAAAGCAGCGACGATACGTCCGTCGTGTCCGCGGGGTAGCGGGCGAAGTACACGACCTCAAACCCGAGCTGCTCCGCGTACGCCCGGGCGCCCTCGGCGGCCGCGATGGCAAACAGGTTTTCCGGCGTAATGATCGCAACCTTCTTGGGCGGGTTGGGCAGGCTCGCCGCCATGTCCAGCACGGGGTGCAGGTAGGTGGTGGCCAGCGGCAGCGTGCCGAACAGGTAGCGGTAGCCGCGCTCGTACAGGTCCGGCGCGTTGGCCGTCGTGGCGATGGTGATCACCCGGTAGCGCTCGCCGATGGCGCTGGTGGCGTTGGTGATCCCGCTCGAATAAGGACCAAAAATGAACCGAACGTTGTCCTCCGTGATGAGGCGCGTCGTCAGCCGCACGCTGGTCTGGGCGTCGCTGCGGTCATCGTAAACGATGAGCTCGACCTTGTACTGCTTGTCGCCCACCCGGATGCCCCCGGCGGCATTGACCTTTTCGACCCAAAACAGATACCCGTCCCGCGTCAGCTGGCCCTCCCGGGCCGTCGCGCCCGTCAAGCTCACCGACGCGCCGATGCGGATGACGTCCTGCTGGGCAAAGGCCGGCACGGCGGTCAAGACGCCCAGCGCGAGGACCAGCATCCACATCGCGATCCGCTTCCACACTGTGGCCATCGCTTTCCACTCCTTCCTCGCTCCCGGATGCTTAGCAAGGGCCGGCCGCAGGCCAACGGCCGGCCCCGCCCTACGCCCCCCAGGCGCTCCGTTTGCCGGCACCCCGACTCCGGCCTGGGCGCCAACGCCTGCCAAACGCCTGCGCCCGTCACACCAGCAGCAAATGCCGGCATGCCTGAAGGCAGCGATAGTTTGCGGATTCTTTGGTGGACTT
>CALFSR010000118.1 GCA_937916565.1 uncultured Bacillota bacterium | reverse complement strand
ACCGGCGCAGCGGTCGCTGGCCCACCGAAACTCGACGTCTTGGGAGAGGTGGTGTGGTGATGGAAGTGGCATGGTTGCGGCGGCTGGGCGCGTGGCTCCTGCGCCGGTGGCGGATCGTGCAAGGATTCGCGAGGTTCTATGGCGGCAAAACGTGGGACGCCTTGCGCCGGATGAACAGGGGCCGCGTCCGCTGGGTATGGGGGGGCGCGCTCGTGGCGGCCGCAGCGGCCGTTCTCTGGTGGGGGCTCGCCCAAACACCCCCGGGCGCGGCCGGGCTTGAACCGGGCAGCGGTGCTGGACCCGGGCTCGAGACGGCCGTTAACCGTGAGCTGGCCGCCCTGAGGGAGGAACGGAACGCGGTGACGGTGGCCGGAGCCGGGCGAGCCGGGCAAACGATGCAACCCGCCGTTCCATCGGGCGCGATCCCCGCTCCGGATGACCCCGTGCCCGTGAGCCAAAAGCCCCGGATCGAACTGGCCGGGATCACCGGGCCGGTCGACGGGCCGGTGCTGTCTGGGCCCGGATGGCGGCGCCACCCGGTTTACGGCCACTGGCACTACGACCCCGGCGTGCACCTTCAAGCAGCGCCGGGAGCTTCCGTCACGGCGGTCCTGCCGGGCACCGTCACCGAAGCGGGGCCGGACCCGGCGGGAGGTCTGCGGGTTGTTCTCGACCACGGCGGCGGCGTGACGACCGCCTACGGAGGCCTTGAGCACGTGCTGGTGGCTCCCGGGCAGCCGATCAGCGCCCGGGTGCCCGTAGGGACGGCGCCGCTGGCAGCGGACGACTTGGAGGCCGTTGCAGTCCGCTTTGCCGTGTATCAGGACGGCGAACCGGTCGACCCCCGGGAGGTGATGGCCGGCGTCCCAAGGGCAACGCCCGCTGAGGCCGGCGATGCCCTGCTGGCGGATGCGCCTGCCGGCGCGCGGTAACAAAAGCCCGGAAACTGCGTCGTGACGGCCTTTTCCGCCCGGCCCGCCGGCATATCTTTCGCCGGCGGGCCATATGGATGTATCAACATCCGGGCGGGGGGGCGCTGTGATGCGAGACTACATCCGGAAACGGGTCGTCGACGTCAGCCATTACATCGTCGAGTCCCGGGCGACGGTGCGCCAGGCCGCCGCCGTTTTTGGGGTCAGCAAGAGCACGGTCCACAAGGACGTCACCGAGCGGCTTCCCCGCGTCAGCAAAGACTTGGCCCGCAAGGTCAAGCGCATCCTGGACCTGAACAAGGCTGAGCGCCACATCCGAGGCGGCGAGGCGACACGGCGAAAGTACCGCAGCGACGGGCGCAAGGCTTCTTAACCCCCGGAAGGAGTTGGGATCCACCCTGTCGAACCCCCGTGCAAGTACCTTCCGGACCCCGCCAGGGAGGGTTCGGGACCGAGAGGGGCGGCCGGCGGTGTTCGCGCGGGATATCGGCATCGACCTGGGCACGGCCAACGTGCTCATTTTCATGCGCGGGAAAGGTATCGTCCTGCGCGAGCCTTCGGTCGTGGCGGTGGACCAGGACACGAGCCGGGTCGTCGCCATCGGTGAGGAAGCCCGGCGCATGATCGGCCGCACACCCGGCAATATCGTCGCGATCCGGCCTCTCAAGGCCGGCGTCATCGCGGACTACACCATCACGGAGGTCATGCTGAAATACTTCGTGCGGCGGGTGCTCGGCGGCCGGCCGCTGCTCCGGCCGCAGATCGCGGTGTGCGTGCCTTCGGGCGTCACCGAAGTGGAGCGGCGGGCCGTGGTGGAGGCGTGCATGCAGGCCGGGGCCAAGAAGGTGTGCGTCATCTCCGAGCCCATGGCTGCCGCCCTCGGCGCCGGCCTCAACATCGTTGATCCCGGCGGCAACATGGTGGTGGACATCGGCGGAGGTACGACCGATGTGGCCGTCATCTCCCTGGGCGGCGAAGTGGTCTCCGACAGCGTGCGGGTGGCCGGCGACGATATGGACGAAGCGATCATCCGCTACGTGCGCCGGGAGTTTAGCCTGCTCATCGGCGAGCAGACCGCGGAGGAGATCAAGCTCCGGCTCGGCTGTGTCCACGATCCCGGCGAGAATGAGACCATGGAGGTGCGGGGGCGGGACACGGTGAGCGGCCTGCCCCGGTCCGTGGAGCTTACGGCGGTGCACGTTTACGAAGCGCTACAGGAACCGGTGCAGGCGATCATCAACGTCATCCGGTCGGTACTGGAAAAAACGCCCCCGGAACTGGCCGGGGACATCATCTCACGCGGTATCGTCTTGACGGGCGGCGGGGCGCTCCTGCGAGGCATGGCCGACCTGGTGCGGCTGGAAACCCGTGTGCCCGCCATCGTCGCCGACGACCCCCTGACGTGCGTCGTCCGGGGCACGAGCCGGGTCCTGGAGGAGATTCACCGCTTGCCGGCGGAGACAGCGGCTTTTCGTGTCTCCTGAAGGCCGCAGGCGTGATCGCGCTTCATGGCTTCAGCCTGCTCGCGAAACCGCGCCATTCCCTCCTGTGTTAACTCCACCTCGAGTTGGCCCAGCAAAGTTCCGCATTGGTAACACACCACCGCTCGCGTTTCCTTGAGCGCCATCGCAGTCCCTCCTCGCCACTATTTTAGCGCAAACTCCGCCCAACGGCCAAAAAGGGTTCCTGCCGCAAATGGGCCTAAAGGTTTCCCCGCCGCGGGACGACGGAATCAATAGGGCCGGACGAACCCGGCCGGGGAGGTGTCGCGGTGCTCCGGGGACTGTACACGTCGGCGTCGGGCATGCTGGCTGAGCAAGTGCGCGTCGACGTCATCGCCAACAATCTGGCCAACGTGCAGACCGCGGGCTTCAAGCGGGAAACGGTGCTGCAGTCGGCGTTTCCCGACATGTTGCTCCGGCGCATCAACGATTTGGCGGGCACCGTACAGGGTGCAGGCGGTGGGGCCAGCGACCCGAGGCCGGTGATCGGGCGGCTTGGCACGGGCACGTACATCGATGGCACCTACGCCGACTGGAGCCCGGGGCCTCTGCGGTACACCGGCAACCCCCTGGACCTTGCGCTCGAAGGGGAAGGGTTCTTTACCGTAGAAACCGCCGCCGGCCTTCGCTACACCCGCAACGGGCGGTTTACCTTGGACGGCGACGGGTGGCTTGTGACCATGGAGGGCCACCGGGTCGTGGGCGAGGCCGGGCCGATCCAGATCCTCGGGAGCGAAGTGCACGTCACGGACCAGGGTGAAGTCTGGGTGGACGGCGCACCGGTGGCGGTGCTTGCGCTGCGGGGTTTCGCCGATCCGCAGGGACTGCTGCGGGAAGGAGGGAGCCTGTGGGCCGCCACCGAGTTGTCGGGGGAGCCCACGCCGGCGGGGCCGCGGGTGCACGCAGGCCACGTGGAGGACGCAAACGTCAACGTTGTCGGCACCATGGTCGAGCTCATCTCCGCCTACCGGTCTTACGAAGCCAACCAGCGGGTCATCCAGGTGTACGATCAGACGTTGAGCAAGGCCGTCAACGACCTCGGCCGGGCGTAAACGGCCGGGCGAGCCATTACGGACTGCGCCGGGCCGGGGCTTCTGAGGCCGGCGCTTGAGAGGGCCAGCCGAAACGGAGGGGTAAGACATGATGCGGTCGTTGTGGACAGCCGCCTCGGGCATGTCCGCCCAACAGTTCAACATTGACACCATTTCCAACAACCTCGCCAACGTCAACACGAGCGGGTTCAAGCGCAGCCGGGTCGACTTCCAGGATCTGTTGTACCAGACGTTGCGTTTTGCCGGCACGCCGACGACGCAGGGCGCGCAGATCCCGACCGGCATCCAGATGGGCCACGGCGTGCGCCCCGTCGCGACGCAGAAGATCTTTACGCAGGGCACCTTCAAGCAGACCGACAATCCGCTGGACATCGTCATCGAGGGCCAGGGCTTCTTCCAAATTCTCCTGCCTGACGGCACCATCGCCTACACCCGCGACGGCGCTTTCAAGAAGGACGCCGAGGGCCGGATCGTCACGTCCGACGGGTTTCCGCTGGAGCCTGAGATTATCGTGCCGGAGGACGCGGTCGAAATCACCATCGGCACCGACGGCACCGTTTCGGTGATTCTCTCCGGCACCGACGATCCGCAAAACATCGGCAACATTGAGCTCGCCCGCTTTGTGAACCCCGCCGGCTTGAGCAGCTTCGGGCGCAATCTGTTTATCGCCACGGCGGCCAGCGGGCAGCCGATCATCGGCACGCCGGGCTTGGACGGTTTCGGCATCGTCGCCCAAGGCTACCTGGAGCTCTCCAACGTCCAGGTGGTCGAGGAGATGGTCAACATGATCATCTCCCAGCGGGCCTACGAATCCAACAGCAAGGCCATCCAGGCGTCCGACGACATGCTCCAGACCGCCAACAACCTGCGCCGTTAAGGGAGGCGTGGGCCGATGCGGTACCTCGTGGCGGTACTCATCGCGGCATGGATGTGGGCGGCCGGCCCGGCGCCGGCCGCTCTGGCCGACGGGGACTGGCTCGCGGTGGTGCGGGTGGACCCGCAGCCGTCGGTGGCCGGGCCGGACATCGTGCTGGGCGAGATTGCCGTCATCGAGGCGCCCGATCCGGCGCTCCGCCAGCAGCTGGCCAGCCTGCCCGTGGGGCGGGCGGCGATGCCGGGGCAAGGGCGAGAGCTGCACGTCGGTACGGTGCGTGTGCGTATGCGGCAAGCCGGCCTGCCGGAGCGGCAGATCCGCATCGAAGCCCCGGCGGAGAGTCTGCGTGTCGTGACACGCGCCCAGACCGTCGACGGTTCCACGTTGGCCAGCGTCGCGCAAGCGGCGGTCTGGGCCAACTTGCCCCGCTGGCAGCAGGAGATCGGCCATGGGACCTTGGACGTTACGTGCCCCGTTCCGAGCGGGCTGACCCTCGTCGACGGCGCGCTCGGGTTCACCGTCGTCCGGGTGAGCGGCACGCCGCCCGGCCCTGTCGTGGTCAGCGTAAGTATCAGCGTCGATGGAACGGCTAAGCGGACCGTCACGGTTCGCTGCGACACCCGGTGGCTGGCTGAAGTCTGGGTTGTGCAATCTCCGGTCCTGCGTCACCAAGTGCTGGACGAGAGCGCCGTTGCCCTCG
>CALFSR010000117.1 GCA_937916565.1 uncultured Bacillota bacterium | reverse complement strand
GTTCCCGGGCAATGGCCCACCGGGGCACAAGGTCCGCCGGCCGGATGCGGACGGCGAGCCGGCCGCTGAGGAGATACCCCAATCCCACCAAGCCCGCAAGCGCCCTGGCGACCAGCGTCGCCCACGCGGCGCCGGCCACGCCCAAAGCGGGCGCGGGGCCCCACCCAAAGATGAGCACCGGGTCCAGAACCATGTTGAGCACGTTGGAAAAGGCGCTCAGGTACATTGGCCGCACCGTGTCGCCCGCGCCCCGCAGAGACGAACGGAACGCGAAAAACAAGAACGTGAAGGGCACGCTCCAGATGATGACGGTCATGTAGGCCAGGGCGTCGGGAAAGACGTCGCCCTCCGCGCCCATGAGCCTCAGCAGGGGAAACCGCAGCAGGTGGCCCGCGGCGGCCAGCACGAGCCCCGAGAGCACCGCGACGCTCACCGCCTGCCCCGCGACCCGGTCCGCCTGCCGGGGCATGTTGGCCCCGGTCCACTGGGAGACGAAAGTCGCGCCGGCAACGGTGATGCCCATCCCGACCGACACCAGCAGCCAGTCGGTGGGAAACACGATGGCGACGGCCGCCACCTGCGCAGCGCCCAGCCGGCCGACCCAGAACATGTCCACGAGATTGTAGACGGTTTGGAGCAAGTTCCCGGCCACCAGCGGCCACGCCAGCCGGATCAGGTTGCCGGGGATGGACCCTTGGGTGAAGTCCATGGCGCCCCGGGAAGTTTTGGCCACGGCGTCCCGTCCCTCTTCGCGTCCAGCGCCGCCTGCCCCATGGGCCGCGGCTCGGGTCCCGGCCCTGGACTCGCCTTGCTCGCCGCATACCCGCGTGCGCGGCCATCTCTTTTCGTTCAGCGTTGGCCGGAGAATGCCTGCATGAACCCGAAGTCCCGGCGGTGCCCCCCTGGCCGTGGCGGTGCTGGGCGTCTCGGCGGGCAAAAAGGATGAGACGAATGCGAGACAATCCGCTCGCAGGTCCCTGCATAAGCCTAGCGAACAGGAAAACGCCGCCACCAGAGCGGGCAAACCTTTGCGCAAATCGTACTATTTCCTTGCAAAGGGGGGCATGCGGCCGTGCCGTTTTCTCCCTCTGCCAGCCATCGACGCCGGGCGTGGCAGCGCGCGCTTCTCGCCGGGCTGTTCGCCGCGCTCGCGCTGGCCGCTCAGCTGGTTCCCTCGGCGCCCGCAGCGGCGCAGGATGGAACGGTCCAAGCTGCGGCGGGCGTTCAAGCCGCCGCGACAGGGCAGATATCATTCTACGTCTCGGGCTTTCGCTTCACGGGCAACACCGTCTTTTCCCAGGAAACCCTTGCGGCCGTAGTCGCCGGGTATTCCGGGCGGGAGCTCACCCTCGCGGAGCTTCGCGACGCCGCGGGGCGCGTCGCTGCCTTTTACCACGATGCCGGCTACTTCCTCGCCACGGCCTACGTGCCGCCGCAGGAAGTGATGGACGGGATCGTCGAGATCGGCGTCGTCGAGGGCCGCTACGGGGACGTCGCCCTGGAGGACGACGCGGCCTTGGAGGAGCGCATCGTGCGGGCCGTGCTGGCTCAGGTCCGTCCGGGCGAGCTCGTCCACGAGCAGCCTCTGGACCGGGCGGTGCGGCTGCTGAGCGAGGTCCCGGGCGTGCAGGCCCGGGCAGCCCTGCGGCCGGGCGCGGCGGCCGGCACCAGCGACGTGACGGTTTCCGTGACCCGGGCTAGATCGTTCAGTGCCGGCTTTACGGTGGACAACGCCGGCAGCCCCGCGACCGCGGTGGTGCGCACGATGGCCTTTGCCGAGCTGGCCAACCCCGGCAGGATGGGCGATCGCCTGGCCGTGCAGTGGCTGGGCGCCGGCGCCGGGATGCAGTTTTGGAGCGCGGCGTATGACACCTGGATGTTGGCGCCGTGGCGGCTTGGCGTCTCGTTTTCGCACTCCTCGTACCACCTGGGCGGCGCGTTCGCCCCGATTGACATGAAGGGGACGACCAGCGCATGGCAGCTTTCCGCCCGCTACCCGCTCCTGCGGGCGCGGGGGCAAGCGCGGGATCTGTCGCTGGCGTACGAATCCAAGACGACCCGGGACAGCCAGCTGGGCCAGGAGACGCCGGCCCTGGTGCAGGCGCTATCCGCCACTTGGCGCGCCGGGTGGCCGGTGGGCACCTACGGGGGCGCGCTCGGCGGCGTCGCGGGCGACGCGTGGGTGAGCGTCATTCCCGGGAGCGTCACGTTTCTGAGCGACGAGGCGGCGCAAAAGGACGCCGCCGGGCTGCAGACGGCCGGCGGATTCGTCCGCCTGCAGGCGGGCTTGACCGCCCGGCGGGCGCTTTCTTCCCAGACGGCGCTGCTGCTTTCGGTTTCCGGGCAATGGGCATCCAAGAACCTGCACCGGTCCGAGAAATTCTCGCTGGGCGGGCCCGACGGCGTACGGGCTTACCCCGGGGACGCGGCGTCGGGGGACATGGGCCTTTGGCTGCGGGCGGAGGTGCGATATGCGCCGGGGGCGGGCGGCCCGTGGGCGCATGCGCTGGACGTGGGCGCGTTCATCGATTACGGCGCCGTGCAGCTCAACCACACCCCCAAGGCGGGTTCGCCCGGGTCCAACCGGGTCAGCCTGGCGGGTGCCGGGGTCGGGCTGAATTACATGCCCACGGCCGGCACCGCCTTGCGGGTGGAGTACGCGGTGCCTTTCGGCGGGGAAAACGCGCCCGCGGGGCAGCCCAGGCTGTGGGCGCGTCTTGACGTGCGGCTGTAGCCGCCGGCACCCCCTCTCGTGTCTTACTGCTTCCGGCGGCTTTGAATGACCGCGTTTCAGTGACGGGATAGACACGCCTCGAGTCTTAGGCGCAGGGAGGTAAGGCGCCATGATGACGCATGCGGGTGGATACAACAGCTTTCTGCCGGGAAGAGGAGCCGCGTCGCGCCTGCGGCGCTGGCTGGCGGCGGGGCTGATCCTGGCGCTGGTGGGGTCGAGTGCGGGGCCGGCTTATGCCCTGCCGGAAAATCCGCAGCTTCGACACGGCGCCGCGAATTTCGACTGGAGCGTCACCGACCAACTGACCATCAGCCAAAGCGGCGCCAAGGTGATCATCGACTGGGACAGCTTTTCCATCGACTACGGCGAAACGGTGCGATTTATCCAGTCGGATCCCGGCATGGTGGCGCTCAACCGCGTCACAAGCCTCGGAGCCGACTATGCCAGCCGGATCCTGGGCCGGCTGGAGGCCGGTGCGCAGGTCTTCCTGGTCAACCCTAACGGCATCGTCTTTGGCCCCGGCGCCCAGGTGGACGTCGGGGCGCTGCTGGCCTCCAACATGGATATCCCCAACGACAACTTCGTAAACGGGCGCTACACCTTCACCGGCAACGGGGCGGCGAGCGGCATCGAGATTCAAGAGGGCGCGACCCTGGCCGCCGGGGGCAGCAGCGGCGGGGGCTACATCGTCTTGCTCGCGCCGAGCGTGACCAACGCGGGCCAAGTCACGGCCAAGCTGGGCACGGTGGCCATGGGGGCGGGCGATCAGGTCACCGTCCATCTTCTCGGAGGCGGATGGGTGGAACTGGACATCAACCAGGAGCTGGCCGGCGCGCTCCTGATCAATGAGGCGAGCGGCGAACTGTCGGCCGACGGCGGGCTGGTCCTGTTGCGCGGCGGTTCCCAGGGCGCGCTGAACCTTTCGGGCGCGGTCACAGCCGGCGCCGTCGACAACTCCAACGGGAGCATTACCCTGACAGGCGGGGACATCGAAATCGGCGGCCGGCTCGAGGCGTCTGGGAATGTCAGGATGGAGGCCGGGGAGATCCGCATCGACGGCCTGCTCGAGGCATCCTGGGAGATCGAGATTGAAGCTGAGGAGATCCGCCTTGGCCAGCAGGGCAAGGTGGCCAGCTCGACAGTCGGCAGGGTCCGTTTGACGGCCGGCGCCGGCGGCATGACGCTGGACGGAGAAGTGAGCGCCTTCGGCAGCACGCCCTATGGTCCCTGGCTTTGGCTCAAGAGCGCGGGACCGGTTCGGCAAGGCGCCAGCGGTGCCGTCAAGGGCGACAGGTTGATATTGGAGGGCGACGGCGCATATACGCTGACCGGAAGCGGCAACGAGGTCGACAAAATCAGTGGTGATGCGGGTTCCATCGAGTACACGCAGAGCGGCCGGTGGCTGAATATTGAGTTCTTAGGGAGGTTTCCCGGGCTCCGGGCCCACAGCGGAGACTTGCGGGTGGAGGTTTCCGGCGCGGGTGTGTCTTTTAGCCATCCCATCGAGGCCCAGGGTACGGTCACGTTGCTGGCGGACACCATCACCGGGGCGTTCAACGAGGATTCACCCATCCGGGGGGATCGCATCATCCTCGGCCCCGTGAATGAGGGCGACTACACTTGGCCGCTTATGCTGATCGCGGGCA
>CALFSR010000116.1 GCA_937916565.1 uncultured Bacillota bacterium | reverse complement strand
GCGCCCGCCCGGGCAAGCCTTCCACGGTGCTACCTTACGCGGGGAGCGACAGGGACTGGCGCAGGCGGGCGAGCTGCGCCTCGTTGGCCCGCGCGGCGGCAAGCTGCTCGGGCCCTTTGGGAAACGCCCCCGGGTCGTCCGCGAAGCTGGTCGGCAGTCCATAACGGCTTCTCTTGGCCCAGCGTTCTACCCACGGGCCCGGCAGATCCTCCGGGACGGGTCTTTCTGATACCTCGGCCCACAGCTGCGTCCAGGCCCGGGGCACCACCCGCAACAGCTCATAGCCGCCGCCGCCCAGAACGATCCAGCGGCCGCCGCAAAGCTCGTGCGCGAGCTCGTGCAGCACTCGGGCGGCGCGGGTGAGCGCCTGCAGGGAGACCGAGAGGTGCGTGAGCGGATCCCAGCGGTGGGCGTCGCAGCCGTGCTGCGTTACGAGCACGTCGGGTCTGAAGGCCCGCAAGGCGGCGGGCACGACGGCGAGGAAGCACTCGAGCCAGGAATCGTCATCGGTCCCGGGCCACAAGGGAATGTTGACGGCCGTGCCGTAGGCGCTTCCCCGGCCCCGCTCGTGGTCGTGACCCGTTCCGGGGAAGAGGTGATGGCCGGACTCGTGGATGGAAACCGTCAGCACGTCCGGGTCGTCGTAAAAAATCCACTGCACCCCGTCGCCGTGGTGCGCGTCGATGTCGACGTAGGCCACCCGGGCCCCCGTGGTGCGGCGGATGTGCTCGATGGCGACCGCCGGGTCATTATAGACGCAAAAGCCCGCGGCCCGGTCCGTCAAGGCGTGGTGTAGGCCGCCGCCCAAGTGTACGGCGTGGCGGACGGCGCCCGACATCACCAAGTCCGCGGCCGCCAGGGCGCC
Source organism: uncultured Bacillota bacterium (assembly GCA_937916565.1). Lineage (GTDB taxonomy): Bacteria > Bacillota > Limnochordia > Limnochordales > ZCTH02-B6 > ZCTH02-B6. The sequence continues at coordinate 11,019 of CALFSR010000116.1, read as the reverse complement.
GCCGGCGACGAGGGCCGCGGCGTCGTGCATGCCCGGGAAGATGGGATTATCGGCGGTGCCCAGCCCAAACGCAAGTGCTTCCCGGCGCTCCCGCTCGGTCAAGGGCCCCCGGTCGGGTCCGCCGAAGCGGCGCACCGCATCGATGTATCGGTGGTCGTGCACGAGGGCGATGTCATCGATGGTGGCGGGCCCGAAGGAAACGACGTCCGTCTGAGCCAGGAGGCCGGTTTGCCGCAATAGGTCGAGCGTCGCCTCAAGGCGCACCGGGTTCAGCGGGTGCTTGTCATTGAAACGGTACGCCACTAGCTCATCCTGCCACAGAAACGCCACCCGCTCGGTCACCGGACTCCCTCCCGGAAGCGCCCTACAGCCAATCCTCCGGCAGCGGTTCCGCCAGCACGGCCACGAGCAGGTCGGCGGTGGCGGCTACGTCGCGTAAGTCTACCATCTCCGCCGGAGAATGCAGGTACCGGGTAGGAATGGAGAGCGCACCGGACGGCACGCCGCTGTGCGTCAGGTGGATGGCTCCCGCGTCCGTGCCGCCGTAGGGCAGCACCTCCATCTGATACGGGATCCCGCACCGCGCCGCTCGGTCGACCAGCACCCGGCGGACAGCCGGGTGTGCGATGAGGCTTGAGTCCTTGACCTTGATGGCGGTGCCCCCGCCCAAAACCATGTTCAGCTTTTCACCCTTGGGCGTGTCGCCCGCAGCGGTGACGTCCACCGCGATGGCGAGGTCGGGCGCGATCGCGTACGCTGCGGTACGGGCGCCCCTCAGGCCGACCTCCTCCTGCACCGAAAAGACGCAGTACACGTCGTGGGGGGATGGGTGGTCGTGCAACTGGTGCATGAGCTCCACGAGTACGGCACAGCCGGTGCGGTCATCGAGGGCTTTGCCCGTGAGCCGGGTCCCGGCGGCTGATACGCTGCGCTGGAACACGGCCGTGGAGCCGACGGGCGTGCGCGCCGCGGCCGCGTCGCGATCAGCTGCACCGGTGTCGATGAACATCCGGTCGAGCTTCAAGTCTTTGATGTCGTCTAGCTTCTCGGCGCCGATGACGCCCACGGTGCCGTCCGCGAAGACGACCCGTTGGCCCAGGAGCGTGGCCGGCCCGTGACCGCCCACCGGCGCAAAACGCAGGAATCCATTGTCGTCGATGTGGGTGACCATGAGCCCTATCTCGTCCATGTGGGCGGCGATCATGACGCGCCTGGCGCCGGGTCCGCCGCTCCCGCGGACGAGGCAGATAAGGTTTCCTAGCCGGTCGACGGCCGTCTCGGCAGCAAGCGGTGCCACGTGCCTTCCGATGAGGTCACGGACGGCGTCCTCGTGGCCGGATGGGCCGTAGGCGGGGGCGAGCTCACGGATGAGCCGTTCCAACCGGGAGGTATCGGCGTAGCGGGCGGACACAAAGAGTTCCTCCTCTCAAGCGGCTCGCGGTCGCAAGCTGCTTGGGCATGGGCTGAGCGTCAGGGAATGCCCGGCAGCTGGGCGGCGACACGAGGCACATCCTCCAGGAAACCCGCGACGAGCTGACGGGCGTACTCAAAATCCGACAGGCTCATAAACGCGCACGGCGAGTGGATGTAACGGCACGGCACCGAAACGGCGGCTGCCGGCACGCCGGCCCGTGTCAGGTGGATCGCCCCGGCGTCAGTGCCGCCGAACGCGGTGCGCCGCCACTGCCAAGGAATGCCACGGTTCTCCGCCGCCTCTACGAGGCCTTGGACCAGCGGCCGGGCCGGGATGGTGGCAGCGTCCATCACCGTGATGGCGGGCCCCTTGCCCAGCCAAGTCGACTGGCCGTGGGGTTCGGCGCCGGGGATGTCGGCGCACGTTGTGGCCTCGAGCACGATGGCGAGGTCGGGCGCGACGTCATACGCGGCTACCCGAGCACCCCGCAGCCCGATCTCCTCCTGGACCGTGAAGACCCCGTAGACGGGGAACGGGAACTCCAGCGCCAAGAGTTCCACCAGCAGCGCGCAGCCGGCCCGGTCGTCGAAGGCTTTGCCCTTGACGAGTCCGTTGCCGAACTCCCCGTAAGCGGTGGCAAACGATGCGTAGGCGCCAAGCTTCACGACGCGCTCAGCCTCTTCCTTGGACGAAGCGCCGATGTCAATGACGAGCTCCTGCTCGGGCACGGGTTTGCGTGTGTCCGCGGGCTTAAGGAGGTGAACCGGTTTCATGCCGATGACGCCCGGCACGCCGTCGGGCCCGACCCGCACCGCTTTGGCCGCGAGCACCCGATCGTCAATGCCGCCGACTTTGCGGAAGTGCAGGAGGCCGTCCTTGTCGATGCGGGTGACCATCAAGCCGACCTCGTCCATGTGGGCGGCGATCATGACCCGGGGCCCCGGCTTGTCAGCGCCTTTCCAGGTGATGAGGTTTCCCATCGGGTCGACGCGCCCACCGTCCACGCGATCGCGCACGGCTTGCCAGATCGCTTCCCGCACCCGGTGCTCGTCCCCGGAAACGCCCGGTATCTCACTCAACTCACGTAAGATCATAGCGCCACCCTTCCCGGTCGGCTGCGGTCAACGACGCCACCAAGTGCGCCAAAAGGCGGGCCGTTTGCCGGACGTCCTCCACGTCTACCACCTCGACGCTCGTGTGCATGTACCGCAAGGGGATGGAGATGACCGCCGTCGGGACGCCGCTTTGGGTGACCTGCATGGCCCACCCGTCCGTGCCCGAGGCCGCCGGCATCGGTTCCAGCTGGTGCGGGACGTTGTTGGCTTTCGCCGCATCGAGCAACATGGAGAAAAGGCGCGGGTGGATGTTGGCGCCAAACGCGAGGGACGGCCCTTTGCCCATGGGAAACACCCGATCCTCCGGCAGCCCGGGCTGCGACGCGAAGCCGACGTCGATAGCGACGGCCATGTCGGGCAAGATGCCGTACGTGCTCGTGATCGCCCCCCGCAGGCCGACCTCCTCCTGGACGGTCGCGACGGCGTACACGTCCGCGACGTGGTGAAGCCCGCTCAACAGGCGCATGGCCTCCACCAAGGCCGCCATGCTTGCGCGGTTGTCGAGCGCCTTGCCCGCGATGCGGCCGCCCAGAAGCTGCATCGGCTCCCGCAGCACGGTGACCAGCGTTCCCGGCGGTATGCGGCGGCGGACTTCATCCTCCGGCATCCCTACGTCGATAAACATCTCGTCCAGCGGAATCGCCTTGTCCCGCTCCTGCGGCGTCAGGAGGTGGGGCGGTTTCACGCCGATGTAGCCCGGCAGCGGGGCGTCCGCATGGACAATGACCTCTTGCGCCACCAGCGCGCGGGGGTCAACGCCGCCGACGTTGGCCACCCGCAGGAACCCGCCTTCTTCGACGCGGGTAACGATGAGGCCTATCTCGTCCATGTGCGCCGCAAGCATGATGCGCGGCCGGGGGGCTTGTCCTTGGCCCTCCTTGAATGCGATGCAGTTGCCCAGGGCGTCATGGCGGACCGAATGGCTGTAAGGCGCAAGAAGTTCGGCTACCCGCCGGCCGACGGCCAGCTCCCCGCCCGAGGGGCCGGGCAGCCCAGAGAGTTCTTTTAGCAGGGACGCGAGGTCGTGCGCCGGGGGCGCCTGGGACGATGAAACCGGCAGCAAGCGAACATCTCCCCTTGCCGGCGCGGCGCGGCAGCGCTTTCCGCCGGCGGCAACTGGTAAGGAGTTCATTGCGGCCCGGCGATTTCCTCGTCGAATGCGTGCCAGGAGGTTCAATGAGGGCAATCGCGCCGGCCGGGCCGCAGGATGTGCCGGCAACCGGCGGCAACAAAAAGACCGGTCCCCGCGGGGACCGGTCGGGCAGGCGATGATCCCGCTGCCGGTTACACGGCGACGATCTCAGTCACCTCAGGCACCTGCGCCTTGATGATGCGCTCGATGCCAGCCTTGAGCGTCAGCATGGACATGGGGCAGCCTCCGCACGCACCCATCATTTGCACGGTGACCACGCCGTCCTCCGTCACATCCACCAGCTGCACGTCGCCGCCGTCCATTTGCACCGCCGGCCGGATGCGCTCCAGCGCCGACTCGACCCGCTCCCGGATCCCGTTGGCCTCGCTCACTGGCACGTCACCCCCTCGTTCGTCACGTCGATTATATCACCCGCACTCACCTTTGTGAAGCGGCCGCGCCGGCCGGCGTCGCCGGGGGGCGGGGCAGGAGTCCCTCGGGCGGGAGCGAAAACACGATCGCCTGGAGCCCGCCGCGCCGGCGGAGCCCTCGCTCAAAGGAGGCCGACGAGACGGTGTTCGTCGATGTTGCCCTGCTGCCCGCTGAGCTGGATCACATGCCCCTCGACCGGTTTGCCGCAGCGGCGGTCATCGACGTCCTGCGCGCCACCACGACCATCGTGACTGCGGTGGAAAACGGCGCCCGAGGCGTCGTGCCGGTGGCGACGCCGGGGCAAGCTTACGCGTGGCGGTCGGCGGCGGATGGAGTGCTCCTGGGTGGGGAGCGGGGCGCACGCCGTATCCCCGGTTTCGACCTGGGCAACTCGCCCCTGGAGTATGGGCGGGAACGGGTAGCGGGACGCTTGATCGTGCTTACGACGACCAACGGGACGCTCGCGTTTCGTAAGGTGCTGGAGGCGAGCGGCCCCGGGGACGAGCCCCCCGAGTTGATCGCCGCCTGCCTGCGCAACGCCCGGGCAGCCGCTGTTCATCTCTGGGAGCGGGCAAGGGCGGCCGGCCGCGGGGTGCTCCTCGTGTGCGCCGGCACCCGCGGCTGGTTTAGTGCGGAGGACGCGTACTGCGCTGCCGCGGTGCTGAAGGGTCTGGCGGCGTGCGGGACGGTGGCGCTCGGAGACGGCGCCCGCGCCGTTCAACGCTTTGGCGCCCTGGCGCAAGGCGCGCGGGAGGAGCTCTCGGATACCCGCCACGGGCGGACGCTTCTAGAGCTTGGGTTCGAGGCCGACGTGGCGTTCTGCGCCGAGACGTCGGTCTCAGAAGTTGTACCGCGACTTGTGGACGGGGTGCTCGTGGCGCCCACCGGATGGGGAGCGGATCCCGGATAAAGCAGGTGTGATCGCTGTCGATGCGGAATGAGTGGCGGGGGAGCCGGCGCGGCCCGGCCCCGCATAGTTGTGTAACGAGCAGTCCGAAGCCGGGAGGGGGAGTGGGAATGGAGAACCGGCACGCGGCGTTGGGCCTGACGGACAGCGATGTCCTGGCAATGTACGAAAAGATGCTGCTCACCCGGTTGCTGGACGAGCGGGCATGGGCGCTGAACCGTATGGGAAAGGCGCACTTTCTCGTCTCGTGCCAGGGGCACGAGGCCGCTCAGGTCGGGGCCGCTTGGGCGCTAAGGCCCGGAATCGACTGGCTCTTGCCTTACTACCGGGACCTGGGCGTCGTGCTGGCGATAGGGATGACGCCCAGGGATTACCTGTTGGCCCTGCTGGCGAGGGCGGAAGATCCCCACAGCGGCGGACGCCAGATGCCGAGCCACTGGTCGTACCCGCCGCTTAATATTTTCACGGGGTCGAGCCCGGTGGGCACCCAGGTCCCGCAAGCGGCCGGCGTCGCGTACGCCGCGAAGCTGCGAGGCGACGACGCTGTGGTGTATGTGTCCTTCGGGGAAGGTACCGCCAGTCAGGGCGACGTCCACGAGGGCATGAACTTCGCCGCCGTGCACAAGTTGCCCGTCATCTTCTTTTGCCAAAACAACCGCTACGCGATCTCCGTACCCCAGAGCCTGCAGATGGCCGTGGACGACTTGGCCGATCGGGCCGCTGGGTACGGTTTTCCAGGAAAGGTCGTCGACGGCATGGACGTGCTGGAGGTGTACGGCGCCATGCGGGAGGCGGTGGACCGCGCCCGCCGGGGCGAAGGTCCGACCCTGATCGAGGCCAAGGTATACCGCCTGACGCCCCACTCCAGCGACGACGACGACCGTACGTACCGCGCCCGCGAAGAGGTCGAGGAATGGAAGCAGCGCGACGGTGTCACCAAGATTAGGGCGTACCTCATGGCGCTGGGGCTGTTGACCGAGGAAGCGGACCAGGCCCTGCGCCGGCGGCTGCTGGACGAGATCGACGCGGCGGTGGCGTACGCCGAGGCGGCGGCCGATCCGGAGCCATCGGACCTCGTGCGGCACGTCTACGCGGAGTGAGGGAGGCGGAAACGCCCGTGGCCATCAAGACGCTGCTGGAAGCCATCCGGGATGCCCTGGCGGAGGAGATGCGCCGGGACGAGCGGGTGTTCGTGCTTGGGGAGGACGTGGGCCGGCGCGGCGGCGTGTTTCGCGTGACGCAAGGCCTGATCGATGAGTTTGGGCCGGCCCGGGTGCTGGACACGCCGCTGGCGGAGTCGCTCATCGTCGGCGCCGCCATCGGCGCGGCGGCCTACGGGCTGCGCCCAGTGGCCGAGATCCAGTTTGCTGATTTTATTCACCCGGCCATGGACCAGATCATCAACGAAGCGGCCAAGATCCGCTATCGTTCCAACGGGGCGTGGGGATGCCCCATTGTTGTCCGCGCGCCTTACGGGGGCGGCGTCCATGGCGCCTTGTACCATTCCCAGTCGGTGGAGGCCTTGTTTTATCACGTGCCGGGACTCAAGATCGTTGCCCCGGCCACTCCGTACGACGCTAAGGGGCTGCTCAAAGCGGCCATCCGGGATCCGGATCCCGTGTTGTTTTTCGAGCACAAGAAGGCCTATCGCTCCGTCCGGGGCGAAGTGCCCGACGAAGACTACGTGCTGCCCATCGGCAAAGCCGACGTCAAGCGCGCAGGCGAGCACTTGACCGTCATCACCTACGGCTACAACGTGCACCTGTGCCTGGAAGCCGCCGAGCGGCTGAGCCGCGAGGAAGGCATCGAGGCCGAGGTCATCGACCTGCGGACGCTTTTGCCCATCGACCGGGAAACCATCCTGGCTTCGGCGAAGAAAACCGGCCGGGTGATGATCTCCCACGAAGACACCAAGACCGGCGGCATCGGCGCCGAACTCGCCGCGATCATCGCGGAGGAAGCCTTGTTTTACCTGGATGCCCCCATCGTGCGGGTGGCGCCGCCCGACGTACACCCCATGCCCTTCAACGGGCGGCTGGAAGCAGCCTTCATGCCGACCGTGGAACAGCAGTACACGGCCATGCGGGACCTGGCGCGGCTTTGAAAGCTGGAGGTGACGAACGAACGCGATGGCAGAGACGACGATAACCATGCCCCAGCTTGGAGAGAGCGTCGTCGAGGGCACCATCGGCACGTGGCTGAAGGCCGTCGGCGATCGGGTGGAAAAATACGAGCCGCTGGTGGAAGTCGTCACCGACAAGGTCAACACGGAAATCCCGTCGCCCGTGAGCGGCGTCGTGCAGGCGATTCTGGTCGAAGCCGGGACGACGGTGCCCGTGGGCACGCCCATCGCGGTGCTCGCCGCTGACGCCGAAGACTGCGGCGAGCACGCCTCCGGCACCGGCAAGACGGGCGGCGCGCCTTTTGCGGCGGTCCTCGCTCCCACGGGAGACGGGAGCGGCGCAACGGCTCGGCCGGCGGCCGCGAGCGTCGCCGGAGCCGGCGCGCCGTTGCCCAGGGGCGTCTACTCGCCTCTGGTGCGCCGCCTGGCAGCCGAATACGGGGTCGACCTCAGGCAGGTGCCGGGCACGGGTGCGGGCGGCCGGGTGACGAAGCGGGATGTGCTCGCCTTCGTGGAAGGGCAAGGCCTGAGCGTTCCTCCGGGGAAGCCCGCAGTGACGGCCAGCGGCGTGGTCACGGCGCCTTTAGCCCCGTCCATGGGCCCCGCGGCCGCAGCACCCGATCCTCGGGCGTTTCCCGGGGCGGCGGCCGGCCTGGACGACCTGGTCATACCTGCCGATCCCATGCGCCGGGCCATTGCCCAGCGCATGTCCCAGAGCAAGCAGACGGTGCCTCACGCTTGGACTATGGTGGAGGTGGACGTCACGCCCCTGGTCGCCCTGCGGGAGCGGGCCAAGGAAGACTTCCACCGCCGTGAGGGCGTCAGTCTCACATACGTGCCTTTCTTCATCAAGGCCGTCGTGGAGAGCCTTAAGGAGTTCCCCCACCTCAACGCCAGCTGGCAGGACGACCGTATCGTGGTGAAGAAGCGCATCCACATCGGCGTTGCCGTCGGGCTTGAGGACGGGCTCGTCGTCCCGGTCATCCGGGATGCGGACAGGCTGAGCATTTCCGGGCTCGCCCGGTCGTTGGCGGACCTCGTGGGCCGTGGCCGCGCCGGCAAGCTGACGGTCGATGATGTGCAGGGGGCGACGTTTACCGTCAACAACACGGGTGCCTTTGGCTCCGTGGCTTCGTACCCGATCATCAGTCCGCCGCAGGCGGCCATCATCACGATGGAGGCCATCGTGCGGCGGCCGGTCGTCATCGGCGACGCGATCGGCATCCGGTGCATGATGAACGTCTGCCTGTCGTTTGACCACCGCGTGACGGACGGCCTTTACGCAGGCCGGTTCCTGCAGAGCGTGAAACGCCGGCTTGAGGCGATTGGCCCGGACACACCCTTGTACTGACGCAGGCCTGCGGTGCCGGCGGCGCCTGCCGCCGCGCAAGATAGGAGTGGACGACAATGGAGCGAGAATTGCCGCTTTTGCCCGTGGACGCGCCGCCCGCGGAGCCGGTGCTGCGCCGGCGGCCGCCGAAGCGCTCGGAAAACTACAACCCGACCGGCAAGCCGCCGTGGCTTAAGGTGCGGGCCACCCTCGGACCCAACTACCGCAGGCTCAAAGATCTCATGCGGGGCCTGTCGCTGCACAGCGTCTGCGAGGAAGCCCAGTGCCCCAACATCTTTGAGTGCTGGGAGCACGGGACCGCCACCTTTATGATCCTGGGCGACATCTGCACCCGGGCGTGCGGTTTCTGCGCCATCAAGACGGGCCGGCCGACCGAGCTGGACTGGGCCGAACCCGAGCGCGTCGCCGAGGCGGTGGAGACCCTGGGCCTCAAGCATGCGGTGATCACGTCGGTAACCCGCGACGATCTCATCAACGGCGGGGCGGAGATTTTCCACGGCACCATCCGCGCGATCCGCGAGCGGTGCCCGGGGACGTCCGTGGAAGTGCTCATCCCCGACTACCAGGGCAATTGGGACGCGCTTCAGATCACGATGGCGGCCCGGCCCGACATCCTCAACCACAATCTGGAGACCGTGCCGCGCCTCTATCCTTGGGTCAGGCCAAAGGCCATCTACGAGCGGTCGCTGGAGCTTCTGCGGCGCGCAAAGGACTTGGACCCGGCGGTGCTTACCAAGACGGGTATCATGGTCGGCCTCGGTGAGACATGGGCGGAGATTGAGCAGGTCATGCGGGACGTGCAGGCGGCCGGGGTGGATATCATGACCATCGGCCAGTACTTGCGGCCGAGCGTCAAGCATTTGCCCGTCGAAAAGTACTACACGCCCGAAGAGTTCGCGGAGCTCAAGCGCCTCGGCGAGAGCCTGGGCATTCCCCACGTGGAATCCGGGCCGCTCGTTCGCAGCTCCTATCACGCCCACGAGCAAGTGCAGAAACTGGGTGGCGTCCAGGTGTGAGGGAGCAGGGCGAAGTCCGCGCCGAACGCCCCCGCTGCCTGGCGGTGGACTTGGGGCGCTGGGATTACGGCCGCGCATGGGAGCTGCAGGCCGCCCTCGTGCGAGCTCGGATCGCCGGCGACGTGCCCGACCTGTTCTTGCTGGTGGAGCATCCTCATGTATACACCGTCGGCCGGGGAGGGGACGGGCGCCATATCCTCTGGGATGAGGCGACCATGAAGGCGAAGGGCGTGACCGTCTACCATGTGGACCGGGGCGGTGACGTCACCTACCATGGCCCCGGCCAGGCCGTCGGCTACCCCATCGTATCCTTGCGGGACCGGGGCCTCGATCCCCACCGCTACCTGCGGGACATCGAGGAGGTCCTTATCCGCACCTTGGCTGACTACGGCATCCAAGGGCAGCGGGTTCCCGGCATGACCGGCGTCTGGGTCGACAACGCGAAGGTGGCCGCCATCGGCGTCAAGTTCACCCGGGCCGTCACGAGCCATGGTTTTGCCCTTAACGTCAACACCGACCTGAGCTACTTCTTGGGCATCGTACCCTGCGGCCTGACCAACCGTGCGGTGACGTCCATGCAGGCGCTCCTGGGCAGGCCGGTGGATATGCGGGAGGTGCATGCCGCGCTGGCCCGGCACTTTGCGCACGTTTTTGATCGTGTCGTGGAGTGGTGGCCCAGCGAGCGGCTGGCACCCTGGATGCCGCCCGCGGCGGTACCGGCAGGGAGTGCCACTTAGCGGGTCGCTCCTCTGTACATGCCCGGCAGCGGGCCGGGGCGCCGCACAAGGGTCAACGGCGGCGGAAGCCGGGCGGTTTGGGCGCCACGCGCACGATGATCGCACCGAGATTTCCGGCGAGGCTGTGCAACGTACCGCCCGTTCCGGTGGGTGCCGTGTCTACGACAACGGTGCGGACCGCAAGGGCGCGTAGCGTGGCGCCGAGCCGGGCTGCGTCCGCCTGGGCTTGCCGGCGGCGGAGATCTGCTTGGCCGGCGGCGCCGGCCGCCGAAGAGGCCACGGCGGCACGGCCTGCGGCGAGGGGCACGTTGGCTTTCCCGTCGGTGAACAGTACCAGCGTCACGCGGCCATCGGGATGGCGCAGCCGCCACCGGTGGGCAAGGCGCCCCGCCAGGACCAGGGCCGCCGGCAGGGGCGTGCCGCCGCCGCTGGGCAGGCCGGCGATGTGGCGGCGGAGGAGGGCCGAGCTGCGGCCGGGCGGGCACAAAAGCCGCGCCGCCTGGTCGCGGAAGTCGATGAGCGCTACGTAGCGGCGGTCACGGTACGCGTCCTGCAGGATTCTCAATCCCGCGCCTTTGGCCGTGTGCATGCGCGCGGCGGTCATGGAACCGGAGCCGTCCACCGCGAGGATGTACAAGCTCTTGGGCCTAGGCTTTCGGCGCCGCCAACGCAGATCCGCGGGCAACACCCGCACGGCCAGGGGCGGGCGCGGCCGGCGCAAGCGCTGGAAGGGGATGGCGGCGATCAGCGTCGCCGTGACGGCAAAGTGTCCGCCGCGTCTTGCCGCCGCGCG